>JBDUBA010000023.1:0-32196 GCA_040004335.1 Gemmatimonas sp.
CATAACTCGCAACGGCCCGATCGAACTGCTTGAGCTGCTCGTATTCGACCGCCTTCTTCCGGTATTTCGGGGCGTTCGACATCAGTACCGTTGAGACTCCAGGAATCGGCTGCGAGAACGTGCAACATTGATCATCGCGGGCGTGTTGAGGTAGCGCGAAAACGAACGTTTTACATGGGTGCTACTTGAACGGGTAACACGCAACACCGCGGGCCCACGTCATGCGACAAAGACGCTCTCCGAACCAGTAAGGCAACTCGCGAAAATCACTTGCATCATGCACGGCGAGGTCGGCGCTGAACCCCGGTGCGAGTTGCCCTGTGGAACCGGCAAGACCCAGCGCAGCCGCGCCGTTGACGGTACCGGCCAGCCATGCCTCCGCCGCCGACAACCTGAGCTCGCTGATGGCGAGCGTCAGCAGCAGCGGGAAGGATGTCAGCGGCGACGTCCCCGGGTTGAAATCGGTCGCCAACGCTATCGCTGCTCCGGCATCGAGGAGTTGTCGCGCTGGTGCCTGCCGGCCCGTGCCCAGAAACAGCATGGTCGCCGGTAATAGTGTCGCCACCGTATTCGCCGAACCCAATGCCTGTATGCCAGACGACGAAATCGCCGCCAGGTGATCCACGCTGGTGGCCCCAAGTGTCACACCCAGGGCCGAGCCGCCCCCATCGTGCAATTCGTCGGCATGCAATTTGAGCGCAAACCCCTGGGATTTCGCGCTGCCCAGGATGGTCTGCGTTTCAGCAAGGTCGAACACCCCGGGTTCGCAAAAGATGTCGGCGAATTGCGCCAGGCTCTCCGCTTTGACCGCAGGGAACAGCTCCGTGGTCAAGTCGTGCATCCAGCTCTCGCGACCTCCTGCCACCGATTGCCGTTCGAACGGGACTTCGTGTGCGCCCAGGCAGGTGGCGACGACGCGGAGCGAAAGTGTGTCGCCGAGCTGCTTGATGACACGCAAGGTCCGCAGTTCGTCGTGGACGGTCAGGCCGTATCCTGACTTGATCTCGATCGTGGTGACACCGCCGGCCGCGAGCCGCGCGATACGCGGCACGGCGAGCGCGTACAAATCTTCGTTGGTACGGCTGCGCAGATCACGCACGGAACTGTGAATGCCGCCGCCACGTTTGGCAATTTCGAGGTACGGGACGCCAGTGGCGCGCAATTCCTGTTCTTCAAACCGTGGGCGGCCAAAAACAGCGTGGGTGTGCGAATCAACGAAACCGGGCGCGAGGAGTCCGCGGTTGCAGTCAATTTCTCGAGCGTTCGGGTACGCCTGCCGCAAGCGCTCGTCGGAGTTGACGGCGACGATGTGATTGCCGTCAACCGCAACGCCAGTGTTGTCGCGCACACCCGCGTCTTTCATCTCGTTGCCGCGTCGCGCGCGCCCAGGTCCGGCACAGGTGACACATTGCGCGGCGTTCGTGAAGAGCGTGACTGACATTGGCGGCAGGAGTGGGGGCGGACGGCTGGTGCGTTGAGGCTGGCTCAGGTCGCGCGGTACGACATCTGGAAAATAGCGGTGGGAGCTTCTGCTGTGGAATTACGGTTCGGGTTACGAGGCGACACAACAGCAACTCATCGCCGATTGCGGAACCACTGCAAAATCGCTACAACGGCAACTGCAAGACACGAATTTTACGGATTTCACGGACGCGCAACTTGAAGTGCGTTCTTGACCGCGCCATTCGCTGCAAGTTGTTCAGGAAATTCAAAAATTCATTCCAAACGTGCACCTGTCGATACCGCCGGCCGCTCCCGCGCGCGAGAATTTCGCAACAAGTCCGCCGCGAGTGCGCAACCAGTCCGCGTTTACGCGTACACGTCCCGTATCCGCGACATGATGCGAATTGGTGCCTGTGCTTCACCGCGACACGCGTAGTAGCATTGATTGCAAGCGATCGGCTCATACCCCTTGTACTCCTGCCACGGGCCATCGGCGGGGAAATCCGGGCAGCGCCTTACCATTCCGTGTGGATCGATGTGGATGGTAGACATGCCGCTCTCACACAGCTCCGTCATCTCGCCGCGCGAATATCGCGGAATTTGCTCGAGATAATATTCGGAATTGCTGATAGAGCCGCGATGGATCTTCTTGAACGCCAGCAATTGCTGAATTACGGTGCTCAGCTGCTCCATGTGCTGGGCTTCCAGCAGATGATCCTTATTGCCGTTCTTCGAGTCGGTGTACAAACTGAAATTCACACCACACTTGAGACTGTGCGCTTTCTCCACAATCGGGATAAGCTGATCGAGATTGTCGCGTTTGATCACCGTGTTGAATTTGATTCCGCCAATTCCCGCCGCCTTCATTTTCGGAACGACATCCAGAATTTTTGCCGTGAGTCCCGGAATGCCACGCGCGTCGTCGTGCCGACTGTCGAGATAGTCCAGCGAAATATTGAACTGATCGACGCCCGCGTCCCACAACGACTTCGCGCGCTCGACGGACAACATGCCGCCGTGTGTGATCAGCTGCACGTACGTGTACCGCACCGCCTGGCGTACCCCAGCCACCAACTCTTCGAGATCTTTCCGCAACAGCGGCTCGCCACCCGTGAAGGTCACAAGCATTGGACTGAACTCGCGCGCTGCCGCCGCAAACGACTTGAGTTCGTTCGCACGTGTATCCGCCGGCGTTTTCCAGTAATCGCAAAATCCACAACGCGCGTTGCAGCGCATGGTGACTTCGAAATTCACGAGCACCGGGCGATTACGCGCTCGCAACCAGGCGTATTTGCCCAGGAAGATCGGAATGTGCCAGGGACGATAGCGGCTGGAAAGCATGGGTTACGGCCGCACTAGAATATTTCCACCATCGGCTGCGTTTCGAACGCACCCGCGGCGAGCGCCTCGGCCAATGCTGCGATGTCGGGTGATGGAACACGATCGCCCGAACTCTTGTCAACCAGCGCACGAACGCGCGCGTGTGCGTTTTCGAGTGCAGCGCTTGAACGCAGTGGTCGACGATACTCGATGCCCTCGGCCGCGCACAACAACTCAATGGCAAGCACGTGACGCAGATTGCGAACAGTCCGACGCAACTTGACGGCCGCACCCATCGCCATCGGCACCACGTCTTCCTTGTTGCCGTCGGTTGGAATCGAATCGACGCTGGCCGGATTTGCGTACAACTTGCATTCGCTGGCCAGTGCAGCCGCCGTCACCTGCACCATCATGAACCCACTTTCCAATCCCGGAGATCCGGCAAGGAACGGCGGCAGTCCTTCGTTCAAATCGGGATGCACCAAACGATCCGTGCGACGTTCACTCATGACCGCGAGATTCGCGCAAACAATGGCGAGAATGTCCGACGCCATTCCAACGGCCTGTCCGTGAAAATTGCCGCCGCTGATCAACTCGCCCGATTCCATCACGAGTGGATTGTCGGTAGCCGCATTCAACTCGCGCGTAATGATACTCGCCGCAAAACGTAACGCATCAAGCGCGGGACCGTGCACCTGCGGCACGCAACGCAATGCGTACGCATCCTGCACGCGCGAGTCGTTTACCAGATGCGAATTCCGAATGTCGCTACTGTCAAGCAACGCACGCAGCAACGCGGCTGATTCCTTTTGGCCCACTTGCCCGCGCGCATCCTGAATGCGCGCATCAAACGCAACCGGCGTGCCCAACAACGCCTCAATGCTCATGGCGGTAGTGACATGCGCACCGCGCCACAACCGTGCGAGTTCATGCACCGCCAACGCTGCGATTGCCGTGTGAGCTTGTGTGCCGTTGATCAGCGCGAGTCCTTCCTTCGCTTCGAGCGTTAACGGCGCCAGCCCTTTCTCGGCCAACAACGTGGCCGCGGCATCTTCACGATTGCCAATGCACGCTCGGCCTTCTCCCAGCAGCGTGAGCGCGAGGTGCGCAAGTGGTGCGAGATCGCCGCTGGCCCCAACGCTGCCCTGCTCGGGCACTACCGGATAGATGCCCGCATTCAGAATGTCGATCAGCAAATCAACAACCTTTGGGCGCGCACCTGCATAACCGGTCGCCAGCACGTTGGCGCGCAGCAACATCATCGCGCGTACCTCGTGTTCGGGCAGTCGATCACCAACACCGGCCGCGTGACTGCGTACCAGATTCCGCTGCAGCGCCGAAAGTTGCTCATTGGGAATCGTGATCTCGGACAATTTGCCGAAACCAGTATTAACTCCGTACACGGGTTTGCCGCTCGCAACGGCGGCTTCAACAACCGCCCGGGTGCGCGTCATGCGTTTACGCGCGTCGTCGTGCAAACCCACTGGTACTCGCGTGACGGCAACCGCGTGCACATCAGCAATCGTGAGCGAACGGCCGTCCAGTAACAGCACAGCTACCTCCAGAGGGTGATCAGTTCCCGGACCGATACGTGGAGCGATTGTAGGGGAACTTGATGGACGGCTGTGCCTTCATCGCGATGAAGAATGAGAAGGAAAACGCACCGTTGGGCGACTGGGTGAAAGAAAACGTCGTCGTCCAATCGTGCAACTGGCGCTGTAATCCCACCTGCTGCGTAGCGAAGCGTTTTCTGACCACATCGTAGGACGTCGTCCATTGGGCAGCCCAACTGGGCGTCACATTAAACGTCAGATTTGAAGCGATATTCTGCGTTGGTTTCGATTCAAACGGCGTCGCGCCAATTTTCGTATTGAGAGAACTGCTGGCTGGTGGGGCCGAGTTTACCTGTTCGACGCAAACTAGGAATGCCGCATAGCCGGAAATTTTCAGGATATTATCGCAAAAGGCCTCGGGAGTTTCCTGCACCACGGTGGCACCCCGTGTTGGCCGGGTTCGCGCCCCACTGTACTGCAAGTTGAGGCTCCATCCCTGGCCTTGTGGGATGTTTACGCCAGAGCCACGGCGACGTGTCCCGGATGCTTCACTCTGCTCGCGTTTGTCGGCCATGAGGTCGGTGGCTGCGCCGGTTTTTAGCGCACCCGCTTGCAGACCGCTCTCCAGACTTGTGCCGTGAAGCCCCAAGAGTTTGCCGAGGACCGCAAAAATTGGCGACTTGCTGTTGAGCGAGAAGTTTGCTCCAAGGTCGGTGCGGAACAACTTCACCCGAGACGAGTCGCTAAGCGGATCGCCGTCGAAGATTGAGTAACTCGTGCGGAAATCGAGTCCTGGGAGCAAATCCGAGCGCCCGGAAATCGAGAAACTCGTTTCAGACAATCCGGTGCTTGCCGTGTCGGCCCGAATGAAGTCCCACGACAATGGACTGAAATTGAGCGCCAGAAACGTCATCTTCCTGCCTGGCGCGTCAGAGGCAGTGTCGCTGCGGGCTCGTAGCTTGCCTTCGAGAGTCGTGGACAATCCAAGCGCTACGCGATTTTGTGCGAGCGCACCCAGATATCCTGTCCTTGTACGTCCAAGCGCACCCAGGAATTCGTCACTCACCTCGGCGGCGGGCGCGTAGTTCCAGCTGATGCTTGGTGAAATCGTATGGCGGAACTGTTCTACGGGGCCGATTCCGCGAAAGATTGCCGCCAATGCTGGTGAGGAGGACACGCCAATGGATGGACGTTTGGTTTGCGAAACCCATCTTCCGCCGCTGCGCTCGGAGCGTACCAACAATCCACCCTGTGGATCGACGTCGTCGAACGTCAACGTTGGCGAAAGCGCAAACGTGCTGTGAAAGAATGACGGCAGAGTAAACCGCGGCGTCCATCTGAAGTTCGTCTGAAACGTCTTCGAGAAAATACGACGGACACTATCGGCCGGGTTGTTGACGTTTTTGATGAGCAGTGCTTCGGGAAAGTTGTGTACATCTTCCGTCAACGTAAAATCGTTCGACAAGCTCCATCCGAAAATCGTGAGCGGTGAGCTGAACGTTGCATCCAGATGCCGGGTGCTCGCATTGATGCGCACGCTGTCGGTTCCGCCGCCAATTTTGGGCGTGTACAGAAACGGGAACTGCACTCCCTGATCGAGCTTTGACGACCCACTGATGTGAAAGGTGGCGGTTGGCGTCCAAGACAAGACTTTACCGATGGCCAGCGGCTTCGATGAGATGCTGCCCGACGGAAAATCATAGTCCACCTGCGAACGTCCAGGATACTGTCGACGCTGTCCCCCAATATTGATCGACGTTGGCCCCAGCCTGGTTTGATAGTTGAGACTCGAACCAATGGTTGCCGTTTGCGCAACTGGATTGATGGTAGTTTCACGCTGAATGCTGGTGCTCTGCACCCAGTTGATGGCGGACGACAATCGCGTCTGATTGGAGAACTTTTGGTTGTGATTCCACGTCACGGACAGGTTGCGCTGTCCATCGTTCCGAAATAATTCATCGGCGGAAAAACGACCGGTAACGAAACGGTTGATCCAGTTGTAGGTCCACTCGAGATTCGCCCGAACGAATCCCTGATCGCCGGCGGATTGGTTGGCGCCGCTCCGCCAATCAAACGACGTTTGTGCACCCATGTAGTCGTTGATCGCGAAGTAGTATCCAATGTCTCGAACTTCGCGCCGATACGTTGGACTGTTTCTGAGCAGTTCGGCGATTCCAAAATTGGGCGTCAACAATCCGCTGCGTCGGCCTTTGCGTACATCCTGAAAGAAAAACGGAATCCAGAACACTGGCACTTCACCGATGTAGAGCACCCCAGGTCTCGCAACCATGATGTTGTCCGAGATGAACTTCATGCTCTTGGTCGTGAAATGGAAATGCGGCTCGATCAGATCGCAGTAGGTGAAACTGCCATCGCTGGCCCACACGATGTGTTTTCCGGAGACCAGCGTGTCGGAAAACAGTTGCCCACCTTTCGCCGACAAATACAATCGATCGGCACCCGCTTCTACCGACGTTTCAAATGCGCCAACGGTTGCGCTGCGCGAGCTGAGGTCGTAGTTGACACCACCCTTCACCACAAAATCGTCCGCACTCCGTTGCGATGGATCGCGCAATGTGACCGAGTCGCCCGGCTCGGCGCGCGCTTGTACTTTCTTCGCTGAGTCGTCGTAGATGATGACGGGGCCGACCAGCATCGTTTCGTCGCGTTTGACGGCCGAGGGTTTCCCACCCAACTGCAGCAATCCTGTTTTCGCATCAAAACGAATCGAGTCGCCCTGATACTGCACTTTTCGATAGCCGAGTCGCTTGTCCAACGCCGACATGGTGGAGTCGGGCGGGTCCCAGTCGAACAGGACCTTGTCGCTCTTCAATTTCGGAATGGTGTCGAGTTTGCCATTCCGTCGGATAGTGTCAACAGGAAGCCCCTTGGCCGGAGCGCCCGGCTTCTTTGCCGTGTCCGGGGGCAACGAACGCACGAGGGGCACCGTGACAGGGGGCTGCGTATCGGGCGGTCTTGTTGGTGGCGTGACCTGCGCGCCAAGCGTCTGTGATGCGCCGCACCAGACACCAACCATCATCGCGCACCACACCGCAGCCTTGCGCAGTGTGCGGCGGTCCTGCGGTATCATCCGAGCGCTTCCAGGGCCGCAGCCTGCGCTTCGCGTTTCAAACGTGCTTTGTACACCCAGTGAGACAGCACAATGGACACTTCGTACAGGATGTACAGCGGAATGGTGAGGGCAAACAGCGACGTGGGATCTTGTCCTGGCGTGATGATGGCCGCGCCAACAATACACGCGACAAATGCGTGGCGGCGGAATTTACTGAGCAGCGCAGGATTCAAGATACCGATGGCGGTGAGTAGCAAAATGGCGATGGGAAGTTCAAACACGGCGCCAAATGCCAGACACATACCAAACAGAAAACCAAAATACCGATCGGCCGTCATCATGGACTGCACGGAATCGGATTTGATTGTCAGTAACAGAAACTGCAGCGTGACCGGCAAGACGTAAAAGAATGCAAGAGACATGCCAGCCAGAAACAGCAGTGCAGCGCCAATCAGTACAGGGATGACCACCTTCTTTTCGTGCTTGTACATCGCTGGGGAGAGGAAGCCCCAGATCTGCCAAACAATCACTGGCGATGCGAGCACGAGCCCGACGCCAAGTGCGGCGTTCACAATGATGTTGAAGTTGTCGCTGGGCCCTGTGGTCATCAGCGCGCCGTTTGTGAGATACGGCTTGACGGGCCGCGCAAGGAACGAAATGACGTCGATCTTGCCACTCACCAGAATCACGAACGATCCGGCGATGGTTACGCCGGCCGCGAGCACAATCTTGAACAAGCGCCAGCGCAGTTCTTCGAGGTGATCGAGGAACGGCATTTCTGCTGGCTGGCGCGGCGCGGTCATAAGTTCGGGGCTGTTTGCTGACGGGCGTGCGAGTGAACGAATGCGTTCACTTCATGTTCTTGAGCAAGTCGACCGCCAACGAATACTCGTCGCTTCGCGTGAAGCGAGTGACAATGATTTGGAGTAGCGGCTTGGCTTCGGCGTCCTTGTTTTGCCCATGCAAAATGTTTGCACGTTTGTACAAGGACTTTGGCGCTTCAGGTGAATCCGGATACTTCTGATAAACGGCCGCATACGCTGCGAGCGCGGCGGCTGGCTGCTTCTCGCCTTCGAACGTTTGACCAATCGCAAGTTGAGCGGCCGGCGCCATTTCGTCATTCGGATTGTTGGTGACGATGTCCTGAAAAATCGAGCGCGCCGTTGACCAGCTACCCTTCGCGATCAAAGTACGCCCGTCTTGATACATCTCACGCGGTCCGACCGTTGCCGCTACTGGAGCACCTGCCTTCGACGTGGTGTCGGCAACGCCGGTTGGCGGCGCGATTGGCACCGACATCTGGTTCTGACGAATTTCGGCATCTTTCCGCAGCTGCTCCAAGCGCGATGAACTCTGTTTGAGCAGTGCCTGCACTTCCAGCAACTGTTCGTCAATGGCGCGCAAACCGCCTTTCACATCGCCCTGCAGCGCGGTGAGACGATTGTTCATCGCTTTCACCGAATCACTTGCAACGGCCAACGTGCGCATGGCCACGGTCAGCGCCTCGCGTGAATCGGCATTTGCCTTCAGTTGCTCGGTGCGGAAACTCGCGAGATCGGCTTGCACGACGCGCACATCATTGCGCGTAGCAAAGCACCCGCCTGCTGCGAACAACGCAGCGAGCGGGAGCAGTCGAACAGCGCGTGCTGTGCGCGAGATGATCATCGGTTACGGTTGCTTGAGAACACTGCCACCAGCCGTGATGGTGAATTCATCACGACGGTTACGCGACCACACATCTTCGCCCTCACCCTGCACTGCCGGACGTTCGGAGCCGAACGAAATGGTTTCGATGCGTGACGCATCGACACCGCGATCGGTAAGGAAACGTTTGACTTGCTCCGCGCGACGACGGCCGAGTGCGAGGTTGTAGGCGTCAGTGCCGCGATTGTCGCAGTGTCCGGCAATTTGCAGCTTGACTGTTGGATTCGCGTTCAGCAGCGGAACTTTCTTTTCGAGCATCGTCTGTGCATCGGCGCGAATAAGGTCGGAGTCGTACTCGAAGTACACTGTTTCGAGGATAACGGCACGCAATCGAGTCGTGATTGCCGCTTCGGACTCGCCCATAGCGGCGGGCGGCGGTGGCGGATCAACGGGCTTCGCTGCCGGCGGTCTCGCTGTTTCAACGGTTGGTGGTGCTGATGCCGTCGGCACAACATCGGGCTTCTTCTTCTTGCACGCACCGAATGCCAATGGCAACGCAACAAACAAGACGGCGAAACGAGAGAGACGGGGCATAGGACGACGCTCCAAGGGCTTGGGGGCGGATGTAGTGAAGCATGAATGATAAAACATTGAACGCACTTATGGTGTGCCCGTGAGACGTCGCGACCACGAAGGCATCCGCGGCAAACTGCCACGCGTCAGCTGACGGGCCGATCCTGTCTGCGCATCAACCACCCAGAGTTGCTGCGTGAGCGAATTACGCGCGGACGCAATCACCATGTGGCGCGAATCGGGTGCCCACGACGGGTCGATGTTTTTGCCATCGCCGGTCACGAATTTGGTGGTTTGATCACGCACATTCACCGTCATGATCTGAAACGCCGGCGGCACTCCCGATTGGTATGCCACGAAACGACCATCGGGCGACCAATCCGGGTTGTCGCGCCAATTGCTCTCCCCCGCTCCGCCGTGCGTCAGCAGTTCAACGTTCGATCCGTCAATGTCTGCCACATAGATGTCCTGTTTCCCTGCACGATCGGAGGAGAACGCCATGCGCAGGCCGTCGGGACTTGGTGTTGGGGATTGACTCGCCTTCCCGCGTCCGCTGGTGAGCCGTTGCGGAGTCCCGCCGTCGAGCGGCATTGAATACAAATCGGTGCCCGTCGGCATGTTGCGAGTGAAGAGCATTGTGCGGCCGTCGTAGGTGACGCAGGCAGCGTAGTCTTGCGCCGCAGTGGAACGCCCATTCGTCAGGTTCTTGAGTGCACCGGTGGCAACATCCATCAGCATCACCGGGCTCGCGTCGTCACCCACGACGTTGTAAACCAACGACCGACCGTTCGGCGTCCAACTCGGCAAAATTCCGCGCGAATTGACCGGGCCTGCATTGGCCCCGTCGCTATCCACAATCCAGATGCGGTTGTCGCGCACGTAGGCAATCCGCGACTGCGCAATACCACGCTGTCCGGAAATCCACAGCTCGATCTGGTCGCTGGCACCATGCACCGCCAAGCGCCAATCCTTGTTCGTGGGCTGACCCGGCAGCAGAAAGTCCTGCTTCTGCATCATAAGCTTCCGGTTCACGTCGTGCAGCTCGATGTGCAGCGTTCCGCTGGGCAATACTGAGGCCTCGACAACGCCCTGCGCACCCAACTGAGCAAAAAGTGCGTAGTTCATTGCACCAGTAAGTCCCGGCGCCGCCCCAGCGGGCAACACGTCGTAGCGATCGCTGTAGCGGAGATCGCGCGACAGGATTTCGGTGATGCTGTCGCCGTTCGTGCCCTTCACGAAATCGACCATCACCTTCACTTTATCGCCGCGGCGATACACCCCGTCAATCGTCACACCGTCAATTGGAGGCTGCTGCGCCGACGCTGGCGTTGCCAGCAGCACGCTCGCGATACCGGTACTGCACGCAAGCAAAATGCGGCGAACAGAGCACGCCGCACGCACCCGCGCGGGACGCGCCGCTGCATGCAGGAATCGATGACAGAAGGGTGCGTTCACGTTGTATTAGAAGAGGTTCTTGTCAGGCCGAAACGTGTAGTACACCGGCAGCGACTCGTCGCTAAACCCATCGGGCAACGGGTTGAATAACCGCTTGTTGCCGACAGACTCGATCGCGCCGCGTCCTTGCAGATCGAATTGCCGATTGCCCGAACTAGTGAGCAGCTTGATCTCGGGGACGCTGCCGTCACGGAGAATCACAAAACGAAACTCCGCGACCAGATCGCCGCCCTTGGTCCAGTCACCGAACGCAATGGCCAGCTGTCGCTGGATGTTTTCGATGTAATAAGGGAACGGAAACTGAATACCCTCCACCACCATATTTGTGACATCCGTACCGCGGCCCTTGGTTTGCCCACTACCAGCCACCGGAGGCGCCGCCTTCGTGGCAGTCCTGGTTGCCGCGGCCGCGGCAGGTGGAGGTTTGGTCTTGGTTTGATTGGGCGTCGCCTTGACCGGCTTCGGCTCGGCCTTCGCTTTCGTTTTTGGCACCACTTTCTTCTCCATGTCAGGCGGCCGCTCAGCCGCTTTTGGCGCGACTGCAGGCGTGGGTGTGGCGACATCCGGCTGCTGGTCCGCCACGACACCCATCTGTCGCTTGAGTCCCGCTGCACCAACCAACTCGATGCGGTACTGCGGCGGGCGCGCGGGTGGCGCCATCCCTTTCCAGATGACAAGTGCGGCAAGCGCAGCAATGTGCAGCGCGACCGACACGGTCATTCCCCACCCAAACGTGTGCGGCTTGCGTGCAGCTCGCGGTTCCGCTCTGCGCGTGCGGACCGGCTCGATGAACGCCGGGCGCGGTGCCGTCATTTCTGCACGGTGTCCAGCGGCTCCGTGACCATGGAGATTTGCGTGATGCCCGCTTTGGTGATGAGCGCAAAAATTTCAACGATGCGGCCGTACGCAATTGATTGATCAGCTTGCAACGCCACAGCAACATCCTTGCCTTTCCGCGCAGCGAGTGCTTTCACCCGACTTGCGAATTCCGCCTGGGTTAGAGTTGCGCCGTCAACGGAGAGTTTGCCATCGCGCCGCAGTTCGACCACCAGGGAATTGCGCGAGTCAAGCGCAGGCGCGTCAGCGTTGGGGAGATTTACATCGAGGCCGCTTTGCATCATGGGTGCGGTGATCATGAAGATCACCATCAACAACATCATGACATCAATTAACGAGACCACGTTGATCTCGCCATTCACAGTCATCCCCTCGCGACGGCGGCGGCTTCGCATATCAGATTTTCTCGTCGCGGACCATCAGCGCGATTAATTCGGATCCAAAACTCTCCAACCGATTGTCCATGCGGTTGAGCCGTGACGCAAGCAGGTTGTATGCAAACGCGGCGGGAATTGCGACCGCCAATGCCGCGGCCGTTGCGATCAGCGCTTCTGAAATACCCGGAGCGACCGACTGAATATTTCCGGAGCCCGCGGCCAGAATTCCCTGAAATGACGAAATGATGCCCACGACCGTTCCGAACAATCCAATGAGCGGGCTTACCGAACCAATTGTCGCGAGCCACGGAATCATCTTCCCCATTTCCTCGCGCTCATTCGACGCCTCGGCATCAAGCACAAGTTTCAATGCTTCAACCTGTGATGCAGACAGTCGGGCCGAACGGTCGGACGTGGCCGAGAGTGCGGGACGGGTCACGTCAAGAAACCGTACGGCGCGCGAATACACCGCAACAAACGGATTGGGTTTTGCGCGTTTCGCAAAAATCGTCGCTTCATCGAGTGAATCGGCCCGTTCAAAGTCGTGCACAAATTCACGTCCGGCTTTTTCCGCTTTGCGAAACGATGTCCACTTGGCCAGCATCACACCCCACGACAGCGCTGACAGACACCCAAGAAACACCAACACACCCTTCGAAAGCGGGGACAGCTTGATGACCATATCGACCAGCGATTCTGGCCCTGCACTCTTTGCCGCGCTGATTTGTGTTAGCACATCCACGACTGGCGCGAGGATCATGCGATCGACTCAGCGTGCATTTTCCGGAAAAATGCGTACGTGTTGGCGAGGCCTTGCTCGAGCGACGTTTGTGGCGCCCACCCCAACACATCGCGCGCTTTGTCAGTTTTAAGCGCGGATCGCATCAACTCACCGGCCCGCGCGGGCGCATAGTGCACGGCGCTTTTTGCCTGCGCCACGTTTTGCAGCGTGCTGACCAGCGTATTCACACTGGTTTCAATGCTGGTGCCAATGTTGAACGCACGCGCATCCAAACGTGCGGGTGCCGGAAGCGTTAGCGTTGCCGCAGCGAAATTCGCGGCCGCCACATCACCCGCATAGACGTAATCGCGCGTTTGTTCGCCGTTTCCATACACCGTGAGCGGACTGTCCGCGAGCAAACGTTTGCAGAAAATTGCCACAACCCCGGCCTCCCCGTGCGGATCCTGCCTTGGCCCGTACACATTGCCATACCGCAGCGCCACGGTATCCAGCCCATGCACACGCGCATAGTACGCGAGGTAGTACTCCACCGACAGTTTAGCGATCCCGTACGGCGACTCTGGATCTTTGCTGTTCGTTTCGGTGCTGGGCGGCGGATCAAAGTCCCCATACAGCGCACCGCCGGTGGAGGAGAACACCACGCGGGTTGCAGAGCCGCTGGCCTTGATGGCCTCAATGAGATTGAGGGTGCCTAAAATGTTCCGCTGTGCATCGTAAATCGGATCGAGCACACTGCGCCGCACGTCAATTTGCGCGGCGAGATGACACATCACATCAAATTTTCCATCGCGCACAAGCGACGCGGCTTCGGGCGACGTGATGTCGCCTTCGACAAACGTGGCCGATGACGGAAGATTTTCGCGACGCCCACTCGAGAGATTATCCAGCACAGTGACGGCGTATCCTTCGGCCACAAATCGATCGGCCACGTGTGAACCGATAAATCCGGCGCCGCCGGTCACGAGTGCTTTCTTGCCCATGCCTTGCTCCTCTCGAGGGGAAATTCAAACGCGCACTATTCGCGCAAAAAAAATTCGGCGTCGCGGTATCTCACCGCGGCGCCGACTTCAGACTTGCGTCCTGGGCGCAGCGATATTTCCCGAAGGAATTACCGCACGCGCCACAATGTAAACGTTCACCGCGCCTTGCGCTCTACCTAAAACGCATCACAACAAATGTTGATAGATGGGATGTGCGCTAATATGTGAGCAACAACGGGACGTGTGTTACTGAACCCGTGCGACCAGACGCGCCGCTCCACCCACGGCAATCCCTGGTTGATCCTGCCGAATGACAATCGCGGTGCTGCCAAAGGCAGTGACGCGAACGACGCGAACCACGGCGACACGTTGTTCCACGGCATCCGGACCCAGTCCCAGGCGTTTGACCAGTGCGAATTGATCGCCGGCCACCACGCCATCAAAGCTTCCGGCGCGCAGCATCAGGAACGTCTGCACCGACGGTAACAGCGCATCGCCACTCACCCATGCAACGTCGGTTTCTGGTGCCGTCGCGGCGCGCGCAACGCTCTTGACCACAACGTCGCGGGCAACCGCACTTCCGTCGAGCGAAAGCAACTTCTGCCCCTCTTCAACGCGACCAGTCTGCTGAACCACGCGCGCGATCACGGGCCGACCCTCTTCGACTTTCACAATTTCAAACACGGCCGTGGGCGACACCATTTGCACGTTCGGCTTGATCAGCGCATCGACATCCACTGCCACGAACCGAGCCCCAACAACCGCTGGCGTTCCCGCCGGTAGAATGACCTCTGCCTCGTCCATCATCACCATTCGTTCGATGCCGCGAAAACTTCCGTCCGATCCCGCACGGCGGCCAACGGCTCCCGCGTGCAGAAGATTCTGCACAGCAACCGCATAGGGCGCGCTGGCATATTCGCTGCTGCGCGGACGCGCCGTCTTCGGTGGAAGAACCGCGAGTACTGCTTCTTCAGTCTCCACTGGGTCGTAGGTGCGGCCTTGAAAGATGGTGGAGACTTCACCGGCACGTGCACCACGTTGCGTGGCGAGGTCGGCGCCCCAAATCTTGTTGCCGGTGGTGTTTACCAGTTCATCAAACGCCATACCGTCCGTCGAATCTGCCGTTCCGAGTGATTCAGCCAGCGTTACCGCGGATGTTACGGTGAACTGTGCTTTCGCTTTGGCGGTCGCATCAGCGGGTGCGGCGACGCTGCGCTGTGCTGATGGCTTTGATCCCTTTGGCAAGGCCTTGGGAGCTTCCTTGGCGGCCACGTCCGACTTGTCGGCCGTTTGGGCCGCGAGCGCCCCCTGTGCCGAGCCCGAAACCGGAGCATCCTTGGTCGCTGGTGTTTTCGCCGGAGTCACCGGTGGCGTTACAGCTCTCACCTGGGCAGGCACGATGTTGGGAGCGAACAGCAGCAGCAGCGTGACCGTGGCAACCAGCGCCACGAGCGTCGGAAGCAGCACGGAGGCTGAATTCGGCGCGTCTGCGGCGACGGCCTTGGATTTGGATGGAGCTTGCATCGGTGTCGACCTGGCCAGAGAAGGAACTCGGAACACTGCAGGAATCGCACACCGGCAAAGTGGCGAACCTACCCGATTGCAGACGCATCCAACGACTGCAGGTCACACCAAACGCACGCAGGCGTTCTTTCTGGAATACAAAACGGGCAGCGCGTCGTTGACGGCTGCCCGTACTGATACCCTTTGCGCCGGTGGCGTGACGCTGCCCCGCCAAACTCCCGCCTGACGTTAGAACGGCAAATCGTCGTCTTCGTCCTGCAGCGCGCCCGGGAAATCGTCGAAGTTGTCGGAGCTGCCGCCACCCGCGTTCCCGCCCGCGGCCGGCTTGTTGGAGCGTGGCGGCGGAGCGGACCGCCTTGGCGGACCCCCTTCGTCGTCGTCGCTCCCACCACCGCCGGCTCGTCCGCCCAGGAGAATGAGCTCGCGGACTTTGATTTCCGTGGTGTATCGCGTTTGCCCTTCCTTGTCCTGCCACTGGCGATATTCGATTTCGCCTTCGACGTACAGCTTCTCGCCCTTTCGCACGTATTTCTCGGCGACATCGGCCAGCGTTGAAAACCGAGTATTCCAGATCACGCAGCGATGCCACTCGGTTTTTTCCTGTTTCGCGCCGCTCTGGTCGTTCCAGTTGCGGCTGGTCGCCAGTGAAAATTGGGCGACCTTGCTGCCGCCCTGCACTGTGCGGATTTCGGGATCACTGCCAACGTTGCCGATGAGAGTGACTTTGTTCAGGCTGCGGGCCACGGTGCCTCCTGGCTATCGATAGAGAATGAACTGCGAATGAACAGATTCTAAAAAGCGGGGGGCGAACCCCCATCACCCGTTTGTGTCAGGTCGTACCGGTCCACTGCAACACCAGCGCATCCTCGGGAGGACGCTGATAATAACCTTTGCGCCGTCCAATTTCCCGGAAATGTTTGGACCGGTAAAGCGCACGTGCGGCGGCGTTGCTTTCGCGCACTTCGAGATAGACAGAAATTACGAGGCGACTCTTTGCAAAGGCCAACGCATCGTCCAACAGTCGCGACGCAAGGCCATGGCGTTGTTTGCCTTTAGCGACTGCCAGATTTGCAATTTCGCCCTGATCGGCCGCAGTAATCAGAATGCAGTACGCGACGGGAACATCGTGCCCGTCAACCATCGCCGTTGCGCGCGCACTTGGCATGCGCAACACGTCGCTGAACGCTGAAGCCGGCCAGGGATCGGAGAACGCCTCGATTTCGATGGCCGCGAATGCGTCAACATCGGAGTTGCTCGCGTCGCGCAAGGTATAAGTTGTTGAAACGACTGAGTGGTGTGGCATACTTTCGCTCAACCCGCCGGGAGCGCGCGCCCATGCGTGAATTCCCACTTCACTTGCGCCTCGGCCAGCCGACCGTAATCAGGTTCCCACGTTTCAATGGGGATTGGACCGAATGTGTTCCACATGGACGCGAGGAACACAACGTTTCGTGCGTGCGGTTGCAGGACGCGGACCGTTGGGAAGGTGCTGTCGGTGGCGACGCTTTCAGTCACGGAACGTTCAGTCACGGAACCTTCAGTCAACCCGTTTTTTTCACGCGGGTTGTCGGCCGCACCAACCGATAGCAGCGTTGCGTTTTCGTCCGCCGCGAGCAATTCCAATCCATCGAGTGGCACACGACTCACGCTCGACATTGCGAGTGCGCCATTGGCCATCACTTCAACGCGCACAACATAGCGCTCGCTGCGCAGCGCCTCCGCATGCAACACGTAGCGACCTGGTGTGCTCGTGAGCGTTGCGGCCGCGAGCAACAACGATGGAATTGCATACAGCGGGGCGTCGTTGGCGACGGACAATCCCTTGCACAGCGATGCCGCAATGCGAAGTGACGTAAAACTTCCGGGTCCGCTTCCACAGGCGATTGCTCGAATCTCGTGCGGCGCAATGTGAGCGTCCTTCAGCACACCAGCAATGGCGGGCAGCAACGCATCGTCTCGCGACGGACCCATACGCAGGGAACGTTCGGCTGCGACAACGCCGTCAACAATAAGCGCCACCGAACCGGCGGTGGTGGACGCTTCAACAACAAGCAACGGAGATGGAAGGTGGTGCGTCACGACATTGGCAGCGAAGTGGATCGCGCCAGTGCGCGAAGTCAGGCTACCCGAATAATATCCTTGGGCGTCCGGCATAGCTGGTGACATGGGCTCGTCGTGTCAGTGAAGCATTACGGGAGCGTGACTGACACAGATCGAGTTGCAAGACCCGCATCCGCGTACGCGAGCGAAATGTGAACCGTACCCTTGGGCCATGGTCGCGTGGCGCGTTCAGGCCATTCGACAATCAACACCCTTGCACTATCAACAATTTCATCCCAACCGAGCGCGTCAAGTTCGGCGTCGTTTTTCAGACGATACAGATCCGCGTGTCCCACTGAGAATCCCGGTGCCGGATATTCCTGAAGGATTGCAAACGTGGGACTGGTCACGGCATGCACATCGAGCACGCCAAATCCTTTGCACAGCGCGCGTGCGAGCGTGGTTTTTCCCGTTCCCAAATCGCCAGCGAGCGTGATGACGCACGGGCGCGGCCGCGAACGCGCGAACGATTCCCCCCAAGCCTCGAGTTCACGGAGGTTCATCTCGCGTGGTGCAACGGCGGTCGGCAAGGAATTGGTCATCGACTCTGCAACGTTTTGGTACTGGGGTCAGAGGCAAATTCCGAGCGCTGCAACGTTTTGATACTGGGGTCAGAGGCAAATTCCGAGCGCTGCAACGTTTTGGTACTGGTGGTACTGGGGTTGGCGCCGGATGCAAACGGCATCAGCGCCCTTTCCTCGAGTTCGGGCTTCCCCCGGCCCCACGTATTGGCGCCATCCCCGGCGGACGTTTCTTCACCACTTCAACGCCGCGCGCAACGCGTGCACTGTCGCCGAGTGTGGTGCGCACTTCGAAGAGTTGATCGCGCAAACGCGCGGCCGACTCGAAGTCCATGGCGATGGCGGCCTCGCGCATCAGGGTTTCGAGTTCCTTGACCAGTGCCTCGAGTTCTTCGCGCGTGCGCTCCTTGTCCGGCTTCCCGGGCACCAGCGAACGCGGCGCACCTTGCGGACGTTCTTCACCGCGCGCATCGGCCACGCGCGTCATGAGATGGATTTCGTCCACCGACTTTGTGACGCCTCGTGGCGTGATGCCGTGTTCGAGATTGTGCGCGGCCTGAATGGTGCGGCGTCTGTCTGTTTCGTCGATGGCACGCTGCATCGAACCCGTCATTCGGTCGGCGTACAGAATGGCACGTCCTTCCAGATGTCGCGCCGCCCGGCCGATGGTTTGAATGAGCGAACGATCGCTGCGCAGGAAACCTTCCTGATCGGCGTCAAGTATGGCGACCAACGACACTTCGGGCATGTCGAGCCCTTCGCGCAGCAAGTTGATGCCAACCAACACATCGAATTCGCCCAGCCGGAGTCCACGCACAATTTCCATGCGTTCGATCGTTTCGATGTCGGAGTGCATGTAGCGAACGCGAACGCCGGTTTGCTGCAGGTAATCCGTCAGATCTTCGGCCATGCGCTTGGTCAGCGTTGTAACCAGCACACGTTCGCCTTTTCGTTCACGTAGCCGAATTTCGTGCAGCAGATCGTCAACCTGTCCTTTGACCGGACGCACTTCGATGATAGGGTCGAGCAATCCGGTTGGCCGGATGACTTGTTCGACGACAACACCTTCGGACAATTCGAGCTCGACTTCACCGGGAGTTGCGGACACACTGATCAGTCGCGGTACCAAGGTCATGAATTCGTCAAACACCAATGGGCGATTGTCCAACGCGCTGGGCAAACGAAATCCGTAGTCAACCAGATTCAACTTGCGCGCGCGATCGCCATTGTACATACCGCGCACTTGCGGCAACGACACGTGTGATTCGTCGACCACCACGAGATAGTCGTCGGGGAAATAATCCAGCAAACAGGCGGGACGTTCACCCGCGGACCGACCGCTCAAGTGGCGCGAGTAGTTCTCAATGCCCGCACACGTTCCAATCTCCATCATCATTTCGATGTCGAAGTTGGTGCGTTGATCGAGACGCTGCGCTTCGAGGAGTTTGCCGGCCATACGCAACTCTTCCAGGCGTGCGCTCAGCTCATCGCGAATGGCGACAACGGCCCGTTCGAGTGTTGGTCGATTGGTGATGAAATGTTTGGCCGGATACACCGCCGTTTTCTGCAGCGACGAAATGGTATCGCCGGTTAGCGGCTCGATCTTGGAAATGCGTTCGATTTGATCACCCCACATTTCGATGCGCACGGCCTGCTCTTCGTACGCGGGAAAAATTTCGACGGTGTCCCCACGCACCCGAAACGTGCCGCGGTCAAACGCCACATCATTGCGCAGATACTGAATGCCAACCAACGCGCGCAGAATGTCATCGCGCGGGATTGTCTGTCCCTTGGTGAGGCTGACCATCCGTTCACGATATGACACTGGATCGCCAAGGCCGTAAATGGCCGAGACGGTTGAAACGATGATGACATCATCGCGTTCCATCAATGACGATGTTGCACGCAAACGCAAGCGATCGATGTCTTCGTTGATCGATGCATCTTTTTCGATGTACGTATCGCTGGACGGGACGTACGCTTCGGGCTGATAGTAGTCGTAATACGAAACGAAGTATTCAACCGCATTGGTGGGGAAAAAGCTCTTCAATTCACCGTACAGCTGCGCAGCAAGCGTCTTGTTGTGCGACAGTACCAGTGTGGGGCGTTTCCACTGTTGGATGACGTTCGCGACGGTCATCGTTTTTCCCGAGCCCGTTACGCCCAACAGCGTTTGGAATCGGTCACCACGCACTAATCCGGTGAACAGTTCCTTGATGGCGCGTGGCTGGTCGCCAGCGGGTTCGAAGGGCGCCTGGAGTTTGAAGTCGGTGACGAGGTCGGTGTCAGACATTCCCGAAATATAAACCCAATCTCGGTTTTTGTTCGGTCGGGAAGCACGGAGCCGTGAAAGTGATGAGGGGACAGAGCGAGCTGTGTCCCCCTGAGCCTGTGTCCGAAGTGCCCAGTTCTCCGCGGAAAAGGGGACAGAGCGAGCTCTGTCCCCTCAGTTGCTTTTCGCCCCGTCTGCGCGGAGGCTACTCCTCGGTCGTCAGCCGCTCCCGTCGGCTGACCGCTCCAATCCCCTTCACACGACGCGCCGCTTTGATAATGCGCTCGAGGTGCACCAGGTTCTCGACCTCAACCATCGCCGATCCGGTGACGCGACCATCGAGCGTCTTGAGCTCGAGGCTCTTGATGTCCGTGCCAGTGGCGCTCACTGCTGCGGCCACGTCCGCATACAGCCCGCGTCGATCATTGCCTTCGAGGGCGAGTCGCACCACAAACCGCTCGCCCTCCACTTCGTGCCAGTCGATGTCCATGCGCCGCTCCGGCTCGTGCACCAGGAACAACAGGTTCGGACAATCGCCACGGTGAATGCTCACCCCTCGGCCGCGCGTGACGTACCCGACCACGGTATCGCCGGGCACCGGTTGACAACATTGGGCGTACCGAACCAACAGGCCATCCGCACCCTGAATACGCACACCTTTTGACGTGCCACGCACGCGATCGACAATACGTTCGAGCGTGCTTGGTTTTTCAGGTGTCTCACTTGCCCCTTCCAACTGCGGGTGCAAAATCTTGAGCACCTGCATCACGTGAATGTCACCCTGTCCAACGGACGCAATGACATGTGTCGGATCTTTCAGCTTGAGCTGTTTCGCAACCGCATTGAGTGCGCCATCATCAAACTTTGGCAATCGACGACGACGCAATTCACGCTCAAGAATTTCGCGGCCCAAACGAATGGCGGACACTCGTTCTTCCGCACGCAACCACTGCCGAATCTTGTGACGCGCGCGTCCCGTGTGTACATGCGCCAGCCAATCACGACTTGGACGCGCATTCGGATTGGTGAGAATTTCCACCGTTTCCGAGTTCTTGAGTTCACGCGACAAGGGCGCAATACGACCATTGATCTTGGCACCACTGCAATGCGCACCAACCTGCGTGTGTACCGCAAAGGCAAAGTCGAGCGGCGTTGCGCCTTTGGGCAACTGAATCACGTCACCGGTTGGTGTAAATACAAAAATTTCGTCCTGATACAGATCGAGCTTCAGAAACTCAAGAAATTCACCCGGCGTTTCCGCATCGAGCTGCAGTTCCAATACCTGACGGAACCACGCGAGATGTTTGTCAAGTTCGTCGGCACTCTTGCTCGATTCCTTGTACAACCAATGTGCCGCAATTCCAAAATCGGCCGTGCGATGCATGTCGCGTGTACGAATCTGGATTTCAAATAGTTGACGTCCAGGTCCAAAAACGGTCGTGTGCAGTGACTGATAGCCGTTCGACTTTGGTTGCGCGATGTAGTCCTTGATGCGCTCCTGCACCGGCGTCCACCCGTCGTGAATAACGCCAAGTGAGTGGTAGCACTCCAAAACGTTTGGCACAATGACACGGATGGCCAGCAGATCATAAATGTCCTCGTACGGACGATCACGTTGCTGCATCTTCTTGAAAATGGACCACAAATGTTTCGGACGCCCTGTAACTTCCACATCCTTGATGCCGGCATCTTCCAATCGCTTCTGCAACGGCTCGCGCATTTGCGCGATGAGTTGTTCGCGCTCAGCGCGTTTGGACGCCACCATTTTCGCGAGCGTTTTGTAGTCCTCGGGTTCGAGATACTTGAACGCGAGATCTTCCAATTCCCAACGCACTTTCGCCATGCCAAAGCGATGGGCGAGGGGCGCATACAAATCGCGCGTCTCCTGCGCAATACGCCGCTGACGCTCGGGGGTCAAATAATCGAGCGTGCGCATGTTGTGCAGGCGATCCGCCAACTTGATCAGAATGACGCGCGCATCCTTGGCAATGGACAACAACAACTTGCGATAATTTTCTGCTTGGCGATCTTGTTTGGACGTCTGTGGCAGATTGGCAATTTTCGTCAATCCATCAACAATCTGCGCGATTTCCGCACCGAACTCGCGTTCGATATCCGCAATCGTGATGTCGGTATCTTCCACCACGTCGTGCAGCAGCGCACTGGCCACCGTCGCGGAATCGAGTTGCAGATCGGCCAGAATGCGCGCGACTTCGATGACGTGCGTGACATACGGTTCGCCAGAACTGCGCGTTTGACCGGCGTGCGCGCGGTCAGTGAACCGGAACGCACGCACGAGCAGCTCGTAGTCGAGCTTCTCATACGCGCTGCCGTCCGGCGCTCTGAACCCAGGTATTTCTTCGTGCAGCGCTACTGTAGTCACAACAATCCGCTCTCCGCGAAACTGACGTACCGCCCCCTACCAACGATGATATGATCGTGCACAGGGATATCCAACAGACGCCCTGCCGCCACCATCTGCTCGGTCACCGCTCGGTCCTCGGCCGAAGGCGTCGGGTCGCCGCTTGGATGGTTATGTACGAGGATGACCGCCGCTGCGCGTTCGGCGATCGCCTCCCGAAACACTTCGCGCGGGTGGACCAGCGATGAATTCAACAACCCTCGCGTGATCAGCACATCCCGCTCCAATCGGTGCTGGGCATCGAGGATGGCCACGTGAAACTCCTCCACGGGCAAATCCCGCAACCGGGCATCGAACACCGCCATCACGTCGGCTGGTGACCGAAGGGGCGCTCCGGCCTCCCGTGCTTCGACTGACATGCGCCGACCCAGCTCCAGTGAGGCATGCACCGCGGTCGCCCGCGCTATTCCTACCCCGGCAATACGTGTGAGAGCCGCAACCGGCATTGCCGCCAACCGGCCCAGCGATCCATCAACCTGCTCAAGGACCAACTGGGCGCACGTGAGCGCGGACATCCCGCCACTGCCGCCGCCGATAACGGCCGCCACCAGTTCCGACGTGCTCAACGCCTGGGCGCCGAGCGCACGCATGCGCTCCCGTGGACGCTCGCGCGTCGGTAATTCGCGAATGGACATCACCCAGTGTGTGCGCGTGGTGCCGGGCGCGCGTCATCGTTGTGTTTTGCGTCGTACCAGTAGGGCGTGGTATCTGGCGTGTTTGGCCAAGATAGTGCTACTTTCGTCACACTGAGCGTCGCGACATGCGGCGGCGCAATTGTCCCCTCCTACCCTCACGACCATGAAACTGGGCTCAAGCACGAAGATGCGCGCTTTCTCCCTCGGCGCTCTGTTAGTGGCGCTACCTGCAATCAGCGCCTGTTTCTGGAACGAGCAGTCCACCGAGCCCATAAAGGCGGTCAGTTTCATCACGACGAACCCGCCATCGGCCACAATGAAGGTAGGCGGCACAGTGTCTTTTATTGCGTCCGCGAGAGACGTTGATGCGCAGCCGGTCTTCAACAAGACCTACGCATGGACGGCAGCCGACACTTCGGTGGTGGAAGTCCGACCGGGCGGAATCTTTTTTGGCAAGAAAGTAGGGTCAACCACCGCGATCGTCACGGTCGACGGGATTACGGCATCGGCCCCAATTACTGTCACGCCCTGATTCAGTCCAACCGACGTCGAACTTGCTTCTTCCAATCCCGCGACGCGCAGCAATCTGGCGTAGCGGGATTGTTTGTTTTGCGCGTAACGCCAACCAACCGGCCTTTGGGCGTCAACATCTTCATCGATCTTGAAGGAATGCGACTTCGGCAACCGCAGATACGGTTCGGCATCTTCAGCGATTTTGAACGAATGGACTTCGCCAAAAGCAGATGAGGTTCGGCGTCTGTACTGGCCCGCTTCGCATTCTTGCGCTGCTGGCATTTGGGATGTTTTCCGCATGCGCTGGCGAACCCACCGCTAACCTCGATCAGTCCGGCGTGCAGAACGTAACGGTCTCGGCGACGTCCTCAAACGTGACTGCCGGCGGAACGGTGCAACTGACCGCGATGGCCTATGACAAGGCAAATGCAATTGTCAGTGGCCGGACGTTTACGTGGACGAGCAGCAACACGTCGTTGGCAACCGTGACGTCGACCGGTGTTGTAGCGGGTGTCTCCGAAGGAACAGCCGTCATTTCTGCAGCAACGGCTGGGCGGACCGGATCAGTATCGCTCACGGTGTCACCCGCCCCGGCGCGCAACTTCAGCATTGTTGACGCGCAGTTCACACAGGGCGCACAATCGGTGGACGGTTCGATACCGATCATTCTGGGCGCAAAACCAGCGGTGTTGAACGTGATGGTGGCGGCGGCGACACCAACCACCGCTGCGCGCACAGAGATTGTGCTCCGCCTCTTTGATGCGAACGGCACGCTGGTGCACACTGATACGACACTCACCGAAGCACAATTTCTCGCTGCTGCAACCACGGCCGCGCCAACGGTGCAGTTTCTGGTATCGGCCAGTGTGTTGCAGAGCGGCCTGCGATGGCAGGTTGTGCGCGACCCGCGACACTTGGTGTCCGACAACAATGCTGCCGACGACATATTTCCGCGCGCCGGAACAGCAGCGCTCCTTACGACAGAACTGCCAACGCTCACCGTGCGTTTTGTGCCTATTACACTTAGTGCGCACAACAATTCGACGGCGTCACTCTCCGCTTCACAGTTGACCGACTTCACACGCACCCTCGAAAGTGCGATGCCTGTGACCTTGTTGTCGACGTCCATCGCGCAACCGTTCACGTCGCAAGCAAACTTTGGCGCGATCCCACGCGGTGGTGATTTGCCATTCTGGATGCAGTTGCTGACTGAGCTCGATCTCGCGCGCCTGCTCGACACGGCCGATCCGCGCACGTACTGGATGGGCGTTGTGATCCCACCCGCCGGATTCACCTTTGCGATTTATGGAGGCATTGGTTACGTGCCATCCAGCGGCACGCAAACTGGCGCGCGTTCGCGAACGACGGCGCTCGTAGGTCCTGGTTGGTACACAAATCCAACCGGCGCGCGTGACGGTGTCGCACACGAACTCGGACACAACTTTGGCCGGTTGCACGCGCCGTGCGGAAGCGTGTCCGCCAGTTTCGATCTTGACTTTCCAAATGCTGGCGGTCTCATTGGCACGCCCGGCCATGATGTCTATTCCTGGTGGAAGGGTTTGACGTCCAATGCACCGGTCGTGGCTGCGAACGTTGGTGATGTGATGGGTTATTGTCAGCGCCCGTGGGCCAGCCCATACACATACGACGCGGCTCTGCGATTTCGCCGCGCGGACGTGGTCGTGGCGTCGCACATTCAGGCCTCACGACAGCCCGTGCTCATTGTGCAAGGCAGTATCGAGAACGGCGCGATGACGCTGCTGCCAGCCTTCACGGCAACGGCCATCCCAACGCAACCGGAATCTTTGGGTCCATATCGATTGGAAGGCTTTGACAACGCGGGACGTGTGTTGTTCGCGTACCCGTTTGCACCTTCCGCGATTGATCACGCACCGGGCATTGGCCACTTCACCTTCGCACTGCCGCTGAACAGTACATGGTATTCGTCGTTGGCACGGTTGCGCGTGTCGTCGGGAAAAATATTGGCCGAGCGACGCAGCACTGTGAACAGCGCATCGTTGAGCGGGGCAGCAAATGTCTCGCCGTCTTCACTCGCGTTGTCCGCGCTGGCCGTCACGATGTCGCGAACCGCGAGGGGTGCGGTGGTCGCGACCTGCGCCGCGCACAACGCGGCAGGAATTCTCATCCTTGACTCCAACACCGGCGCGTTACTGGCCACCCAGTCCACCAACTCGGCAACGTTTGCTGCGGCCAGCCGATCCGCAATTGCCGTTCAGTGCAGTGACGGAGTTCGGAGTACGACGTACCCGCTGCGTGCGCCTTGAACCGAGTGTGCCGTGTATTTTCAACGGATTCACACACCTGAAGCTTGGCAACGATTCAATTCATTGGGCACGTTGTTAAGGCACCGCGATGTCGCGCCTACACTGTTGTCTCCGAACATTGGTGCCTGTTCGTCACCCGAAAAACGCATATCATCTGCACACCGCACTCAACATGACACGAGGCATCAACGAGTTGCTATTCGCGACTAGGCTCGGGTCGTAGTTCGAGCGCGTCTCCGCGCGAAATTTCAAACTGCGAGCGCGCTCTGCGGCGTCTGAAAAAGGACCAGCACGCTGCGCAATTCCCGGAATCCCCCTTTTGAAAAAGAACAAACGCGGCGCGAACTCACGTGAGTCCGCGCCGCGTTTGCACAACAAAGCTACGGTACAGCTACAAATTTGCCCCGTGGCACTTCTTGAATTTCTTGCCGCTGCCGCACGGGCACGCGTTGTTACGCGGCGTGTTCTCCCACCCGGCAGGCATTGCGCCACCGGCCACGCCCAGCGAGCGAATGGTGCTACCCGCACCCACAACGGTGGGCGCACCCTTCACTACCGGTTTTGACGCTGGTGGTTCGCCTGGTCCCGACTCAAGCACCGCTGCATCGCTCATGTCGTCGTTGGCAACCGCGACGATTTCAGTTTCAGGCTGGTAGTCCTCGAGAATGCCGAGCGCGTTATAACGGCGCGTGGGCGCCTGGGCGGCAACACGTACCGGTTCGAGCATTGGCGGCGGTGCGACCGGCGCCTGCTGTTCAAACACCAGCTGCGCCTTGAGGAAACGCTCCGTAAACGTGTTTGCGAGATCGTGCATGAGATCCACAAACATCGCGTACGCATCTTGCTTGTATTCGATGAGCGGATCCTTCTGTCCCCACGCGCGATACTGAATAGACGCACGCAGCTGATCGAGATCGTACAAATGATCCTTCCACTTCTCGTCCAGCACGTTGAGCATCACGATCGACAGCAAGCGATTGCCAAACCCAGAACCGGATTCGTCGGTAACGGCGTCCAGCCCATCCAGTTTCTGCTTGAACGAGTTTTCGCCCGCTTCCTTGGCCGCCGCCTGCGCCTCGTCAACGGATATTGGCTTGGTATCGGCAACAAACTCCGGCACTTGCAGCATGTAATGCATGAGCAGATCCTGCTGCACGTATTCGAAGTCCCAATCTTCGGGCCTGTCGAAGGTTGCCAACGCTTGCTCGACACGACGCTGCACGCCACGCTCGATCATCTTGAGCGCTTCCGCTTTGAGTTCTTCGCCGCCTTCCAACGCAAATGCGCGCAGCGAATAGATCACTTCGCGCTGCTGGTTCATTACGTCATCGTATTCCAGCAGCCGTTTACGCGACTGAAAGTTCTGCGTCTCAACGCGTTTCTGCGCTTGTTCGATGCTGCGCGTAATGAGCGGATGCGCGAGCACTTCACCCTCTTGCGCGCCCATGCGATCCATCAACTTCGCAATACGCTCCGATCCGAAAAGACGCATGAGATCATCTTCGAGCGACAAGAAGAATTGCGATGCACCCGGATCGCCCTGACGGCCTGCACGACCGCGCAGCTGCCGATCGATGCGTCGCGATTCGTGTCGTTCACTACCAACGATATGCAGTCCGCCAATCTCCTCCACTTCGATTTCCTTGCCGTCCAGATCTGTCACCTGCGACGGCTTCGAAGCCGTGACGTTCGCGCCCAGTTTGATGTCCGTTCCGCGACCGGCCATGTTGGTCGCGATGGTGATCGAACCCGGTTGTCCCGCGTTCTGCACAATTTCGGCTTCGCGCTGATGGTACTTCGCGTTGAGCACCGCGTGTTTGAGCCCCGCGCGCGCAAACATCTTCGACAACGTTTCGGACGCTTCCACGCTGGCCGTACCCACGAGTACCGGAAATCCGAGTTCGTGCAAACGTTTTGTTTCGTCAACAATCGCGTTGTATTTCTCGCGACGCGTCTTGAACACGTAATCCTGACGATCATCACGCGCGATATCGCGGTTGGTCGGAATAACCGACACTGCCAATCCGTAAATCTGGTGGAACTCACTCTCTTCCGTTTCGGCCGTGCCGGTCATGCCGGCCAGCTTCTCGTACATGCGGAAGTAGTTCTGAATGGTGATGGTCGCGAGCGTCTGCGTTTCGCCCTTCACCTGCACGCTCTCTTTCGCTTCAACCGCCTGGTGCAAACCTTCGGACCAGCGGCGGCCCGGCATCGTACGACCGGTGAACTCGTCAACGATCAACACCTGGCCTTCCTGCACCACGTAGTTCACGTCTTTTTCGTACAGCGCGTGCGCACGCAGCAGCTGGTGAATGATGTTAAGGCGCTCGCTCTTCTGCGCATATTCGCGCTCGACCGCGTTACGCTGTTCGAGACGTTCCGGC
This sequence comes from Gemmatimonas sp., assembly GCA_040004335.1. Lineage (GTDB taxonomy): Bacteria > Gemmatimonadota > Gemmatimonadetes > Gemmatimonadales > Gemmatimonadaceae > Gemmatimonas. The sequence continues at coordinate 28,654 of JBDUBA010000023.1, forward strand.
GCCGACAGGTCGTGATCATGATCAATGCGACCAATCATCGTGCTGATGTCCGGCAACACAAACGCATCGTGGGCGTCGGGCGACATGTAGTCGAGTCCCTTTTCCGTGAGATGCACGGTGTGTCCCTTTTCATCCAACACGTACAACAAATCGTCTTCGAGATCGCGAAATTGTTGTTTGGCGGCCGGCACCTTGCGATCGGCAATGTGGTCAAGCTCCATGCGTTGCACGAGTTGCTTGACGCCCGACTCCTGCATCGACTTCATGAGCTGCTTGTTCTTGGGACCGCCCAGTTGGGCCTTATACAGTTGCAGACCGGCGGTTGCCTGATCGCCTTCCTCGAGCGCACGCACGCCAGCACCCACCAGGCCGTTCACCATTTCGCTCTGACGACGCACGAGGCGCGCGACGCTATTGTTGAACTCCGCGTATTGCCCGTCGCTTTCATTGCCCACGGGGCCGGAGATGATGAGCGGCGTACGCGCTTCGTCAATCAAAATGGAGTCAACTTCGTCGATGATCGCGAAAATGTGCGGACGCTGCACGCGTTGATCGAGCGACGTCACCATGTTGTCACGCAGGTAGTCGAAGCCGAACTCGTTGTTCGTGCCGTACGTAATGTCCGAATTGTAGACCTCGCGACGATCCCACGAGCCGGGCTCGGTGTCATCAAGGCACCCAACCGTGAGGCCAAGCCACTTGTACAAGTGACCCATCCACTGCGAGTCACGGCGCGCGAGATAGTTGTTGACGGTCACGAGATGGGCACCGCGCCCGGGCAGCGCGTTGAGATACAACGGAAGCGTTGCGACAAGCGTTTTTCCTTCACCGGTCGCCATTTCTGCAATGCGCCCGAGATGCAATTGAATACCCCCAATCAGCTGCACTTCGTACGGCACCATGTCCCACGTCATCTGCGAGCCCGTGACCGTGATGGCCGAACCTTTGAGCCGCCGACACGCTTCACGAACAGTCGCAAATGCTTCGGGCAGGAGTTCGTCCAACATTTCCTTGATCGCGTCCCGCAGTTCCGCCTCGGCGCCGCCTTCCGAACCCTTGCCCTGTAACTCGTCGTCAATCCGTTCGCGTTCCAGCGGATCGGCCGCACTACGCTTCGCCAATTTCAACTCTTCAATACGCGTCTCAATGGGACCGGTTCTTTCAGCGAGGCGTGCACGAAATTTCGCGGTCTGCGCTTGAACCTCCTCGTCCGACATGGACGTGAGAGTCTTCTCGATCTCAACGATTTCATTTACGATAGGTTGCACGCGTTTCCGCTCGCGCTCGTGACGCGTTCCAAAAACTTTATTCAGTAGCTTGCTGTTGAACATACGATCCTCGACTGAAGAGGCGCCGGCCCATTGGCGCTCCTCGCCCCATTATTCCGGGTTCGGATCGCTCAGCGCTGCCAGTTCCTGTAAGTACAAACTGTGAGTGGCGATATAGGCTGCGACGGCATCGGGAACGAAACCGCGAATACTGCGGCCCGCATTCACTCGTGCGCGTATTTCCGTTGACGACACATCAATCCGCCGAGTGCGCAATCGTCGCACGGGATCTGATAATCCCCGCGCCGATAGCCACTGATCAATGCTCGGCGAATCTGGCGCCCTGGTGTTCGACGCCCCATCAAAGGTTCGCGTCAGCACCACCAGCCGCACCATCGAAAGCAATCGCTCGGGATCCCGCCAACGCGGAAGCCCCGCCACTGCGTCATCGCCCAGCAAAAGATGGAGGTCGGCCGCCGGCCACTGCCGACGGTACACCTCCACGGTGTCAACCGTAAAAGATAATCCGCCCCGCTCCATTTCGATGGGGTCGACCTCGACGTGAGGGAGCCCTTCGAAGCATTGTCGCGTCATGGCAAGTCGATGCTGCTGACTTGTTTGCGTGCCCGGTTTGAGCGGCTGCTGCGCCGCGGGCACTACCTGCAGTCGGTCGAGAGCAAGCGCATCAATCGCATCAAGGGCGGCCACCAAATGGCCGGTATGTGGCGGATCGAAGCTGCCCCCGAAAATCCCGATGCGCATGAACGCGAGGGTTCGGTGAGCGGAGCGTGCTTACGGTCCGGGGCGCGCGAGGGCCCCGAGCGTGATGGCTACGCTGTCTTTCTTGACCTTCGCGCTGTCGGTGGGTTCGGGCTCCTTGCCACACGCCTTGAGCACAGCCACGTCGGTGTCCGGATACTCCTTCCACAGGGCGAGGCAGGCATCACTCGCGTCGTCCTTCCAGCGAATCTTCGTGTACAGCTCGTGCAACCGCAGCAATGCCAACCGCGCATGCGCGGTGTGCGGAAACGTTTTGACGACGTCCTTGAAATAAATGATCGCCGGATCGATCGCCCCTCGGCGGATGTAGTGCACACCGGTGTCGTAATCCTTCTGCGCGAACCGGTCGTCGAGCGTATCCAGACGCGATTTCGCCTCGGCCGCCGCTTTCGAATCGGGATACGTTGCCAGCAACATTCGCAGCGTCGACGCCGCCTGCTGGCCCTCGGCGGCATCGAGTGCCGGCTTTCGCCACATCATGGACAGACTGCGCCCGGAGCCTAATACCGCCTCGGGCGCGAGTGTGTCATCGGGATATCCATCGGCCACGCGCATGTACGCTTGCGACGCGAGCAGATAGTCCTTTCGTTTTTCCTGAGTGATGGCCAGGTAGAACAGCACGGGCGCCAACAGCGGATCCTGCGCCGACAACTCGTTGCTCAGTTGCTCAAATCCCGCCTGCGCATTCTCCCACTTTTGCTGCTGAAACTGCATCACGGAGGCGCGAAATAGCGCCTCCGGATTGGCGAACTCACGCGGACGAAAGCCGTGGTTGCAGCCAGTGAGCGCAAACATCACGCCCAGCATAACAAGAAGCCGCCACTCTGCCCGGATTGCAGCGACACGGACAACGCTGCTCCGTGCCGTACCCTCACGCACTACACCTGCATTGTTTCCGGGCAAACTCACGCGGTCAACCTTCCCTGAACAGTTCCATTCGAAGCGAGTGGCACGATGCGAGCACGACCGGGCTTGAGATCGGCTGTCGTATTGCGCGTATCAACGACCATCGTGGCGTGATCGATCACGCGCTGATAATCGATGGATTTGTGGTCGGTGATGATGACCACCGCGTCTGCCCAACGCAGCATCTCTTCGGACAGCTCCACACCCTTCCGCGTGTGGCCGTCTTCGCGGAACTCGTGGACGAATGGATCGTGATACTCAACGTGAGCGCCGCGCTCCTCGAGCAACCGAATAACATCCAGTGCGGGACTTTCACGCACGTCATTAATGTCACGCTTGTACGCCACGCCTAACACCAACACGCGACTTCCTCGAACCGCTTTACGCGTTTCGTTGAGCGCCCACGACACTTTCTCGACCACCCAGTTGGGCATGTTCGAGTTGATTTCACTGGCGAGATCGATAAAGCGCGTTTTGTAGTTCAGCGTGCGCATCTTCCAAGCGAGATAATGCGGATCGAGCGGAATGCAGTGACCGCCGATGCCGGGGCCTGGCGTAAACTTCATGTAGCCAAACGGCTTCGTCGCGG
>JBDUBA010000308.1:0-32195 GCA_040004335.1 Gemmatimonas sp.
ACTTGAAACCGTGACCGGAACACGCGGCCGCAAGAATAATGTTCGGGGCCCACGGCAGCGGACCGATCGCGAAATGTTGATCGGCCGTAGAGGTGTAAAAACACGGCATACTTTCGACAAGTGGTCCGTTGCCGCCAGGCGCGTAAATCGCTAGTTCCGTTGCAACTAATGCCGTATCACTTGCCGCAACTGGCTCCCAATCGAGATGGGCATCGCCCGGGCGACCGCTGTGGTGTAACCCGGCCTTGAAGCCGGAACCAAAGTCCGGTAACGAATAGAACATGCGACCATCTGGCAGCGCGATGAGTGACACCGGACATTGCGGTGCGTGCGCGCCTGGCGACGCAGAGGCAAACCAGTTTACCGTTTCGCGCGTAACGTGAAACGCGTGATCGAGTCCCAACAACTTCGGCGCCCACGCACCTGCTGCCACCACTACGCGACCGGCTTCGTACACTGCCAAATCGGTGTGGACTTTCACCCGATTCGCGTTCGAGTAGTCAATCGACCGCACGGTTTCGCCGGTGATGATCGTTGCACCTGCGGCGCGCGCAACTTCGAGATGACTCTGCACGCAGAGATCTGCGAACAACACACCAGCCGTTGGTTCGTACAAACCCATCGTGCCCGCAGGCGGTCTGAACGCCGGAAAACGTGCTTCAATTTCGGCAACGTTCAATAATTCATGCGCAATCCCGTGTTGCTGCGCACTCAGTAACGCACCCGCGATCAGCGCATCTTCGCGACGGCCAATTGTTAAGGCGCCGGTTCGCGTGAACAGCGTGCGCCCCGTCTCCTTTTCAAGCGCATGCCAGAGTTCCAGCGCACGCAGCGCCATTGGCACATACACCGGTGCTTCGTAATACGCCTGGCGATAGATGCGGGTGTGTCCGTGCGACGACCCGCGATTGTGCGGCGGCGTGAACCGATCAATACCGAGCACCCGAAGCCCGGATTTCGCAAGATGATACAGGCTGGCGCCGCCCGAGGCGCCAAGCCCGATCACGATCACATCAAATTCTGTGGGTTGTTGAGCTGGAGAATTCATGCCGGATGCTACTTGGCCGTGCCTCCACCGTCCAGCGCACCCTTGGTCACGAGTTGCGCCGCAAGCACGGTCTGAATCACACTCACCATGTTGTTGGTGGTCTGCTCGGGCGCACCCGTCTCGCCGCTTGAGAACGTCACCATACGCGCTTCAGCAAGCGCGGCCGCGATGGCGGGCGCGATGGTGGGCAACATCTCAATCTGGCGATACCGAAAATAGGCCTCACCACCGGCCTGAATGGCCTTGTTGACCTTCTCGATACTCTCAGCCGTCGCGTCGGCGATACGACGAATGCGAATGGCTTCTGCATCGGCGCTCGCTTCGGCTTCGAGGCGCACAATCGCGGCGTCGGCGCGAGCCTGCGCAATCTGCGTCGCGTCAAGCTCCGCGACGCGCATCAAACCCATCGCCTCCTGACGTTTCGCTTCGGCCTGCGCAATCAGCGCCGCGTTTGATGCACGCGTCTGCTCGAGCTCGCGCTGCTTGTCAGAAATATTCCGCTCGGCGTCCAGTTGCGCTTCTTTCGCGCGACGGGCCTGCATCGCGGCCACGATCTCCGAGTTCGCCTGTGCTTCGGCCGCCGACTGACGACGACGCGCCTCGGCCACTTCCGACTGCACGATCTTGATGTTGAGCGAGTTGAAGATCAACCCAAGATCGGTGAGTTCGCGCGAGCACGCTTTCCGAATGATGATCGCGAGTGGATCATCCTCGTCGTCGATCACTTCCGGATGTCCATCAACCATGACAACGGGCGCGGGCGCAACTTTCACAACAGCTGTCCCACCGGGCAACAGCGATTGCGACGCCGACGGCGTGGCGCGCGCAGAAAACAGCTGATCGTGCGTAAGCAAGTTGATTGCGCGACGACCCGAGCTTGAGAGCAAATCAGTGAGTGTGTTGACCTGATCCGCATCGGCCTTTGAGAAGAATCGATTGGCGGCGGTTTTAATCAGCACGTCAGAATCACCAACGGATACAATCGCACTGGCGAGCACGCGCACTTTGATTGGACGCGGCGTGCCGGTGTCGTCGACATCGGCCGTTTGGTCGGTGATATCGAGATCGACGTTGATCACCTTGCTGGAGATGGTGGTGCCGGTCGTGAGCAACGGAATTTCCTTCGACTTGCCGGGCCCGCGATAAATTATCGTGCCGCCGGACAACCAGCTCACGAGTCGAATTTCACCCGCCTCTACGTTGCGGAGAAATTTTGCGACGATCACAGGAATGGCTACTACGACAAACGCCACGACACCGATGGCAATCGCGCCGCTTGAAAACAGCTGTTCCATGAATGAATGACTCTCCAGGAGTCGGTTGAATGAGCGTCAGACCGCTGTGGGAGTTACAGCGGGGAGACGGTGCAACGATTGCGCGCAGCGTCAACATCTTCGATTCGGAGCCGCGCACCAGCCAACACAGTCGCGCGATTGGCGCGGGCGTTGGAGTCGAGGGTGCCCAACAACTGCACCAGATGTCCATCTACTTCGATTGCAATGAGCCCTTGTCCGTTCGCATCAAATCGCGTGACAGCCGTCGCTTCGCTCATAAGCGCACTCTCGAGCGTTAGCGCAGGATCGGACGCAAACCGAAACGCGAGATTCCAGATTGGTGTGACGATGAAACGCTCGAACGCCCAACCACCGGCAACCGCGACCGCAAATAGCGCGGGTCCTTGCAGCGCGCTTTTGAGCATCAAGCCAGTTGCGCCGAGGCCCAGGCACACGCTGAAGAGCGTGCGTGGTGACATCAGCGAGAGGATTGTTTGCGCGCCGCTTTGCGCCGGCGCCGCGTTTGTATGTGAGCCGTGCGCGCCGTGTGTTCCGGTTGCGCTGGCATGCGTCGAAGTGGAGTGGCCACCATGGCCGTGACCTGCATGCGAGTGCCCAGCATGCCCGTGTCCAGCATGGCCAGATCCGGAGTGGCCGTGAGAGCCACCCCCATGACTATTTCCGTGTCGGCCTGTGCCGCTGACTGCCATTGCAACGAGACCAAGGCCGCCAATGGCCAGGCTCGTCAGGTAAAGGTCCATCGGTTGTGCGTTGACCCTCTGAGTAGAGCGCCGAGGTCCTGCTGAAGCGTGCTACGCGAGTTTTAACTCGGCTCTGCAATAACGCTATATCGGGCGCGCCGCCGCGCAACGGGGGGTTTAGGTGGTGCGAAAATTGCTTGTGATAGTTTTTGCGCGGCGGTTTGTCCGTGGATTGCGGTTGCGACGGCTTACTTCTTCTTAGCGAGATAGGTGATGCCGCCTATCGCGCCGCAGGTGAAGTCGCCTTTCAATGCGCCGGCAATCAATACACCGGTGCCTTTGCATGACTGTTCCATCAGTCCGAGATTCCAGGACACGCTGTTGCCATCAACCTTGAGGTCGGTCGACTCGCTCGTGACAAACTCCTGGCCGTTGGAGACGATACTGACTGTCACGTTGAAAGTTTTTCCGCGAGCGAACGTCAACTTGAGCACACTTTCAGGTGCGTGATCGGAATACACCGAGCCGTCCCAGGTGCCGATCAATTGCGTGATCGTGCTATCGCTTTTCGCCACCGGCTTTACGCCGGAGTCTTGCGCGAACGCCGGCGAGGCTATCAGCGCAGAAAGAAGAATCGTTGATGCAAAATTTGGTAGCATGATTAGCGGCTCTTTTCGGGAAGTGGAGTGGACGTCGCGTGCAGAATGCGCGCTCGTTCGAGAAACACCATGCTGCCTTGGTGTGATGTGAGATAGATTGCGCCGTTCGCGCCAAAACCTTCGAGTGCGCGTCCGACGGGCAGTCGCACGCGTTGAAACAATTCGCCTTTGCGATTCACTATGTCGTACAACAATCCGCCACCAGCCAGTGATGAAGTCGAAGGAAGAATCCACACGTTGCCTTCAGCATCGGCCTTCATAAGTCCCGAGCGTAACACGGGTGGCATGTAGTCGGGCAAATCGCTGGCTGGCGCGACTGCGGCAATTGCGGGAATCGCTGCGTTGTTTCCCATGGTTGCTTGTGGCGCTGGATTGCCATCGTTGCCAGTGATCGGAACGATGGTCATGCCGTGACCGCCGCCGGCCGGTGCACCGTGTCCTCCGCTTGCATCTGCAGTTAGTTGCGCGGCGTTCACAATTGCGCGTTTGGCGGAGTCAATGATCGCGGTTTTTTCTTCGTCCGTAATACGTTTCCAATCGAAAGGCATTTTCGCTGATGTGGACTTGGTGCCGTTGTTGTTGAACCACTCGAGGTGGTAGTCGTGTCCGCGCAACACCGCGATTGTTCCGTCGGGCAACGTGGTCCAATCGTCAATGTTCGCGAGCGGATTCACGACGGGGCTGAGCGTGACGCCGCCGCCGGCAATTGGCGTGACTGTGATCCGCATTTTGGGAATACGCAACCACGTGACCGTATCGACCGAACGTGTGTTGAAGTTGCCACGAAGAATGGGTGCGGAATCGGGCATCACTGGTGCATCGTACGTCTTGCCAGCAACCGGCGCCGTGAACGCCGGCATGATAGTCGCGCGATACAGCAGGTTTCCGGCGGCGTCGAACCCGGGATATCCACTGCCGTTTCCGCCCATAAAGGCCATATCATTTGGACGTGGCGGCGACATTACGCGCGTCACTTTTCCGTTTGGTGTCATCACCAGAAACGCGCGCGCACCGATGTCCAGAAGAAGCGTGGTATCGCCAAGGTACGGAACCAAGAGCGTCGGTCGCTTGCCATACATGTTGTGCGTGCGTACGGATGAATCCGCGATGACCGTTGGCGACGCCAGCGATTTGTCCAACAGCACCACTCGGCGATTGCCAGCGTCGTTGACAAGGACTTCGCCCGTCGACAGCTCACGAACGCCGCTGAGATATCCAACCGGTTCCTTTGAGACGGCTTCCGCTGGTCCGATCTGGCGAATGGGAATGGTCGCCTGCGCAGCGACCGATTGCATCGCCGGCAAAACGCAAAGGGCGATAGCAGCGGCAATTGTGCTCGAACATTGCGGCGCTCGAGCGATCATCGGTTTGTCCTCGGTGGCGCGGCGGTAGTGCAGGAAATATCTGGCGACATGTTCATGGTTGGGTTTTGGAGTGTGTTTTGGTGCGTGTTGTGGTGTGTGTGTTGCTGTGCGTTGGGGTGTCTGCTACGGGTCGGGTTTGTGTTGTGCGTTTCGCTTTGCGTGTCGGCTTATGTGTCGGCTCGTAGTCTTGTACAGGCAATCGCGCATAGGCGCGAACCGCTAGCGGTGCAGCATCACCGCAGTCGCGGACGCATCGACTGTGCCCCCGGCCCAACCCATTTGTGCAAGCATAGCGAGCGCCCCCATACTCGCACCGCCAGCAGTGGATGAGCGTACCGACGCGAGGTAACGCGTATCGAGTGACGTGAGCGCCTGCGTTGGCAGACGGCGCAGCTGCGTGCGGGTCAACATTCCTCGCACATCGGACGCGATTCGGAGCAGTACGTCAATCGACGCTTCGCGCGCCTCGCGATACTTCTCATAGGCCGCCTTGCGATCGTAGTTGACAGGAAGCGCGGCCAACGATTGTGCAACCGGCGTCCAGATATCCTCAAATGCGATGGTGTACACGCGATTGAGCATGGCGAGACTGTCTGCTTGCGCGCGCGTGAGGTTGAGCGAATCGGCCTGCGTCAGAATGAGCGTCATCGGATTTGGTGGAATGAGTGTGCCACCCATCCCGCGCAGTTCTGTGTCGGTCGACTGACGGCCTGGGCGAACACGACCGCGATCGAGCGACTGGGTGAGTAACTGCCGTTCACGCGTGTAACCGACGTCCAACCGCACTTGCGCGGTCACCACAACCGGATTTCTCGTGAGCGTCTGGCCGGTGTTGGTGGCGCCGAAACGCGGATTCACCTCGTATTTGAATTTTCGGTTCGCACTATCAAATCCGCGAACAAACAACAGTGTCTGATCGGGTACTGCCGATTGTCCCCAACCACGCAACTTGTTTTCGCCATGCAGCAGGAGATCGGCCGCTCCAAACGCGTTGTTCACATACAGCGACACGTTGAATCGTTGCGGAAAGTGAAATTTGATCGCGTTAAATCCGATGCTCAGACTGGACATGGTTGCCCACGGCGCTTGGCAACTGTTGCGTCCGGACAGTGTGCTGCGCTGCTTTTGCAAACACTCGCGCGCCTCGGTCGATCCATTCACGAGTAGCGACTGCATACCAGCGCGAAGCGCGGAATCTGGCGCTGAAGACGCGTCAAAAATGTATGCACGGTCATTGGCGTACCCGTCGCCGTTAATGTCGCTCGCCACCATCGGCGAATACGGCCGTCCTGTCTGAAACGATCCGCGCAAACTGACCGGTAGCCAATCAAGGAAATTGTACATCAGCGCGTACGACAACTGATGAGGAACGGCCATTGACGACCGTCCCCATTCGTTCGTACGTGGATCGCCAGTGGTGCTGTTGAATCCCGACGCAACCTCACGCGTGTTGGTGTACACGTACGACAGGTTCCAGCTGTAACGCGAACTGAATGCCACCGGTTGTATGCCAACGATCAATTGTTGGCTGGAGGACGTCAGATTTGAGCGCAGCTCCGACACTCTGCCGAATTGCGGAAATCTGCGCGCGTCGTTGCCCGCCACGGCGCCGGTTGTTGGTACAATGCTCGACGGCAACACGTACACGGCACGCCCATCCTCGTCGCCCAAGGTGAACTGAACATCGGGGCGAAAATTGAGGTCGTACGGTCCCTGTTGATTGCGATTGCGCGAGTACGTCGCATCAACAACCGCCGCGATTCGATTCCCGAAAGTGGCGCCGCTCCAACTCAGGTTGGCGCGTATGCTTTGTTGTGCGTTGAAGCGCGAACTGAGCAGCAGGACGTCAGGGGCGTTGCTCGAGAACACCGTTCCATCGCTCCCATCGGCGCAGGTGCTGGGAATGTTCTGACTACTGGCCGAGTATTGATTCCAGTTTGCCGTAGGCGCGGCAGTACCAACACACACGAGCTGTCGGGTGGCGTCGGCAAGTCCGGTGTTGGCAAGTGCCATGCCGATGAGATCTGCGCCCGGTGTGTTTTGAAACACACCAACACCTGCGCGCACGACCGCGCGTGGACCGCGTACGAACCCATTCGCGATTGCCAATTGCGCAGCTTCACCATAGGTCCAGGAGAACCCAATGCGGGGGCTGACGTACAACCGGTTTGGCACCGATGCGTTCTCTACGCCGAATGTCGCGTGCAATGAATCATTGGTGTTTGGCGGCGACAGAAAACGGTTCCCGTCAACACGAACGCCGTATTGCACCTGGAGGTCTGATCGAACGCGATAGGTATCGCCTAACGACGCTCCGCCAACAATCTGCCGCGACGTTTGCTCGCGCGAAGCCAGCGATCGCGTGAACGCCACGGGTTTGTCCGCACTGAAATCGGCAAGCGAATTGTACGAGAAACTTCCCAGTGCATTGGAGGTAAGATCGCGATCGAAATCTTCGTACCGCAGTGAGGTTGTGAACTTGAGACTGTGTTGGTTATTCAGACTGAACCACGACAACTGATTTTCGCCAGATACCGTTGTGCTGACATTGCTGGTTTTTTGAATGCGGCTGCCGCCGATTGACAGACCAGCAATTCCCGAGCTCCCGTCATCGAGCGTTGAGGCAACGCGTACAATTCCGCCGGGCAACCGTAGATACGGCACAGTTGAGGTGCGAGATCGGCTCACACCCAGCATCGATTCCGACAGAATTCCGCTGCGCACGTAGGTCGTGTGCCGACCCTGCGCCGCACCGAATAACGTTGTGCTTTCAACATCGTTCGTGGACAGCCCGGTCACCTGAGCAAACGGCGCGTTGGTCCGATTGAACGATCCCGTAACCGTGACGTTCAGCGCTTGACCGCTCGTGGATGTCGGCGGCGCAAAATCAAACGCAGCGAGAAAAAGTCCGCGCTCGTTCACCCGTGACGACGGCGTTGATGCAACACTGAGTGGAACGCCGGCGCGCGCCAATATGGTTTGCAATCGCGTAACCGAATCGCGAGCGACACCCGCGATTGCCAGCGCCACCGAATTCGCGTTGCCGAGTGTTGGCAAGTCGCTAGAGCGACGGTCGAATTGATAACCCGCGCTGTAGAATGATTTGTCCGGCGAAATCGGCCCGGCCATCGCTGCACCAACCGACATCGACCCATATTCGGCACCAAGCGCGCGTCCAGATCGATCTGTCCACTCGAGCTGCGGTGCATTGAGCAAGCTGCTCACGGCCCGCGAGCTGAAATTTGATCCGGATTGAGTTTTGAGCGAGAGTTGCCCGCCGCTGAAACCGCCGCGCGACACATCCCACGGAGTGATGCCCAGTGACGCCCGCGTAGCTGCGTCGCGCGGAACTTCGCTACCGCCGAAAGCCATACCATTGAGTGTACTGCGGTTTTGATCACCGCTTAAACCGAACACGGAAAACTGATTGGCGCCTCCGTCGGCGCCCGGTATCAGCTGCACACCTGGTGATGAAGCGGCCAACGCGGCCAGATTTCCCGATTGCGCTGGGTCAACTGCAAGAGTCGCGACAGTTTTCTCGGTACCCAGTGCGTCATTCCCGCCATTCCGCGCCGCGCGAGTGCGATCAGCTTTGACCTGCATGGTCTCAAGAAGTTCCGCATTTCGTTCAATGCGTGCATCGGCCACCAACACGACTTCATCGGCCACCCGTTTTAGTTCGAAGCGCCGCGGCGTGTATCCGACATTGGCAACTGAGATCCAGTAGTCGCCGTCGCCGTTCGAAAAGGTGATGGTGTACCGACCGTTCTTGTCGGTCGTGGCGCTTTTGGTAACGTTGTTCGGGATTGAAGACGCGGATACCGTCGCGCCGGGCATCGCTTTGCCGTCGTCATCGGTGACGCGTCCGCGAATGACGTCAGTCTGTTGCGCGAACAGGTTCGCGTTCGTCGCACAAAGGCTCGTTAGTAGAAATGTTCCGTGCCGCAGCCATCGCATGCTCATCACAAGTCTCCGTGAAGTGGAGTGCATGTCGCACTCTCAACTTGAGACTAGTGGCGCCCTTTGCTGTCATTGTCAGAACCCGGTAAATTTACGCGGCATGTTGACGACGCCGCAGTTCACACAGCCCCGAGCTTGATGATGATGCCATGAAGTACCGAAAAGAAGTCGATGGATTAAGGGCTGTTGCTGTCGTTCCTGTCATTCTCTATCACGCGGGCTGGTCCTTCTTCAGCGGAGGATACGTCGGCGTTGACATATTTTTCGTGATCAGTGGTTTCCTGATTACATCGATCATCCTTGATGAAATTCGTTCCGGAACGTTCTCATATCGCAGGTTCTACGCGCGGCGCGCCCGCAGATTGCTCCCCGCATTGTGCGCGGTCCTGCTGTTTTGCATACCGGTAGCACTCGCGCTACTTGGGCCGCAGGCCCTCGATAGTTTCGCAAAAGGGCTGGTTGCGGTTTTTACGATGACCGCCAACATCCTGTTCTGGAAGCAGACCGACTATTTCGCTGCCGATGCGGGCCTCAATCCGATTTTGCATTTCTGGAGCCTGTCGGTCGAGGAACAATACTACGTGGTGTTCCCCATCGTCTGTGTTTTCCTGCACAAAATGGCGCAAAAGTCGTTTACCGCAATTTTACTGGCCGCGTTGATTGCATCATTTGTCTTGGCCGAGTGGGCTACGCACACGCATGCGTCAGTGGCATTCTACTTTCTTCCTACCCGTAGTTGGGAACTATTGCTGGGCGCACTCCTGGCGACGCCGAAACTGACGCAATTCTGCGCCGAATTCAGCAGTCGGCGAAAGGCAGCCGCGCAATTCCTTGGCGTGTTCGGAATCGTACTGATTCTGTATTCGATTGCGATTTACAACAAGGCGACGCCATTTCCGGGCGTGTACGCATTGGTGCCAACGATTGGTTCTGTACTCATTCTCGCATTCGCACGCCAAGGATCGCTTGCTGCGAAAGTGCTCGGATGGAAGCCGTTTGTCGGTATTGGTTTGATCAGCTACAGCGCCTATCTGTGGCATCAACCCATTCTGACATTTTCGGAAATTTTCCACGGCGAGAAATTGCCGTTTCAGTACACGTCGGTGCTTGTGCCACTGTGTCTGATCGTCGCGTACTTCAGTTGGCGTTTTGTCGAAGTCCCCTTGAGGAAACCTTCGTCACGCGGCGCGTTGGCTCAGGCGTTTGTTCTCATTCCCATTCCGCTGATTGTTGCCGTCGGGATTGCTGGAGTAGCCACGCACGGATTTGAGCATTTCATCTACACCAGGCGCTTCAATGACACCCAGCGGGTGTTGTACGATGCCATGAAGGAACAAACTGCAGGAATTGCACTTCACAGCGACGGCGAATGCCGCTTTGCCGTTGACAGAGTTTCAGATTCGCTCCAGACGCAATTTGCGAAGTGTTTTGAGCGTTACGGCGCGGGAAACATCATCATCGGCGATTCGCATGCGCTTAACATCTACAACGCCATGTACGTCTCCGACTCCACCAAATTTTTCGTGGGGATCATGCACGTCGGCTGCAGACCGGACACCAAGGACCAGGACTGCCCGTATGCAAGTCTGCGACAGTTTGTCCAGAACAATCGCGCCAAAATAGGACGCATTTTCTACCATCAGAGCGGCGCACACTTGTTGCAAGACGATAAAGGATTTCAGGACACGGATGATATTTTCGCTCCGGAGCGCATGTTTTCATTCGACTTTCCAGCCATCAATGCAACGATGGCCTATCTGGATACGTTGAGCGCATCGGTGCCCGTAGTCTGGCTCGGTCCTTACGTTGAAGCTCGCGTCAACCTGCAAGCGTTGAAATCGATGGATTCGGCACGAATCAGGCCGCGGGTACAGACCATCTTCACGCAACTGGACTCGGTGCTCAAATCACGGCACGGCACGGAAACGCGCAGTTGGCGCTACGTGTCGCTGGTTGATATTCTGGCAATCGATTCACAGTTTCTTTGGCTGAACGGCTGCCTGACATTCCGGGATACGGATCATTTAAGCGTGTGCGGCGAAGAAATAGTCGGCGAGCGACTCAAAAAGCACGCAATTGGAATGACTACGAGCTATTTGCCAAGCCGATAACCAGCCCCCCGCACCGTCACCACATATCGCGACGACTGCAGATCGTCGCCAAGGCGCTGTCGGAGCGCCGCAAGATGGGTTTCCACGGTGCGGCTTTCCGTTCCAGACGAATACCCCCAAACCTCGCGTAATAACTCATCCCGCGACACCACGCGCCCCTTGTGGCGCACGAGCGCGGCCAGAAGATCAAATTCTTTCGGGCGAAGCGGTAACTCAACATCCCCGCGATGAATGGTGCGCGCTGAAAAATCGATGGTCAGATCGTGAAGCTGGAAAATATTCAGTGGTGGGCCGGCGCTCGCCGATGTGCGCTTGAGCAACGCCCGCACGCGCGCCAGAATCTCACGCAACCCGCACGGCTTGACGATGTAGTCATCAGCACCAAGTCCGAAACCGCGTAACTTTTCCTCTTCCATCCCCAGCGCAGTCATAATGAGCACCGGCGTGTTATTGCCTTCATCTCGCATCCGCTGCAACACGGTGAAACCGCTCATGGTTGGCAGCATGAGGTCGAGAATGATCAAATCCGGATTTTGCGTGCGGATCTGTTTTAGCCCGTCCACGCCAGTGGCTGCGTGCGCCACTTCAAACCCCTCGCGCGCCAGATTCGACACCAACATCTCGGCGTAGTCGCGATTGTCTTCGATCAACAAAATGCCGCTCACGATTGCACCGCAGAAAGTTCAATAGCAAATCGCGCACCACCACCTGGCGCCGATTCTACCCACACCCGACCGCGCAGAGCGCTGGCAATTTGCGACACCACGGCCAAGCCCAATCCCGAACCCGCGCGTTCGGACGATTGATCTCGTGTCAGACGTTCGTATGGTTCAAAAATTCGCGCTCGCTGCGATTCCGGGACGCCGGGCCCTTGATCATCAACCCACAGGTGAACTTGCGAAGTGGATTGCACGCGCGCGCCGAGCGTAATCGTCTGATTGACGGCGCCGTATTTCATTGCATTGTCCACCAGATTGACCAGCGCCTGCCGCAGCAGCTGGCGATCGGCCCTCACCTGCACCGTCGCGTCGACATCAATCGTGATGGTCTGACGCGCATCCTCGGCAGCCAACTGGACCGCATCACGCACGTCCTCGAAAATATCGCGCACCGGGAGCGACTGCAGCAACGGTTTGATTTCCACCGCGCCGGAACGCGAAAACAACAACACATTTTCCACCATCGCAATCAACCGGTGCGTTTCGCGCACGATGGATTTTCCAAGGCGCGCGCGTTCGTCGCCTGATACTTCGGGGCGTAGGTTGAGCGTCTCGCTCGCCAACAGAATTTGTGCCAGCGGCATGCGGAAGTCGTGCGACGTGCCGGCAATGAAGTCGCTTCGTGCTCGAGCCAAAAACGTTTCTCGGCGCTGTGTGCTGATTGCGATCACAATGACGAGAACAGTGCCAAGCGTCAACAGGCCAAGTGCCCACAACCGGTCGGTTGGTTGCGCCAATTGTCCCGCGCGAATTTGTGACGACGAGAGCGCAACGGTCAGTCCCAACCCATCCATCGGCCCATGCAGAAACACTTTGCCGCGATACGGCCGATCGCCACTGAGTTTTCCGTACAGGGGAAATGAGTCGTTCACGCCAATTTGCAGCGATAACGTATCCGGACTGGTTGCGCGCGTCGAATCGCCATCGACAACTTGTATCCTGGAAGCACTGAACAACGTTTGCATCAACGTGTGCGCCGGCGCCACAAACCCATACACATTGCGTGCCTGACCAGTGGAGTCACGTTGCACCATCGTGACGACCGCGTTGCCTTGCAGCGTTGGATCAAAAGTCAGGCGTATTGCCGGCGCCCCAGCGCTGTCCGATCGCGACGCCTGCATGCGTGCGAGTGCCCGCAATAGGCTGTCGGACAAAATCGTTCGCGCTGATGTTGCCCCATCAGTTGACTTGCGTGTGACGAGTTCGCTCCGCGCTACCCGATCCGGGCTGTTGTGATTCCCTGCACCAACGTCGACGCGAAAAAATTCTGCTACTGGCAACGTCGTTTTGCAGCGACAGCTTTCGTTGACAGCTTGCGCGGACGCCAGCCGTACAAGGGCTGTGGTGCGGGCAGAGGGTGCCGATTCGCTGCGATCATAACGGCTGACCGGTGCAAACGTCTCCATCGCAAACAGCTGCAACCGCTCATTGATGCGTTCCGCGTGCTGCTCCGCCGTCGCTTGCGCGGTTGCGCGTAACGAGGCGCGCCACGAGCGATCGTCGTGAACAACGCCCGCTACGTGTACGGCCGTGACTATCCCCAAAAATCCGGACAGGATCCATAACCGATTGCTCCATCGGCGGGACTGTCGGCTGCTGGCCAGGTCGTAACTCGGAGTAGACTTCTTCATCGGAGGAAACTTCGCCCGGTGCGAGGGATTTTTTGTGAGAACTTGGTAAACCCACATACGCGTGGGCGGTTTCGAGCGACATCGTCGTCCCACGGGAACCGTGCCATTGCGTTTCATCCTGTCAGCGATCGTATTGAACCAGAGAGTGACGTCGCCAACTCGTCGCGCATTCTTCTTTCAGGAAAGTGTAGCACCCCCGAGCCCCCCACGGCCATGAAATCGAAGTACACCCTCGTGTTGCTGCTCTCGGCCGTCTCGCATTCCGGGCTGGCGCAGTCATCCGCTCCGCCAACCACACCCCCAAAACTGGCCGAGGCACAGCAGCTCATCACGCAGCAGAAGTTCAAGGAGGCGTTACCGCTCCTTCGCGATGTGTTGACTGGACAGCCGCTGTTTGGCCCAGCGTGGATGTCGTTGGCAACCGCACACCGCGCGCTTGGTGCAACGGACAGCGCCATTGCGGCGTACGAGCAGGCGGTCAAACGCCCGGGCGTCGCGCGTCAGGCGAATTTGCAATTGATGCTGTTGTACATCGACAATAGTCGTCTTGACGATGCCGCTCGCACGTTGAAATTGGTCAAGACAAGTGGCGTGGATTTCACGGCGGTTCGGGCAAACGCCCAGATTGAAAAGGTGCGCAGTGATGCGCGGTTCGCACTGCTTTTTCCAACGGCGACCGATTTCGCAAAACCGTTTGTCGAGAACGTACACATCATTCATGAATGGCGCGGTGAAGCGGCCGGTGACGAGTTCGGGTGGATTGCGCGCGGCATTGGTGATGTTGACCGGGATGGCGTGACTGATGTTGCAACATCGGCTACGGCCAATCTTCCGATGGGCTCGAACATCGGCAAAGTGTACGCATACTCCGGCAAGACCGGCAAACTGTTGTGGAAAGTGGAAGGACCGAAGGGTTCGTCGTTCGGCAATACGCTTGAAAGCGCGGGCGACACAAACAAGGACGGTATTCCCGATGTAGTCGTTGGCGCTCCCGGCATCAACGGATTCTTCATCTACTCGGGAAAAGATGGACGCGAACTGCGAAAAGTTGTTGGTGATACCGCAACTCAAGATCTCGGTCGCGGCGTCGCGGGTGTAGGCGATCTCAATCACGACGGATATGCGGACATCCTGGCATCGGCGCCAGCGTGCGACTCGGGTGCCGGTCGAGTATATGTGTTCTCCGGGAAAGACGGAAAGCCGTTGATTACGCTCAACGGAGAAAAATCCGGCGACAGCTTTGGCAGCACGTTGGGTGTTGGTGGCGGCCGCTATTTCGTGGTTGGTGCAGCAGGCGCAGGTGCAACAGGCGCTGGCCGCGTGTACGCGTTTGACGGACTCAACCCCAAACCATTGTTCAAGCAGGACGCGGATTCAACGGGCGCCGCGCTTGGGGCGATGTTCGCGTCCGTTGTTGGCGATGTGAATGGCGACGGAATTCCCGACATGTATGCGACCGATTTTGCGAACACCGCAAATGGTCCGGCTTCGGGGCGCGCGTATATCTTCTCTGGAAAAACCGGTGAGAAATTATTCACGAAAACCGGTGAACTTCCCGGCGAAGGATTTGGAATTGGTGCGGGCAGAACTGGCGACGTGAACGGTGATGGACACGCCGATTTTATCGTGGCCGGATGGCAATACAGTGCTGCCGCGTGGTCCGGTGGTCGCGTGCAGGTGTTTTCAGGGAAAGATGGAAGCGTGTTGCAAACGTTTACCGGTCGCGTTCCCGGTGAAACGCTTGGCTTCGATGCGGTGGGTGTTGGCGACGTCGATGGCGATGGTACCACGGACTATTTGTTGACGTCAGCGTGGAGCACCGTGAACGGAGTACGATCGGGGCGCATGTACATCGTGTCGGGCGCGGTGAAGAAGGCGAAACGCTGAGCATGCCGATGTTGGCTCACAGCTTGCGTCGATTAGCGAATCGTAAACGCCAGCAGATATCGTTCCTGCTTCCCGGCCTTGTCGATCTCGTTGAACATGTCCACTTCAAACGCACCATCAATGCGATTCCCGGCGGCATCTTCCAGAATGGAGAAAATCACGAGGTTGTGATCGCCGGCGCTCCACGGTTGATCGGGCACAAAGCGCCACTCGGCTTCGTCGCGCGCGATGGTAGTTGAACCAGCAACCTGCGTGCCTGACTTGAGCTGTACACCAAGCGCGCGTTTCAAGAGTCCGTTGTCCAGCGGACGTTCGAACGTTACAACCAGTGTGTCGCGCGATCCAATCTTCGGTGCGCTCAATTTCCACTGCTTGTAGTCGATGCGCCGCACCTCCGCGGCACTGACACGAAATTCGCGGCGGAATGTATGCGCCAACGGCACCCCGTTTTCGTCGCGCCAGGTTGAGTCAATCACAATCGAGTACTTGCGTCCCGGAATGAGGGCGCGCCCCATCTGCTCATTGGGGAGAATGCCAAGCTTTACGCGACCCGGATCAAGAAACGCCGTGTAGCGCGTGCGTTCCTGATTCCAGAAGTCGGCATCAAGCGGCAGGAAGGCAGCCTTCACTTCGCGGCCGTTGTCGTCCAACAGCTTGATGAACTCGAGACCGCTGGTGCGCTGCATCGGCGCGGAAAATTCGATGTACAGTCGCAACAGATTTTCGGGGAATACATCACCGCTGGGTAGCATGCGGAGAACTGCCGTCTTCGCCTGTTGATTGCCTGCCGGCAACTCCACGATGACGTCCGCAATGGTGTCGGGACGTGTAAAGGCCATCGCAGTAACATCCACGTGGACGGCGTATTTTCTGCCTGCATCAAACGGATATTGGGGCACAAACAGCACAGCCGAATCATTCGCGACGTATTTGCCGAGTATTGGTGTTTCGTTCGAACCGTCCACGGCAACGCGCACCAAGGCGTTCCATCGCGCATTGTCCGCATCCTTGTAAAAAGCGCGCGTCGTTTTCAACTCATCGGTCGAGAGGCCTGTCACGACGATGAATGCGTTTCTTACTCCTGATGACGTGTCGATCGCGACGCCAATCTTTCCAATCGCGCGCGAAACGCGAGCACCCTCACCGCCGCAGGCAAACGCGCCGGCGAGAGTGAGGGTGCCTAAAACAATCCTGCCACTACGAACTGCGTTCAAGACAACAACTACGGCAGGACGGCGGACTGCAGGTTTACACCAGTCGGTGTTTTCGCGAGCACGATTGTGTGTGTCGCATCAAGCAGATCGAGCTGAATAATGCCCTGCATGCTGGCGATCGTTTCATACTTCACCCCAGCAGTGCCTTCGGGCACTTTCGCCGTGATTGGCGCGTCGGTCCCAAACGAGGCCGTTGGAATTTTCATCACGCCGCGGCTCGTGTTCGCCATCAGCAGATACTGCTTGCCGTCTTTGCTGTAGAGAATCATGTCGATCGGGCGATTGCCTGCGCCCAATTCGGCGATGGTTGTTCCACGCACTTTCGCGCCTGGTGCCAACGACGAAACCGGAAACTTCACCAGCGGCGTGCAGAGGTACGCGCCAATGAGATTCGCTTCGCCACCGATGTTGAACGGAATGAACGAATACACCGGCGAACGAGTCTCCAGCTGTCCGTGATTGCCGTGGAAAATTTCAACACTCGTTCCGCGATCAGCCGCTTTGAACGGGAATGGAACTGCCCACAATTTCGACGAGAATTCTTCGCTCGACAAACCGGCGACGTACAACTTGCCGTCCTGATACGCCATGTCCGTCACCGACGACGAGCGCTGGCTGCGACCGTTGGCCGGATTTGCTTCCGGCGCATTGGGCAGCGCGACACTCGTGAACTTGAGCGACTCCATCGCGACCAGTGTGATCTTGCCTGCGCCGTCAACCCGCAGCAGCGCTGGCTTTGCGTCGGCTCCTTTGCCGCGCATCACCGCGAGATACGAATTGTGCGTTTTTGGATCCACCACGAGGTCGGTCAACGTGATCTGCGCCGTGTCCGTGCCCAGCAGCGACGCAACTTGCACGTCAATCGCTCCGACGTCTTTCGTGCCGGGTGTGCCTTTTGACGCGTCGGCGCCCATTTCAATTGCGTAAATCGTGGCAGCCTGTGGATCGGCCGCGTACAAAACGCCGTTTGAGCCGAACGCCAGCGTCCCAATGGACAGCATGGCAGGTCCAACGCTGGAAACGACGTTCGTATTGACCGCATTGGGCACCGCAGCAGTCAGCAGCGCCGCTGTGGCGAGCGCGCCTACTTTGATCGGGAGACTAAATCGCATACGAGAATCCTCAGAGAGACGCAGCCAGGGAACGGGTGCGTAAAGAGACGTCAATCCGTCGGCGTTGGCAATGGTAAAGTGTGACCCACCGCCCCCTTCTCCGGGCGTGACCCCGGCAATCTTCGCTCGTACTACTCTCGGAGCTCCATGCTTTTCCCTAGGTGGACGCCCAATACATTACTGACCGTCCCGCCCGCCTCGCCGCTCGAACGATCGACAATTTGAAACTCCCTTTCAGATCCCGACTCACGAACCACCGGTGCACAACTTGAGCCAGCCCGAAACAGTCGCCGAGCGGGTTGAAGCGGTAACCGGACGTCCGGGGCTGGATGTACCGCCGTCGGCCGAGGGTGCCAGCGCCGCAGCTTCTGGGGTGGACACCTCCACGATGGATCGCTCGCTGGTTCGGAGCATGGCGTGGACAGGCGCGGTCAAATGGGCCTCTCAGGTGCTCTCCTGGGCCTCGACGTTCGTGGTGGCCCGCCTGTTGTCGCCGGACGACTACGGCCTGCTGGGCATGGCGACCGTGTTTCTTGGGCTCGTTACGATCTTCAGCGAATTCGGCCTGGGGCTCACGGTCGTCACGCTCAAGGATCTGACCGAAGAACAGCTGGCGCAGCTGAACACCGTTTCGTTGATGATTGGTGTGAGCTGTGCGGTGCTGGTGTGTATCATGGCGTTCCCGCTGGGCTGGTTTTTCAAGTCCGAGCAGCTGCCGTTTGTTGTGTTTGCGTTGAGCCTTGGATTCATCATCAACGCGTTTCGTATTGTGCCGGCCGCCCTCATTCAACGCGATCTGGATTTCAAATTGCTCGCACTGCTGGAAGGGGCGCAGGCAATTGTGCTAGCGGCGGCGATGGTGTTGCTGGCGTATTTGGGTTTTCGCTATTGGACGCTGGTCCTTGGCAGCCTGATGGGCAGCCTGATGGTCACGCTGTTCACGTTGCGATTTCGCCGAGTCCACTTCAAGAAGCCCAGACGCGAAACGCTGGCGAAACCATTGGAGTTCACAAAACATCAGATTGTCGGAAATCTGTCGTGGTATGCGTATTCGAACGCTGACTTCCTGATGGCCGGCCGTCTGCTGGGAGAAACGCAGCTGGGCGTATATACCATGGCCTGGTCGTTGGCGTTGACGATTCCGGAGAAGGTGACAGCGATGGTGACGCGCGTCATTCCGGCATATTTTGCGTCAATTCAGAATGACGCGCAGGCATTGCGCCGCTATCTCGTCCGTCTGACTGAATTTATTTCGTTGGTCACGTTTCCGGTGTTGTTGGGATTGGCGCTCGTGGCCGATGACTTTGTTGCACTCGCACTCGGCGATCGTTGGACGGCGGTCATCGGTCCACTGCGCATTCTGGCGATTTATGCGGCGTACGATTCGGCGGTCGGATTGTTCTCGCGTGTGCTGAATGTCACGGGTGACACCCGCTTCATGATGAACGTTGGTATCGCGTTGGCCTTGGTGATGCCGGTTGCATTCTACGTCGGAAGCCATTGGGGCCCGGTTGGAATTGCAGCGGCGTGGATTATTGCGCACCCGTTTTCGCGGATTCCAATTTTTATGCGGTTGAGCCGTCGCATTGAGCTGCCATGGACCACGTACCTCATGGCGTATTGGCCCGCCGTCAGCGGCGCGGCATTGATGGCCGTTGCCGTCTTTCTGGTGCGACATTTTCTGACTGCCGACGCGCGCCATGTGGAGCGCCTGATTGCGCAGGTCGCGGCGGGCGCCGTTACGTACGTCGCGGTGTTATTCGTGTTGCACGGTACTCGGATGCGCGCGTTGCTCGGTGTGGTACGAGGTGCGCGCGCGGGTTGATGAAAATCATTGCGCTCGTCGATCCCGCCACGCAACCCGGTGGACTGACTGCCTATTCTTTCGTTGATGAAGAGCTCGTCGCACTGCATGAACGCGGGGTCGAGATTGTTGTACCGTCCAGCGAACATCCGACCGATTGCGTAATTCGTGGCATTCAGGTGCGTTCGATGCAGCACGAATCCAAATCGATGGGAAGAGCGCGCGCGCTGCTGAATTTGCCGCGTTTTGCGCACTACCTCGCGTCGCTCAGCCCGCGCGAAATCAAACTGCTGCTCTTCCTGCTCCGGTTCGAACTGTTTGTTGCGGACGTCGCCAAACGCGAGCGCGCCGACATCATTCACAGTCATTTCGCGTTCCCGGATGGATTGGGTGGACTAGTCAGCGCGTCCATTGCCGGAGTGCCATTGATCGCATCATTTCGCGGGTCCGATCTCGTGACCGACATTCCGTATGACGGCAATTTGTATCAAGGCATGCGCGTCGATCCGTTTTTCGAGCGCGCGCTATTTCGGCTGTTGCCGAGGGCGAACCGAACGACGTATGTGTCGGACTACATGCGGAATCTTGGTTTGGAACTGGGCGCTGATGCTACGCGCGCGATCACCGTACCGAAGGGTGTTGATATCAGCAAGTTCGCGCCCGTGTCCGATCGCGAAGCATTGAAACGTTCGCTCGGCATTCAGGGGAACTTGATTCTGTCGGTGTGCGGTCTCATTCCCGAAAAGGGACTGCAATACGTGCTGCCGGCCTTGGCCGAAATTGCGCCAGAGCACGAATTCACGCTTGTGGTTGGCGGTGTTGGTCCGCAGTTGGACGAGTTGCAGGCGTTAGCGCAGCAGCTGGGTATTACGAATCGCGTTCAGTTCCTGGGGAAGATTTCGCGCGATCGTATCCCGCAATACTTCGCGGCCGCTGATGTGTTTGTGCTCGCGTCCATTACCGAAGCATCGGGCAATGTGCTGTTGGAAGCGTCCGCATCAGGATGTCCGGCCATTGGCACCGATAGTGGTGGTCCGCCGGAATATGTGAACGACGGCGTTAGCGGATTAATTGTGCCGTTTGCAAATTCCGCGGCAATGGCGGGAGCATTTCGAACACTATTGGGCGATGCGAACCTGCGCGCACGTATGGGTGCCGCGGGTCGCAAATTGATGGTAGAGACCTTCAGCTACGACGCGATGATAAGCGGAATCATGCGCGTATATGACAGTGTGCAAGGAAGCAGACGCCCTAGCGCGCCTTGATGATCCGTTGCCATTCGGCGAACTGCAGCGCGTTGAAAATCATCGAGCCATGATCGGCATGGCCGCTCAGGTGTTCCTGGAACAATCGACGTAGTTCCGCAACGTTCATGATGCCGACTTCTGCCAGTGAACCGGACTGCAAGGCGTCTTCAACCATGGGTTTAAGCGGCCCGCGAATCCAGGCGGAAAATCCCGTTGGGAATCCCATCTTGTCAACCCGCGTACGCACGCTCTCCGGCACAACACCTTTCATCGCCGAGCGCAGCACATACTTGTTCCATGGTCCGCGAATTTTCCAGCTGTTCTCCAACTGAAACGCGAACGTCACCAATCGGTAGTCGAGGAATGGAAGGCGCGCTTCGACGCTGTGCGCCATCGAGTTGCGATCTTCAATGCGCAAATACAGCGGCAGTGGATATTCTTCCACCGAATGCGCCAACACGTTGTGAAGTCCGACGGGCAGCCGTTCGTGCGGCGCTTGCATATTGAGCGTGCGTGCGTCGCCGCTGAGGACGGCCGCGTACATGCCTGGACGATGCGCCGTTGAACGTGGGCGTGGAATAGTCGTTGCCATGAAACGAATCATGAGTGCACGAAGCAGACCAGCCACCGGTTGCTTGTGAACTTTCGCATACGCTTTCACTTCATCTATGGCGCGCATGAGATGCCCGCCGCGCACCAGGTCGAGCCACGTTTCGGAAAAGAACGGTGTGTATCCACCAATGGTTTCGTCCGCACCTTGCCCGCCCAGCACCACGCGTACGCCGGCGTTGGCCGCCAGTTGATAAACTTGATAGCCGGCCAGCGCCGACGTCGCATGTAGCGGCTCATCGTGCGCATCCAGCACCGCGGGCAGTGTGTTCCACATTTCTTCCGCCGAAGGACTCGTACGGTGCAACGTCGCGCCTGTCAGCGCAATCGTGTCGCGGACGTATTTCTCTTCGTCGAAATCGTCTGGTGTGTAACTGAAAGCGTTGAGCCGACCGCGCATGGACGCACCGTCCGTCGTGCCAAGTGCGCGACCCATTATCGAAATGATGCTGGACGAATCCATGCCGCCAGACAGTGCCACGCCAACCGGTACGTCACTTCGCAACCGAAGACGCACCGCATCCTCGAACAGATCTGCGAACGTCGCTACCACATCCCCTTCGAACATCTCGCCCGCTGAGGGCAGTGACCAGAATTTCCACGCCCGCTCGGCGCCGTCAACCGCAATGGTAAAGGCACTTCCGGGTGGAACTTCCTGCACGTAATTGAAAAACGTACGGTGATTCGTTGACAAGTTGTCGAGACGTCCCGTCTCCAGGAACTGCGCGGCGAATCGCCAGTTGATGTCGCGTGTGCGCCGATCTGCGATTTGCAGCGCTTTGATCTCCGATGCGAAATAATGCACCTCATCGGACAAACTGCGATACAAGGGCTTGATACCGAACCGATCGCGCGCACCGAATACCAGATTGCGTTTGCGGTCGTAAATGAGAAACGCCCACATGCCATTGAGCCTGGGCAGACATTCGACACCCCACTCTACATAGGCGGCCAGCAAAACCTCCGTGTCGCCCTCCGACCGGAATTGATGGCCCTTCGCAATCAGTTCCTTGCGCAACTCGAGATAGTTGAAGATCTCGCCATTGAACACAATCGTGAGTTCGCCGGAACCGCTCGTGAACGGCTGATGTCCGGCTGGCGACAAATCCAGGATGCTTAACCGCCTGAACGCCATCGCAATGGGACCTTCCGAATGGAAGCCGTCATCGTCCGGACCACGACGATACATACATTGCCCCATCGCGCGAACGACTTCATCGCGAACGGGGGCGCCTCTTAACGAAAATGATCCGGCGAAGCCGCACACGGTTCAATAACTCTCGCGAAAAACGGTTTGTGTCGAAATGTTGAGTTCTGCGGAGGCGCCCGCAGCTGAATGATGACGCGGGAGGTTGACGGCGCGTGACAACCTCGTACAGCTGGTTTTCGTGCGCACGGTAAGGTACAGCCACGAATGGCTGCGCGCGGTGAACGCGGGTTTCACTACCCGTATGGTCGCCACCTTACGGATTTACCGGCCCAGAAGGAGCTTCTTGAGTGACGCCCGATCTGAAGTCGCCAATTCAATCAGCCGCCCAACTCTGCGTTGGAGAGGCGATCCGACAAAACAATCCGCGGCAATGAGTTTGACCGGAGTCGCGCCAAATCCTTCCTTGAATCGCGCAAGTGTCGACGCCTCGTCACCACCTCCGAGATTGAACACTTCAACACCTTCTGCGCGCAACGCGAGTGCAATGTTGTGAATGAGGAAATGCGAAGCACCCGCCGCCATACCTTCAGCCGATGTTCCGGCCGTCTGGTAATAAGCGCCGGATCGTGATCGCAACACCAACACGCTCGACAACACAACGTTCTCGCTTACTGCTTGAAACAGCTCGCCCGCTTTGGCTTCCAGAAACGCCGCAATATCCGGCGACACTTCGTCCGGCACATCTTCCCCGCGCTCTCTCCGCCTGTTCAGCGACAAGTTCATCAGTTCATGATGTTTCGCTGTGCCTTCGGCAGAACGCGTTCGCTGCACGACCAGACCAGACTTCGCTCCGCGCTTCACATTGCGCTTGTGATTGGAGCCAAGGATCGACGGAAGGTCGGTGCGCAAATCAACGACAAACTCCATGCGTGGACGCGTGGTGAATCTCTCCCCGATCTCCGGAATCTCCACGCCACTCGGCGATCCAAAAGTGCCGAGTTCGAGCAGGGTCACCTTGTGTTCGCGACAGAACCCGCGCAATCCATTCCAGAAAGGATTGGCTGCGTCCAATTTTGGCAGTGACGCAATTCCGAGTGATCGATTGAAACGTCCCACGCGCAGGAAGGCGCCACAGCCGCAACGCAGCTCGTTGTCGCTGGAGCGCAGGCTGAGCAGGAACGTTTTGTCGCCCGTTCGCTTCCGCGCATCAAAATACGAAGCGGTTGCAAAACAGTTCGTCGGATCGAGCGCACTCAATTCGCCCACGGCTCCGGCCGTCGCCGGAACAGCGATGAACGTATCCGCCACCTACTTCGCCGTCCGGTTGATCTGCGCTTCGAGCGTTAGGGCGTCAACCAGGAACTTCGTGGCCCAGTTCAGAATTTGCAGGCGGCCGTATTCTCCCCACACCGGCCACGAACCCGGCAAACCACCGCGCAACGTTGGATTCGAATTCTGAATGTCGTGATGCGCCAGCAGATAACCGTTCAACGTCCGAACGGCGGAACGATATTTTTCATCACCGAAGAGCAGAAACAGTTCACTCCACACGATGGAAGTTTGCGCAGATCCGGTCAGGCAACACCACTTGACGGCTGCAGAAAAATCCTCGCGTTGGCGTCCGGGAATGAATCCGTCTTCGCCCATGATGCGCAATTCCGCATCGGCCAATCGTTGCGCACTTGCAATCAGATCGTGGCGTTTCGCGAGTTTGCCGATATTCACAAGTCCTTGCATGCTGTATGCGAGCGTGTGAAGGAGCGGCGCCGAAGGGTCGGACAAGCAGCACTCCGGCAACCAGCCGTTCGAACGCTGGCGCGACATGCAATATTCGGCGTTCAAGACGGCTGCGTCGATGTACCTCTGTTCTTGCAAGGCCACGCCCGCTTCGCATAACCCCCACGCTGCTTTCACGTTGTACAGCGTCGAGTCCCGCAAGGCAAAATCGGAATTGCCTTCAAACCATCGGCCGTCCTTTTCCTGTACCTTCACCAACCAGTCGGACGCACGGCGGGCCGCGAGCTTGAAGCGCTCCTCTCCCGTCTCCGTGATCAAGGACGCCCATCCCAACAAGACCATGCCCGTGTTGAACACCGCGGGCGTCGGATTCGTGTTGTATTTGCCACCCATAACGGCGCCATTGGCCATCTGAATCGAAATCTCCCAATCGGCCATCTCGATTGCACGCTTGAGCAGCGACGCGTCGCCCGTCAGTCGATACTGATCCACGAACGTCTGACAGACATACCCGGTAGTTTCCGGATAGCTGAGATCAAAACCCTTGCCGAAATCGACGCCGTACGCAACCCCGCGATCGTTCCCCGCGTCCTGTGCCCGCTTGAGCCATTCCATCGCTTCATGCAGGTGCCGAGTTGCGTCCAAATCGTCTGCGTCCGGCGCGTACAACCCGCTCAGCTCCACACGCTGCCGGCGACGTTCCCAAACGTGCGCGATGCGGCGCTGTACCTTACCAGCAAGGCCTAACATAAAGTCCTCGTTCGAAGCTTTCAGTGAATCAGGTGCTTACGCGTGCGAAAGGCCGTCAGCAATTGACGGTCGTCCAGACTGTCACGTCACAAGCCTGGTCTATCATCCGTGACCTCCTGATGGCTCTGTCGTAGATGACCTAAAGTAGCACCCCTGCTGCCTCTCCCGTGTGCCTTTCGTAGATTTCCCGACATCATTTCCCCCAGACAGCGGATCTTGAAACTCCTCCACGTCGTCGGTGCTCGGCCCAACTTCCCAAAACTCGCGCCGGTCTATCGTGCGGGCCGCAGTGCGGGCCTGGACCAGGTCGTGGTGCACACCGGACAACACTACGACGAGCTGCTGTCCGAAGGCTTCTTCCGCGATCTCGCGATTCCGGCACCGGATTTCAACCTGGATGTGGGGTCCGCATCACACGCCGTGCAAACGGCGCGCATTCTCGAGCGGTTCGAGCCCGTCCTCCTGGAAGTCGCGCCCGACTGGTTGGTGGTGTATGGCGATGTGAATTCCACGATGGCCACCGCACTCGTTGCATCGAAGCTGGGCGTTCGAATTGCACACGTGGAAGCCGGGCTCCGCAGCGGCGATCGCGCCATGCCCGAAGAAATCAACCGTTTGGTGGCGGACCGCCTGGCCGATTTGCTCCTCACCCCGTCGCGCGATGCCGACGTGACCTTGAAAGCCGAGGGCGAAGATCCGTCCCGGATTGTGTTCGTGGGCAACGTGATGATCGATTCACTGCTGCATGCACTGCCCGCGGCTCGCCAAACAGGCGCAGCCGAACGATTGGGAGTATCGGATCAACATGTGTTGGTCACGATGCATCGGCCATCAAATGTTGATGAACCAACGCGCCTGGTCGCCATCATGACGGCACTGTCGGAGATTGCGCGCACACGCACGGTGATTTTTCCGTCGCACCCGCGTACACGCGATCGATTGGCTTCACTTGGCATCCCCATGAACGGTTTGAAACTCATAGACTCGCTGCCGTATCACGACATGCTCGACGTCATGAGTCGCGCGCACGCAGTCGTTACTGATTCCGGTGGACTGCAGGAAGAAACCACCGCGCTTGGTGTTCCGTGTTTCACCGTACGTGACAACACCGAACGTCCGATCACGATAACGGAGGGCACCAATCAATTGGTGCGTGATCCGTCAACGCTGCCGATGTTGGTGGCGAATGCGAAACGTCCGGATTCGGTACGAGCACCCGAGGGTTGGGATGGCAATGCCGGGGTGCGAATTGTGCAGGCGCTGCTCGCGCACTAAACGCATCACGTCCTTGTGAATTCGCTTCCAGCGCATGCAAGGTGGCTGCCGCGTGAACGCGACGTTGCCACCCAATCGGTTCGTCCGCGCCTTCTCCTGTTGACGCAGGAATTTCCTCCGCGCGTTTCGGTTGGCGCTGCGCGTTGGGAAGGGTTTGCGCCATTTCTCGACGCGGCCGGATGGGCGATGGATGTTGTCATGGAGGATCCTGCGGATGAATCGAATCCGGATTGGGGTCGCTTCCAGCGATTGCCCGACGATGTGCGCGTGGCGACGTGCCGGCGATTAAGTCCGAAGTGGTATCGCGTGCTGCGGCGCGCGCGTGGAGCGGAACCGATAACCAAGTCCGATGCGGCACCAATCAGCGCGGTGAGTGCGGGCGACTCGGGCGGATTGGCAGCGGTGGCGCGTGAAGCGATGCAAATACTTGTGAGTGCGAGTCAGTCAAGTACGTTAGCGCATGAGTTCGCGGACACAGCGCATGCGTTGTTTGATGGACGACAAAGAATTGTCGCGTCATCGGGGCCAAGTCACTACGTACATGTCGCGGCAGCCGAGGTCGCGCACCGTCACAACATTCCGCACGTCGTTGACATGCGTGACCCGTGGGCGCGTTTTGCACCGCCGTCTTCGGCCGAACGCGTGTTGCCGGATGATCAGCTCCGTGGAATGGAGGCCGCGACGCTGCAACGGGCGGCGCTTATCATTACGAACACACAGTCCGCGGCGGACGTGCTGGCAACACGGTTTCCGCAATTGCGTGACCGCATTTGTAGCGTGCCCAATGGCAGTGATGTTGAACCGATCCTTGCGCCGCCCGTCTGCTCAAACGTCTTTCAGATTGCGCACACGGGTGCATTGTATCTCGATCGCGATCCGCGTTCGTTCATGCGTGCAGTGGCGCGAGTGCGCACGTCGCTCGGTCTCGATGCCTCAACTCTGCGTGTGATATTCATGGGTCAGAAAGCGATGATCAACGGACAGACCTTGGCCGAGTTGGCGACGCAGGCGGGTATAGGCGATCTCTTCGAGGAACGCGCGGCGGGTACACGCGAGGAAGCCCGTCAATTGATGCGCGACTCGATGATGGCCGTAGCGTTTCAGGGCGCGACCAAAACGCAGGTGCCTGCCAAAATTTTCGAATATGTGGCATTTCCCGTCTGGCTGTTGGCACTCGTTGGAACCGACTCGGCCAGCGGTGAATTGCTCGCGAACTCCGATGCGTTGGTGTATTCCATTGATGACGAGGATGCGACCGCGAAGGGGATTGAAAATGCGTATTTGAAGTTCCGGGCGGGGGAGATGCCACGACCCGTAGGATATGACGGCCGATTTTCGCGCAAGAAGCAGGCGGAGCGACTTATATTGGAGTTGGAGCAGTTGATGAAGTGAAGTGCTCCGTCCCCTCTGACTCGAGAACTTTTCATGTCACTCCTCGAACAACTCACGCAATCACTCGGCCCCAACGCTCTGCAGCAAATCAGTCAGAAGCTGGGCACTGATGCAGGTTCAACCAACAATGCCATTGCCGCGGCGTTGCCGGTGTTGCTCGGTGCGCTGGCGAGCAATGCGTCAACCGCGACCGGTGCGAATGCGTTGAACAGCGCGCTCGATCAACACGACGGCAGTGTGCTGGATGATGTCGAAGGGATGTTGGGCCAGGGTCACGGTGGCATGGGCGACAAAATTCTTTCGCATGTGCTGGGGAACAAGCAACCTGCCGTTGCGAATGGCATTGGCACGTCCACCGGGCTTGATGCGAGCAAGGTGACGTCGCTGCTGGCCATGCTGGCGCCTGTTGTGATGGGTGCGTTGGGTAAGGCTCGGAATACCAACGGACTCGATGCCGGCGGTCTGGCGTCAATGCTCGGGCAAGAACGCAATCACATCACGTCAAGTGGCAGTGGGCTTGGTGGGTTGATGGGAATGCTCGATCAGAATCACGACGGATCAGTGGCCGACGACGTGATGGGAATGGCGGGCAAGTTGTTTGGCAATCGGTAGCAACGTTCGCGCTTGCCGAGGAAGATCGCTCGGCGCCGATTGCATCGAATGACAAAAGTGGGCCGCGCTCAGTGATGCGAGTGCGGCCCGCTTCCGTTTTTTTTGCGAACGAGAACTGCGACGGCAGTCGCAACTGCAACTGCAACTGCAACTGCAACTGCAACTGGATCTGCAACTGCAACTGCGCCTGCGCCTGCGCCTGCGGGACGACTAGTAGCGGTAGTGATCCGGCTTGTACGGTCCGTTCTGAGAGACGCCAATGTATGACGCCTGATCGGGACGCAGTTCGGTGAGTTTCACGCCCAGTTTTTCGAGATGTAAACGCGCCACTTTTTCGTCGAGATGTTTTGGCAGCGTGTACACTTTCTTTTCGTACTTCGCAGCGTTCAGATGCAATTCGAGTTGAGCGAGCACCTGATTCGTGAAGCTCGCGGACATTACGAATGATGGATGGCCTGTGGCGCACCCGAGGTTGAGCAGACGGCCTTCAGCGAGAATGAGGATTGAGCGGCCGTTCGGCAGCACGAATTCGTCGTACTGTGGCTTGATGTTGATACGTTTCATGCCTTCAACTTTCTTGAGACCGGCCATGTCGATTTCATTGTCGAAGTGACCAATGTTTCCGATGATGGCTTTGTCCTTCATGCGTGACATGTCCTTCACCGTGATGATGTCCTTGTTGCCTGTTGCGGTGATGATGATGTCGGCGGTTTCGATGATGTCGTCGAGCGTCGTGACCTGGTACCCTTCGAGTGCGGCCTGCAGTGCGCAGATCGGATCAATTTCGGTGACGACAACGCGTGCGCCTTGTCCTTTGAGTGCGGCGGCGCAGCCCTTGCCCACGTCGCCGTAGCCGCAGATCACAACAATTTTTCCGGCGAGCATCACGTCCGTTGCGCGGTTCAACCCGTCGACGATCGAGTGACGGCATCCGTACAGATTGTCAAACTTCGACTTTGTGACGGCGTCGTTGACGTTAATGGCCGGGAATGCCAGCGTGCCCGCCTGTTGCATTTCGTACAAGCGATGTACGCCCGTGGTGGTTTCTTCTGAAACGCCGCGAATGCCCGCGAGCATTTTGCCGAAACGGCCCGGGTTGGCTTTCTGCTCGTGGCGCAGCAGGTCGAGAATGACGCCCCATTCTTCTGGTTCGTTGTCCGCGTCGAATGACGGAACTGCCCCGTTCTTTTCGTATTCTGCGCCGCGATGCACGAGCAGCGTGGCGTCGCCGCCGTCATCAAGAATCAGGTTCGGGCCGCTGCCATCGGGCCATGCGAGCGCCTGCTCGGTGCACCACCAGTATTCCTCGAGTGTTTCACCTTTCCATGCGAACACTGGGGTGCCGCTTGGTTTGTCGACTGTGCCGTTCGGTCCAACTGCAACGGCGGCAGCCGCGTGATCCTGCGTCGAGAAGATGTTGCATGACACCCAGCGTACGTCGGCGCCGAGGTCGACGAGTGTTTCGATGAGGACCGCGGTTTGAATTGTCATGTGCAAGGAGCCCATGATTTTCGCGCCTTTCAGCGGCGATTTTCCTTTGTGTTCACGACGAAGTGCCATCAATCCTGGCATTTCGATTTCAGCGAGCCGCATTTCCTTCCGGCCCCATTCGGCCAAAGATAGGTCGGCAACTTTGAATGCGGGGCGATCGGTTGCAGCGAGTGATGAAACGCCGTGTTCGTTCATGACTGCAGTAGCCATCGATTAACGTCCTCAGGAAGAAACTTGCGCGGGGCGTCCGGGCGACGCTCCCGATGTCGAGCTCACTACAAAACCGTTTGCGATTGAAACGGGCGAAACAAAAGCGGTTGCTGCGAACAGTGCGGGGCCTGCGACGTTTGGTTCGACTGGGAGTGACACGTAGCGTGGTTCAGTGAAACCTGCGGGGACAAGCCATGACGTCAATGCGGGTTCGTCGAAACCGAGCCACACGTGACCCATTTGTTGCCGGTATTCCTCGTGGGTGTGTGCGCGCATGTCGACGATCAGCAGGCGGCCAGTCGGTTTGAGAACGCGTTGCACTTCGGCGAGCGCACGTGCGGGTTCGGCGACGTGGTGCAGGACCAGGAGCATGATGGCGACGTCGAGTGA
Organism: Gemmatimonas sp.; assembly: GCA_040004335.1. Taxonomy (GTDB): domain Bacteria; phylum Gemmatimonadota; class Gemmatimonadetes; order Gemmatimonadales; family Gemmatimonadaceae; genus Gemmatimonas. The sequence continues at coordinate 30,348 of JBDUBA010000308.1, forward strand.
TGCGTCGTCGAGCGGCAGCGATTCGAGTGCGCCGGTGGACAACCTGACATTGGTGACGCCCGTGAGTCGTTCGCGCGCGGCGCCCAGCATTTGTGGTGAAGCATCAACCGCGTGAACAAATCGCACGTGCGGAGCGATGGCGGCCGTGATGGTGCCTGTGCCGCATCCCAGATCGCCTACGGTCCAATTCGGATCGAGGAGGGCGAGGAGGGCTGAGAGGTCGGCACGTTGTCCGAAGAGGGCGGCGCGGGTGTTGTCCCAGTCTGGGGCGGCTCCGGCAAAGAAGGCTTCGGAGCGGGCGCGTCGCGAGGCCAGCACGCTGTCGACGCGTGCCAGGTCCTGATCGGCTGCGGGTGTCGAGGCGAGTGGTTCGCGGACGAGCGCCCAGAGGGAGGCCGCGGCGGGATCAAGTTTTGTGGAGATGCTGTACCAGCGGCTGGCTCCGTCCGCGCGGGAGGCGAGCCAGGCTTCGTCCGCGAGGATTTTGAGGTGGCGCGAGACGGTGGATTGCGGGAGTTGCAGGGCGGCGCAGAGCTCTCCGACTGTGAGCTCGTGGGCTTCGAGCGCAAAGAGGATGCGGCACCGGGTGGCGTCGGCCAAGTCGGTGAGCCGGTCGTGGATGGAGAGGCGCGGGGTCGTCATATAATCCGTATATCCGGATACAAGGATATACTGAGCGATTCGTATGCGCAATGGATGAGTCGTCTTGCGATGTGCGACGCGGCAATCCGGTACGCCGGCTCGGGTTTTGGTGAGGTTGGAAGTGAGCTCGGGGTTCACCGTTGGAAGACGATGAAGGTCTGACTGCCCGAACCTCCCTGACATTGATATGAAGATTCGACTGGACGACGCGCGCCTGACGTTGATCGGACGTTTGCGTCATCAGCTGCGCTTGCGGCACTACAGCATGCGTACAGAGCAGGCGTACGTGAGTTGGGTAAAGCGTTATGTGCGATTTCACAACGTACGGAACCCTGCGCACATGGGACCTGCTGAAGTTCGGCTGTTCCTGACCGATCTTGCGGTGGAACGGGGTGTCAGCGCTTCGACGCAGAATCAGGCGCGAGCCGCACTCGTCTTTCTGTATCGGGATGTGTTGATGGTGGGCGCCCCCGTGATGGATGGCGTGGAGCGTGCCAAGCGGCCGCTCAGATTGCCGGTGGTGATGACGCGTGATGAAGTGCGGTCGGTGTTGGACCTTCTGACTGGCGCGTCCTATTTGGCGGCGCTGTTGCTGTACGGAAGCGGCTTGCGTTTGATGGAAGCGCTGACGCTCCGCGTGAAGGATGTTGATTTGGATAGCGAGAGTATCACGGTGCGGAGCGGCAAAGGGATGAAGGATCGCGTAACGGTTTTGCCGAGTCGAGCGATTGGTCCATTGCGCGAGCACCTCAAACGTTTGGAGAATTACTGGCGCACAGATATCAGGCGTCTTGATTTTTCCATTGAATTGCCGGACGCGTTTGCGCAGAAGTCGGCGAGTGCCGTGCGTGATTTTCGTTGGTATTGGCTATTTCCGGCTAAGCGGTTGCGCGTAGTGAAGGGAAATGGCGAAGCGATTCGGTCGCACATGCACGCGACCGCGTTGCAGCGTGCGGTTTCCACCGCGGTGGGCGCGGCTGGTCTTACCAAGCGTGCCGGGTGCCATACGTTTCGGCATTCGTTCGCGACGCACATGCTCGACTCGGGTTACGACATTCGGACCATCCAGGAATTGATGGGCCACAAGGATGTGAGTACGACCATGATTTACACGCATGTGTTGAATCGTGGTGGGCGTGGGGTAAAGAGTCCGGCGGATGGGTGAGGCTGTGCGAGGTTGGTGCGTTCGAGGTCGGTGCGTTCGAG
>JBDUBA010000275.1:0-10255 GCA_040004335.1 Gemmatimonas sp.
CAACGCCGGATAGTGGCGTGTACGCGGAGTTGGCGTTTGTTGGCAAGGGAACGGCGGCGGAGTTTGACAAGGCCAATGTGAAAGGCAAGATCGTGTTCGGCGAAACGGGAGTGGGTCGCGTATTTGCGGAGGCCGTGAAACGTGGCGCGATTGGTGCAATGGGTTTCAGCCTTCCCGCATACACACAGCCGGATGTACATCGGAACAGCGTGCAATTCACGAGCGTTGGTTATGACTCCGTTGCCAAATCATTCGGCATTGCGCTTTCGAAAAACGGCATCGAAGGGTTGAAAACCGCAGTGGCAAACGGTCCGGTCAAGATTCGCGTCAAGGTGAAGTCCAGGTTCTTCCCGTCCACGAATCGCGTGATTGTTGCAGAAGTGCGCGGATCGGCGCAGCCAAAGGAACGTTTTGTGTTCAGTGCGCACGTTCAGGAACCGGGTGCGAATGACAACGCGAGTGGTGTTGGTGCACTGTCAGAAGTTGCGCGCACGCTTGCCAAACTCACGAAGAGCGGCGCCGTGGACACCAAGCGCACCATCACAATGTTGTTCGGCAACGAAATTCAGCAAACGCGTGACTTCCTTGCGCAGGATGCGGCCCGCACGAAGGATGTGCATTGGGGATTGAGCCTTGACATGGTTGGCGAAGACACGCAGAAAACCGGTGGCACGTTTCTCATTGAGAAGATGCCCGATCCATCTGCGATCTGGACGCGTGGCGAAGAGAAACACACCGAGTGGGGCGGCAGCGTGATCAGCAAGGATCGCGTCAAGCCGCACTACTACAATGACTACCTGCTTGCGCGTTGCCTCGATCAGGCGGCGGCCACCGGGTGGGTTGTCAAAACCAATCCGTTCGAAGGCGGCAGCGATCACACTCCATTTCTCACAGCGGGAATTCCCGGTGCATTGTTCTGGCACTTCACAGACGTGTACTACCACACGGATGGTGATCGCCCGGAGATGGTGTCGCCAGTCACGCTCACGAATTCCGCGAACGCGGCCATTGTTTCGGCACTGACCTTAACGACGGCGACGGGCCCAATGGCGCGTTCGCTAATTGGCGAAGTTGAACGTGCGGCGATCAAGCGTTTTGATGTCGAACTTGCGCTCTCCAAGACTGCGCTGGCAAGCGGCGGAGATGCAGCCAGGGAAAAGGACATTCTCGAGACCTGGACGGACTACTACGTCAAGTCACTGGCCACGATGACGGACATTGAAGTTGGCGGTTCGTCGGCGGCGACAACAGCAGCCATCGCGGCAGCGCAGAAAAACGTGCAGGCATCGGGAACAGCACATCTCGCGCAACTGGGCGCGAAGTAATCGTGATGCAGTTGTGCGCCTGGTTTGCGGCGCATAGGACAACGTGTGCGGAAGTGGCCGGCTTCATCTTCGGTGTTATTAACGTGTATCTCACGGTGCGCGAGAAAATCTGGAGCTGGCCGATTGGCATTTTGAACGCCGGTTTCTCCGCGGTCGTGTTCCAGGAACACGGTTTGTATTCCGACTTTGGCCTGCAGTTTGTGTACATCGCCATGTCGGTTTACGGCTGGTATCAGTGGTTGCATGGTGGCGTGCAGAAAACTGAACTGCACGTGACGCGAACGTCGGTACAAACGTCTGCGGTCTTGCTCATGCTGGGGCTCGCGGGTTGGGGTGTGTTATACACGATCACTAGTCGTATCCCCGGAACACGCCTGCCGCTACTGGACGCCGCACTGGTCTCCAGCAGCCTCGTTGCGCAATGGATGATGACACGCAAGCTCCGCGAGACGTGGTTGCTGTGGATTGCGATCAACATCGTATACGTCGCGGCCTTCATCTATCGCGGCCTTAATCTCTATGCCGTGCTCAACACGGTGTACGGCATTCTCGCGGTACTCGGACATATCGAATGGACGCGATCTTTCGCCCGAACCTCACGCGCATCGTCCTGACCGGTTCGGAGTCGACCGGCAAGACGACGCTCGTCGCGCAACTCGCTGCGCACTACAGCGTAGAGTTTGTGCCGGAGTTCGTGCGCGAGTACGCCGCACAGAAGGGCGAACCAGTGGTGATGTCGGACCATGGTGCCGTCGCGCGCGGGCAAATGGCGCTTGAAAACGAGTATGCCGAGCGTGCGACAACGTTGCTGTTTCAGGACGCCGACCTTCTGAGCACGGTCGCGTATTACACCCACTATTCTGGCGGTTGCCCGCAATGGATTGTGGATGAAGCCGTAAATCGCAGGCCCAAGCTCTACCTCCTGTCTCACATCGATACGCCGTGGGTCGCAGATGGCATTCGTGATCGCGGCGAGCGACGTGAGGAGATGCATCAGGTATTCGTTGATACGTTGATTCGATTGAACGCGCCGTTTGTCGAACTGAGCGGCCTTGGTGAACAGCGATTACAAAACGCTATTCACATTGTCGACGGTTTCATCAAGAATTGACTTTGCAGCAGCGAGAATTTAAAAATTCGGCGGGCAGTTATCCGCGCCTCTGCGCCTCCGCGAAATTGAGAGTGTTGTTCCTGAGATCCTCACGTACAAGAATTTCAGCGATTCGCCGAGCGGTTCTCCGCGCGCTTCGCGCCTCCGCGTGAAAAAAACGCTCCCGCCATTAGATCATACGCCCAGCGCCGGTCTTTATCGCGGAGGCGCGGAGGCGCGGAGAACTGCGCGCACCGTTCGAAGCTCCGCATTAATTGTGCGCTCGCCTTTTTTCGCTTAACTGCCCTCAATTGAGACTGGCAGTCCGCCGTTCGTTGTCTTTAGCAGAATTTTTGTCGGCAACTTCATCTGCATCACCAAGGCATGCTCCGCCGCCAACATGGCGATATGCCAATCGGGCCCACCCGCACGCATCACATCGCCCAGTCGTTGATACAACGAGCGTAAGTCGGCGCCGCCACTCACACGGACACCGTACGGTGGATTTGTAACAACCCAACCGCGCGGACCAAGCGATGACAGATCCGTATCAGACACCGCGCACTGCAAGACTTCCACGTCACCGGCGACACCCGCACGTTCCGCATTCGACTGCGCCGCCACACACGCCCCTCCATCACGATCCGCTGCGACGATTGGCACATCTGCCTTGTTGCGCGCCAGGCTCCTCGCTTCTTTCCGCAATTGCGAAAGCAGAATCGTGTTCGTATTCGGCCACGATTCCATCGCGAACCTACGCGCGATTCCTGGCGCCACGTTGCGCGCGCGGAGCGCCGCTTCGATTGCAATCGTTCCGGAACCGGCAAATGGATCTACCAGCGGCCATTTCATATCCCAGCCGCTCGCCGTAAGCAACGTCGCCGCCAACGTTTCGCGGAGCGGTGCCTTTGCGATTGCCTGACGCCAGCCCCGACGATGCAACAACGCGCCTGAGCTATCAGCGCTGATTGTGCATTGGTCGCGATCTAATCGCACGATGATGAGTTGCGGCGGAATGCCATCACCTTGCCCTTCGCCTTGTTCATCAACCGCCTTCAACTCCACACGACTGCCGGCAATCTTCGCCTCGATCGCGCGACCAATACGTTCGGCCACTGCATCGGAGTGATACAGGCGCGACTTGCGGCACGTCACGCGCAACTGCACATGCGCGCCGGCGCACAACACCTCCGCCCAGGGCACCAACTTCGCACGTTTTTCCAGCGTGGAAAATTCGGCGGCCTCAAACGTGTCCAGTCGAACAATTACGCGTGACGCCGTTCGCAACCACAAGTTCGCGCGCGCCAAATCGCGCCGCGACGCGACGAATGCAACACCTGCATCACTCACGTCACCAGCTGTTATCCCAAGCGCGTGTAGCTCGTTCGCGACGAGCGGCGCAACTCCGGGCGGCGCGATTGCAAACGCGTTGAAAGTCTCAGCCATGGCGGAAACTAAACGTTCGCCCGGTGAGCAAAAAAAATGCAGACGCTGACCCCAGGACGTGTACCAAAAGAATGCGGTCAGAATGACAGCTCTGACCCCAGTATCAAAACGTCCCCCGTACCAAAAGAATGCGGTCAGGATGACAGCTCTGACCCCAGTACCAAAACGTCCCCAGTACCAAAAGAATGCGGTCAGAATGACAGCTCTGACCCCGGTACCAAAACAGCTCTGCCCCAGTACCAAAACGTCCCCAGCACCAAACGCCCGCAGCCATTGACAATCTCACAATCCAAGGCCAGTCTTCTGGTAAGACTCTTACCTAAGCTTCTTCAAGGAACCCCGATGGATCGACTCTCCGTCCTCAAAGGCACCCTCGACGTACTCGTGCTCAAAACCCTCGCGTGGGGCGCCATGCACGGCTTTGAAATCACCACCTGGCTCGAGGAATCGTCAAAAAGCGGGCTCGATATTGAAGACGCAGCCCTCTACCAGGCGCTACGGCGAATGGAAGAACGAGGATACGTCGAAGCCCAGATGGGAGTAACGGAAAACAATCGCAAAGCGCGGTACTACAAACTCACCACGCGTGGGCAGGAACATCTTCGCGCCGAAACCACTCGGTGGATGCGCTACGCTGACATGGTCACAACCATTCTCGCCCGCCGGGCACCGGCGGGTACACTCACGTGAACGAGCCGTCGCCAAATTCGCATTCGAGAGTCCGACCCGGCATTCGGCGATTGCTGGGACTCGATGTTCCAAATAAGAACTCGCTCGCATCTGAACTGGAAAACGAACTGCAAATGCATCTCGAACTGCGCGCCGAGCAGTTGCGAAAGGTCGGGATGTCCGAGGAAGCGGCCATGCACCAGGCGCGCGCGCGGTACGGACCGATCGACCAGGCCACTCACGAAATTCGCAACTACGCATTCAAACGCGAACACCACATGCGACGTCAAATGACAATAGACTCATTCTCACAGGATATCCGCTTTGCGTTCCGCACATTGGCACGCTCGAAAGCGTGGACCGCCGTTGCTGTTATCACACTCGCGCTTGGGATCGGCGCGAATACGGCCGTGTTCAGCGTTGTCAACGATTTGATTCTGGAGCCGCTCAAATATCCGGATGCAGACCGCATCGTATTCATTTCCCGACACAGCAAGAACATCGAAACCGTCCCGACGCTCGAGCAGGTGCACGCGTGGCGCGATGCGAAATCTTTTGAACGAATTGAAGGATTTATCAGTGGACGACAGACCCTCCAACTGAACGACGCCGATCCGAGCACTGCGCATGTTGCCAGGGTCAGTTCGAACTTCGCGCGATTTGCCGGCGCCAAGGTGTTGACGGGCCGTTTCCTGCTCCCCGATGATGAACTGGCCAGCGCTCCGCCTGTGGCGCTCGTCAGCGAACATGTATGGCGAACCAAGCTTGGTGCGTCCACGGATATTCTCGGAAAACCGCTCAAAATTGACGGCAAACAATTCGCAATAGTCGGCGTGTTGATGGATGGTGTGCGAATTCCCGCGTACCTGCAGGATGCGGTCGATATATGGACAACACTCCCCGCGGAAGGATTTCTTGGCGGGCCGGCCATTGGTCGATTGGCAAAGGGTGTTTCCGTCGAGCAGGGCACGCTGGAACTGCAAAACATCCTGCACAGTCTTGACCAGGTCAAAAACGAAGTGAACGGATCAGTGTTCACGATTGAACTGCATTCGCCCGGCTCGAAAGGTACTTCCCGGGATTCCGTGTTTCTGCTGGCTGGTGCCGTGTGTCTGCTGTTGCTCATTGCCTGCGCCAATGTCGCGCACCTGCTGCTGGCGCGCGGCGCACAACGTGAACGCGAGTTGGCCATTCGAGCCGCACTCGGCGCAGGACGCGCGCGTATTGTTCGTCAACTCGTGACCGAGAGTCTCATTCTTTCAGGCGCGGGGTGTGTTGCCGGACTTTTTTTCGGTCAAATCGCATTGCGCGCCATCGTCGCGGTCCGCCCGTCGGACATGGAAGTCCTGTCGCAAGTCCAGGTCAATGGGCGCGTACTGCTGGTCACCGTCGCCATTTCGATTGCGACCGGGCTTTGTTTCGGATTGATCGCCGCGTTTTCTGGCCGAACCGGACGCAACCCGGAGGTACTCCGTTCATCCGTCGGCAGTACGCCAAACCGTAGTCGAAACCGTTTTCGTTCTTTGTTGGTGGTCACCGAAAACGCGTTGTCGGTGGTGCTGCTGATTGGCGCGATCATGCTCATTCGTACCGTGATTAATCTGCATCAATTCAATCCTGGGTTTGATGCGAATGGTGTATACGTGCAAAGGGTGACGCTTCCAGAATCGCGGTATAAGAGTGAAGGTGCGCGAGAGTTGTACGCTGAACAATTGCTGCAGGGGGCACGTGCAATTGGCGGTGTGGAGAGCGCCACGCTCGCAACGAGTGCACCCGGACAAACTGGAGCCCAGATTGGCCATTGGGTGACCGAAGGTGAAACGCCCGACCCGAACAAACAAGAGAACATGGAATTCACGGTCGTGAATACCGTGAGACCCGACTATTTCTCCGTGATGCGTATGCCGCTGCGTTTCGGTCGCACGTTTGGCGCGAGCGCCGATGTCGACCATGAACGGATTGTCTCGGTGTCGCTGGCAATGAAACTGTGGGGCGATTCAAATGTCGTGGGCAAGAGATTTCGCATGCAATCACAGGTGACATCAACGGGGGCTGTGGTCTGGAACACCGTGGTAGGCGTCACTCCGAACTCTGCCTCCGCCTCGTTGATGGATCGCGGTATGACGCCAATGGTGTATTTCCCAATGGGCCGCGTACCGGAAGATCGTGTCTCGTTGTTCGTGCGTATGAAAAGCGGCACGGCACCGGTCGCCGAACTGCGTCGTCTCTTTCTTTCCATCGACGCTTCCATCTCGCCGCCGGACGTCGTCAGCTGCACGGAGTTACTGTTGCGCACCGTTGCCTCACAGCGATTCCTCATGGCATTGCTTACACTCTTCGCTGTGCTTGCCGTGGTGCTGTCCGCAATTGGGCTGTATGGCGTCATCACGTACATGGTCAGTCAGAGTACGCGCGAAATAGGTGTGCGACTGGCGCTCGGCGCAGCGCGGCGTGATGTTGTTCGCCTCGTCATGCAACGCGGTGTAACGCTGTCATTTGTGGGGTTGGGCTTTGGACTCATCGCTGCGATCTGGGGCGCTCGACTGTTGCAACACATGTTGTTTGGTGTGACCACCAGCGATCCGGGATCGTACGCCATTGGCGCAACGCTGCTGCTGTTGATCGCGATCGGTGCATGCGCGGCCCCAACACTGCGGGCGATACGTATCGATCCCATGCTCGCGATGCGGAGCGAATAGCAGAGCGCCCAGTTCATCCCACGTACTTCGACGATCTGGGTAAGCGACCCTACGCGGCCTTGCCGTCAATTGTGCGGCGCCGACGCGTGCGCTCAAGTGCGCGCACGCCACGCGCAATCAGCAAACGCGAGAAATCCTCGGCGGGTAGCGCCGGCGCAAACAGAAATCCCTGGCCCAATTCACAACCCAATTGCAGCAGGTGTCCGCGTTGCGCTTCAGTCTCAATACCTTCGGCGACCGTATCGAGACGCAACGTTTCGCCAAGTGCTACAATTGCACTTGCCAGGACGGGTCCGTCGCCCCCCTTGTCCAACGTATCAACAAACGCTTTGTCAATTTTCAGAATATCAATGGGATAACGCTGCAGATAACTGAGTGAAGAATATCCAGTTCCGAAGTCGTCAATGGCCAACGAAACGCCCAACTCTTTGAGCATTTGCAAACGCTTGAGCGAAACATCCGTATGCTGCATCAGGATGCTCTCGGTAATCTCGAGCACAAGATGGCTGGCCGAGAATCCCGTTTGTCGAAGGACGTCACGTACGTCATCAACAATGCTCTCGTCCTGAATCTGTCGACCGGAGAGATTTACCGTAACGCGCAGCGGCGTTCCGCGATCGTACTCCCACTGGCGCGCAGTGCGACAGGCTTCCATCAGCACCCAACGACCGATCGGAAGAATCAGCCCCGTCTCTTCGGCTATCGGAATGAAGATGGTGGGCGGCACATTGCCTTTGTCGCGACGTTTCCAGCGCAACAATGCTTCAGCACCTGTAACTTCACCCGTTTCGATCATCACGATGGGTTGATACTCGAGATAGAACTCTTGTCGATCAATGGCGCGCCGCAAATCGGCTTCCGTGTCGAGGCGCTCGAGCGCTGCCGAATGCATTTCTGGCTCGAACAACACATAACAACCCTTGCCGCGCGTTTTGGCGGTGTACATCGCCACGTCGGCGTTTCGCACCAGGTCGTCGGCCGTTTCACCAACCGTTGTCCGCGCAATACCAATGCTGGCACTTACGAAGACTTCCTTGCCGTGCAACACAAAAGGATTGGCCAGCGCCGTCGCAATACGATCGGCCATTAATAGCACTTCCTGCTCGGACGCCGCCTCTTCAACAAGCACGGCAAACTCGTCGCCCCCCAATCGCGCAATCAGATCACTGTCACGTACGCAGGCGGCCAGACGTCGCGCTGCGTCAACCAACAAACGATCGCCCGCCGCGTGTCCAAGCGAATCATTGACCGTCTTGAAGTTGTCGAGGTCCAGGAACAACACCGTAACGGGATGCACGTGACGAGCACCTCGCGCCAGTGCATGGCCAACCTGATACAGGAATAGCGTGCGATTAGCGAGATCGGTGAGCGGGTCGTGGAACGCCTGATGCATGTACTGCTCTTCGATCACGCGACGTTCGGTCACGTCGCGCGTGTTGAGCACAATCCCCTGCACCATCGGTTCGTCCAGCAGATTGGTTCCAACTGAATCGACGGTCAGCCAGTTGCCATTGGCATGTAACAGACGCCACTCGCGCGTCAGCGAGGATGAACGCCCGTTATTATCGCCACGGATGGGTCGGGCAAGTGCGATTTCGTTCAGAAATTGCAGCGCGCCCAATACATCGTCCGGGTGCAGCAGATCGGCAAGACGCGTATCCACAATTTTTCGCGCCTCGTAGCCGAATACGGTGGCGATGGCCGGCGACACGTAACGAATGGTGCTGTCGCTATCCACAATCGTGATGACGTCACTCGAATGCTGCACGAGCGCACGAAAGCGCGCTTCACTTTCCTTGGCTTTCGATTCAGCCAGGATGCGAACGTTTTCGCGATTCGACACCATTTGGCGTGCGAAAGCCAGCCCGGTGAGCACGACTGCACCAATCACCAATCCGCCAAGCGGCTGTGCACCAGTTTCATTCGCCGCTTTCAGCAGCAGCCCGACGCCAGGCAAGACGGCCACGTACGGAATGAGGGTGGAACCCTGCGACGCACGTATTTGGGCCGAGCGCATGTAGAGACGTGCATGCAGGGTGTTGCGCTGCAGGCGCGCCGCAGCGGCCAGCAAACAGGCCGTGATCGGAAGCGTTGCGCGAATCCAGTCGCCAGCACCAGCTCCGCTCCGCGCACTGACAATTCCCCCCACGTCCACGAGAAACTGCATCAGCATCGCGAGCGACAGCAGCAAGAACATATTCGACGCAATCAACGCCACCGTGCGGCGCCACAATACCGAAACCGTGAGCAACAGGATCAAATCGCCGATCACGGACACGTGCAGCAACAGGCGTGCTTCCAACGACGCTGGTGCGAACGCAGGTGTGCGCAGATCGTACCACATCACCAGCAAGCCACCCACAACTACCGTCGCGACATCCAACCAAAAACGCGATTTGTCAACTGAGTTTCTCGGTGCGGCGGGGAACCGCAGCAGGCCATATAACAAGAGCGGCAGCGTTGCAACCTGTGCAGCCGAGCGGAGCATCGCTGCCACCGCGGGCTGCTGGCGTTCACTCGCGATAAACGCGATCGACCACAGCACTACCTGCGCAAACAACGCGATGGTTGCGGTGAGCCAGAATGCGCGCGTCCCCCGATCCATCTCGCGCGTGAGCACCGCACGCGTTGCGTAGATCTGCGCGGCAACCAAACTGACAATCGGGGCCGTTCCGGCAAACGCGCGCCATTCAGTCAACAGTGGGCTGGTACTCACCAACCAAGCGGAAACAAAAATTGTGTAGATGACCAGCGCAGCGAATACACCCGAATCCCACTTGCTAATGGGAGCGTTGGGCACAATCGCGCCCACGCGCTGAGATGGAGTCAGCGAGCCATAAGCTGGGTACGGTCCCGTACGACGCCTGTTCGCGTCGTCATGAATGTGCATTCCGGCTTGGCAGGGGAGGGCGGCCTCGGGCGCCAGATTAGGCGAAAACCGAGCAGGGTTGCGAAGATCCCGAAATAAAGAATCGGCACAAACGTGTCTTTCTTGACCGCCCAGAGGTAATGAATCGTGGCCGTCA
>JBDUBA010000413.1:0-10209 GCA_040004335.1 Gemmatimonas sp.
CGATCGTGTTCATGGTCACGCGGGCAATGGCCGACGCGGTGCGCGTGTTCGCCACTGCAATTCCGGTCGCGCTGATTATCGGTCCAGTCTTGCCCAAGGAGTACGCGATGCCGGTGGCCATTCTGGTGCTGGGATTGCTGACCGTGGTTTATACGTATCGCGGCGGCATGAAGGCCGTTGTCTGGACTGAACTTGTGCAGGCCAGTGTGTACATCATTGGCGGATTGTCAGCGGCATGGCTTATCGGACAATCAGTCACGGGCGGGTGGGGCGCAATTTTTGATCAAGCAGGCGCGGCCAACAAATTGCAACTCTTCAACTGGAAATTTCAGCTGAGTAACCCGCACACCATGTACGCCGGAGTGATTGGTGGTGCGTTTCTGGCAATGGCGTCACACGGGGCCGATCAGCTCATCGTGCAGCGACTTCTTTCAAGTCGTTCGCTCAAAGATGCACAGCGCGCGCTTATTGGCAGCGGACTGGTCGTCTTTCTGCAGTTCACACTGTTCCTCACCGTAGGCATCGGACTTTGGGTCCTGTTCGAAAATCGTGCGTTCACCGCGACGGATCAAATTTTCCCGACGTATATCATTGAGCGCATGCCGCATGGTTTGATCGGGCTCATTGTGGCGGCCATTGTTGCCGCGACCATGAGTACACACTCCGGAACCATCAACGCATTGGCCGCCAGCACAACGCACGACATTTATCTGCCACTCACCAAACGCGATCCAAACCATCCGCGCACGCTGCAGATGGGAAAATATTTTGCGTTGGCATGGGGGTTGGTGTTGACGGGCGGCGCACTGCTGTTCAAGGAAAACGGAACACCCGTTGTGGTTGTGGCACTTGGCATCGCCTCGTTCACCCAGGGTGGATTGCTGGGCGGCTTCTTTCTGGGACTCTTCTGGAAACGCGCCATCCAGCGCGACGCAATTCTTGGCATGAGCGTCGGCATTTTTTGCATGGCGTTCGTTGTGTTCGCCAAACAACTCGTTGCGGCATTTCCTTCCATGGCCAACGCACTCGGTGGTGTCGCGCAAATTGCCTGGCCGTGGTACGTACTCATCGGACTTTCCATCACTATGACTGTAGGCATCTTGTCTTCATATACGCATCCGTTTCCTCCCGACGACAACTCGCAGGCATTGCGTGAACGTGCTGCGCAGATGCGGGGCGTGAACACATGAGCGCAGGCGCACTCGATCCGACACCGTTGGTTGTTGGTGTTGATGGCGGCGGGACAAAAACGCGCGTGTTGCTGGCGGACGCATCAGGCAAATCACTTGCGCGCGTTGAAGGCGAAGGTTCGGCGTTGCGTGCGGGCGAAGAGTCTGCGGCGGCCGATACCATAGCTTCGTTGATTGAAGCAGCACTGCTCAAGGCCGATCGTGTTGGCGTGCGGCCGGCCGTTTGTGTTATTGGTGTGGCGGGTGGGGGTCAGGAACGCGCCGCGCAGGCCCTGTGGTCCGCGATCGCACAAAAACGCGTGTGCGACGACGTGCTGGTGCAGTCCGACGCCACCAGCGCGCTCGATGACGCGTTTGGTGATGGTGCGGGTGTGCTTGTCATTTCCGGAACAGGGTCGTCCGCGTTTGCGCGTGGCGCAAATGGAACGATTGAGCGCTGCGGTGGTTGGGGCCCGATGATTGGTGATGAAGGCAGCGGCGGCTGGTTGGGACGTCGAGCATTGGGTGTTGTTGCCGCAGCTCATGATGGACGCGAACCCGAAACCGCTTTGCTCGGCGCAATTCTAACCGCAACCGAGTGTGAATCGGCCGAAGACTTGATTGAGTGGGCCTCACACGCGACGCCGGCAAAGTTCGCAACGTTGGTTCCGGTAGTGGCGCAAGTGGCGAGCACCGGCGACCTGCGCGCGAATGCTTTGGTGAGTATTTGCGTTGAGGAGTTGGTGCTGCACGTGCGCACGTTGGCGCGCCGCTCATTCGGAGACGAACGTGCGTCCATTCCGGTGGCGTTGGCCGGCGGATTGATGGCGCGCGGGACGTTAATCCGGAAACGCCTCGAGCAGCGGCTCAAGTCGGCGGTTCCGGGCGCGTCTGTTCGGAGCGACGAGGTCGATGCAGCGCGTGGTGCCGTGCGGAGAGCGCGTCGTTTGTTGGGCGTGGAGGTTTGACGCCCGAGCGTTTCGAACAAAAACTTGCGTCCCACGCAGGCGCTGTCATGTCGCCTGCCACAAATTGACAGCAACGGTAACCGCGAACTGCGACTGTAACCGCGAACTGCAACTCCGACCGACGAACTCCGGGCGACGAACCGCGAGCGGCGAGCGGCGAACGGCGAACGGCAACTGCCGGGACGCGGAGTATGCGGAGAACGCGGAGCTGCTCCATCTATGAGACAAGAATTGCCGCCAAATATCGGCGCCGTTTTTTTGCCAACTGCGCGCGATAAACTCCATTTAATTCGTGGGAAATTCATTCCATCAAAGCGCAGTTATTCAGAGAAGAAGACGGACCGGTCTCCCGTTACATCGTTCGCGATCGGCGCGGATGCGATGTCTCAGCCAACTCAGCTAACGCCGAGATATCAGCGTCCCGGCGGTTCAACGAATCCACGTGCGGCGACATTCTCGCGCTCGCAGCCGCCGTGAATCCGCGATTGTCCGTTCAGCCGGTAAAATCCGTGCCAGGCAGTTGCTGTTGCTGTAAATCCGCGTTTGCCCGTTCAATCCGCCAAATCCGGGTCAGGCAGTTGCTGTTGCTGTAAATCCGCGTTTGTCCGATGCTACGGTAGAATCCGCGTCACGCAGCTGTTGGTGCAGTCGCCGCCAAATCAGGATTCGCGCGTTCCGGGTGCTCGGTATCAAGCACTCCCTCCCAACGCGCCATCACCGCCGTTGCCAGACAATTGCCAACGAGGTTGATCGACGTACGCGCCATATCCATCAACGCGTCCACGCCAAGAATGACGGCGACGGCTTCAAGCGGAAGATTGAATTGCGTGAGCGCGCCTGACAGGATGACCAGTGATGCGCGCGGCACTGCCGCAACACCCTTGGAGGTCAACATCAGCGTCAGCATCATCAACAGCTGCGTTTTGATTGGCATATCCATACCAGCCGCCTGCGCCGCAAACACCGATGCGATGGCCAGGTACAACGTCGAACCGTCGAGATTAAACGAGTAACCGGTTGGCAACACAAACGCGACGATGCGTTTCGGCACACCAAACACCTGCATTTGCTGCATCGCCAGCGGAAACGCTGCTTCGCTGGACGCCGTGGTAAACGCGATCAGCCAGGCTTCGCGAATCGTCTGCCAGAACTTGACTATCGGTATGCGCGCAATCAACGCCACCGGAATGAACACCAACACCACGAGCACAATGAGCGATCCGTAGAGTGTTCCGATCAGCATCCCGAGATTCTTGAGCACGCCCAACCCGCTCTTGCCAACCGTGACGCCGATGGCGGCGCCAATTCCGATTGGGGCAAACGCCATCACCACGTTCACGAACTGAAACATGATGTCGCTGAGCGCCTGCAGCCAATCGAGCATGATCTTTTTCGACGGTGCTGCCGTGCGAGCCAGTGCAACCGAAAAAATGATCGCAAAGAACACAATCTGCAGAACTTCATTCTTTGCCGCGGCGTCAAAAAAGCTGGTGGGAACCGTGTGTTCCAGCACCGATCCCCACGTGATGTGGTTCTTCGCCATTTCGGTGAACTGCGTTGCGTCCGCGCCGGTGAGATTCACGCCGACGCCGGGCTTGATGACATTGACGGCAATCAGCCCGATGGCAAGTGCAATTGTGGTGACGACTTCGAAATAGAGGATGGAACGAAATGCGAGCTTGCCAACCCGCTTCATATCATCACCGTGTCCGGCAATTCCCACCACCAGCGTGGCGAACAGCAGAGGCACGATGAGCATCTTGATCATCGAGAGGAAGATGTTCGAAAACGGCCTCATCTCGATCGCAAATGCCGGGAACTTCCAACCAACGAAAATGCCAATCGCCAGCGCAATGAGAATCCACTGCGATTGTGAGAGCCCAAGCAGCCCTTTCTTTGGCTTCGGGACGTTGCCGTCGGTCGTGCTGTTGAATGAACTCATCGTGGTCGTTGAAGCGGCGGGACGGCACGCCGAAGGCGACGCGCCGGAGTAAGGATCAGAGGACTGCTACGCACTGAGCAAGCGTTGAGACAACCAGCAAGTCAAGCGTTGCGCGTCAGACAACTGTGAATGCGCAGGGTGCCTCAGCTTCCAGACACGCGAATTCGAACACGCGACACCAGGTCTAACGCGCGTCGAGTCCACCTTTGCGAAGGACGGAGTTGCGGTAGCCGTAGATCGCATAAATGGCGAGGCCAATGAGCAGCCACCATCCAAACCGCACCCACGCCACTCCCGGAAGGCCAAACATGACGAATATGCAGGCGGCCGCCCCACCAATGCTTACCGGCCACACGAACGGCACACGGAACGGACGCGGTCGCTCAGGCTCAGTGTACCGAAGTACCAGCACACCGACACAAACAAGCGCAAATGCGAACAACGTTCCGATGTTTGTCAGGTCATACGTTTCACCAGCGTCGCCGATGAGCGACCACGCGGCCACAAACAGGCCCGTCAGCAACGTCGTGACGTACGGAACTCGTGTGCGGTGATGGATTTTTGCTGCCCACTTTGGCAAGAGTCCGTCGCGCGCCATCGAGAAGAAGATGCGAGGCTGGCCGTACTGGAACACCAGCAAGACCGCCGTCATTGAAAACACCGCGCCAAGTGCGACCAGCCACGCCGTGCCTTGCATGCCGACCGCAGTCAATGCGTACGCGAGTGGATCGGCGTGAACACTTGGGTCGAGTTCCTTGTAGTTCACCATGCCTGTAAGCACGGCACCCACCGCAATGTAGATCACAGTGCAAATCGCCAGTCCACCTAAAATTCCAATCGGCAAATTGCGCTGCGGATTCTTTGTCTCTTCGGCGGCGGTCGAGATGGCGTCGAAACCGATGTACGCAAAGAACACGATGGCCGCGCCGTTGTGAATGCCCGTAAATCCGTTCGGAGCAAACGGCGTGTAGTTCGCGGTCGTGATTTTCGTTACGCCGACAACGAGAAACAGCGCCAACGCCACCAATTTCACAATCACCATGATGTTGTTGGCACGAACACTCTCTTTCGCGCCACGCATCAACAACCACGTTATCGCAAGTACAATGAACGCGGCGGGAATGTTCACCAGGATCGGAATACTGCCAATATGAGGAGCACTTTGGAGCAGACCGTGTACCGCCGGATCTGAACTAAGAAGTGCGGTGCGATATCCTGTTGTTAACCAGACGGGCAAACTGAACAAACCGCCAGTCAACGTCTTGAAGTAGTCGCCCCAGGAGATGGCGACGGCGACGTTCCCAACCGCGTATTCAAGAATCAGGTCCCAGCCGATAATCCAGGCGACGATTTCACCAAGTGTCGCATACGTATACGCGTACGCGCTGCCGGCCTGCGGAATCATCGAAGCGAGTTCTGCATAACACAGCGCTGCGAGCGCACAAACGCCGCCGAGCAGCAGAAATGAGAACACGAGCGCCGGACCGGCCGCGGCGCGAATCACATGCCCAGCTGCGTCAGTCTGTCCGGCGGCAGCGGTACCAACGGCTCCGAAAATTCCAGCGCCGATTACAGCACCGATCGCGAGCATGATGAGATCGCCTGCCCCAAGAACTCGTAAAAGTCCGTTGGGGTCATCCGACAATACGGCAATCGGTTTGCGTCCGAAGAGCGCTTTCATTCGCTTAGATGAAAAGTGGCGCCAACACCAGCGTGAGCGTCGACAACAACTTCACCAACACGTGCAATGACGGACCGGCGGTGTCTTTGAATGGATCACCCACCGTGTCACCAACAACCGCCGCCTTATGTGCCTCTGACTTCTTCCCGCCGAGGTTGCCCATTTCGATGTACTTCTTGGCGTTATCCCAGGCACCACCGCCGTTGTTCAGGAACGCGGCCATGAGAATACCCACGATGGTTCCAATCATCAGGAATCCCGCAACCGCTTCCGAACCCATGCCGATCTGTTTGAATCCTAAACCGACTGCAATCGGGAACAGAATCACCAGTGCGCCCGGCACCACCATTGCCTTGAGCGCGCCCTTCGTGACGATATCCACGCACGCGCCGTAATCAGGCAATTCCGTGCCCTGCATGATGCCAGGGCGTTCCTTGAACTGCCGACGCACTTCGGTAATCACCGAACTTGCCGCCTTGCGAACCGCGGTCATGGCGAGTGACGTGAACCAGAACACGAGCATCGCGCCCAGCAAACCCGCAACAAACACTTCGGGCTTGTCGAGACGCACTTCGAGTTTCTTTCCCGTCAGGTTGTGCACTTCATCCAGATACGCGCTGAACAACAGGAAAGCGGCGAGTGCCGCGGATCCGATCGCGTAACCCTTCGTCAACGCTTTGGTGGTGTTACCAACCGAGTCGAGACGATCGGTCTTGACGCGCACCGAATCGGGCTGATGCGACATTTCGACAATGCCGCCGGCATTATCCGTGATTGGACCAAACACGTCCATCGCGAGGATGTAACCGGCGGTGCCCAACATGCCGATCGTTGCAACGGCCGTTCCGAACAATCCACCCATCGCTTCCCCTTCCGCATTCACCAAACCACTGCTCGCACCAAGCTTGTAGCTCGAGATGATTGCGATGCCGATGGCGATGACCGGCATGATGGTGCTCTCCATACCAACGGAGATACCGGCAATGATGTTCGTGGCAGGACCGGTCTGACTCGCATCGGCAATGCTCAACACCGGGCGATAGCGATACTCGGTGTAGTACTCCGTGATGTACACGAACGCGATTGCGGTCACGAGACCAATGATGCCGCACGCCGCAAAGTGCCACCACGCGTCCGGATACTGTTCCGCATTCAACAACCACTTGCTGGCACCGACCACGGCAACAGCCGCCAGTGCAGACACCACGAAGAAGCCCTTGTTGAGCGCCGCCATCGGGTCGCCGTCTTCTTTCGTCTTGACGATCAACACGCCGACGATGGACGCAAGCAATCCGAGTGAACCAACCACCAGCGGGAACAACACACCCTTGACACCAAACCACGGCCACAACATCACGCCGAGGATCATGGAGCCGAGATTTTCGGCAGCGGTTGATTCAAACAGATCGGCGCCGCGACCCGCGCAATCACCAACGTTGTCGCCCACGAGATCGGCGATAACGGCCGGGTTGCGTGGATCATCTTCGGGAATACCTGCTTCGACTTTGCCCACAAGATCGGCGCCGACGTCAGCCGCCTTCGTGTAGATGCCGCCGCCCAACTGTGCAAACAAGGCCACGAACGATGCGCCGAAACCGAATCCAACAATCAGGAACGGCACTTTCTGCGCCCACAGCTGCGGATCCATTCCGCCAAGCGGCATCGCCGAAAGCATTCCGTACAAACCACCAACACCAATGAGCGACATGGCGACGGTAAACAATCCGGACACCGCACCGCCGCGGAGCGCGACGCGCAACGCATCATTCAGCGAAGTGGTGGCCGCTGCAGCTACGCGAATGTTGGTGCGAATGGACACCCACATGCCCATGTATCCCGCAACACCCGAGCACAACGCGCCAAGGATAAACGAACCGGCCATGGCGAGCGCGAGCACCTTTGGATCCTGCACCGGATCGTTGGCATTCGGGGTGCGCAGAAAGGCGTACCCGATATACAGCACGGCCGCGACCACCAACGCCAACGGCGTAATCGTCTTGTATTGACGCGAAAGGAATGCCTCGGCGCCCTCTTGAATGGCGTTCGAGATACGCTGCATCGCTTCAGTGCCGCGGCCCCGGGCCAGCACCCACTTTGCGAGCCATACCGCGACTACGAGCGCGATGGCGCTTGCACCAAGGACGAGGAAAACAAGGTTATTGGAGGTCGGATTCACGCTGCTGTACTCTCAGGGGAATGAAGGACTGCGTACCGGTGAACGCACAAGCCCAGCACCGGCGCTACCAGGTGAACTGGCGGGTCAGGTGTCGGGCGATATGTGTCGTGATGTGCGTCGCGGGTAGGGATGCGACGACATTCGAAAAGTCCGCTCAAGGTACCGACCTGCGCGCAGTCGGGCCAGAGCGAAAATGCTACATCAGAACGTGTAGACGATCTGTGTTTTGGCGCGTACCGCGACGCCCAGCCCATTCACCCCCGGCCGGAACCGCACGCTACGGAGAATTGACTCCAATTTCTGGTTATAGCCACTGTCCTTCGTATGGTTGAACTCGAAATTGACCACATGTCCCGTCGAGTCGACGTCAAACTGCGCAATCAATTCAAATCCCTTGATTTTGGACGGCGGGGGCATTGGCGGAATAAACAGCTCGGTTGGCGTGGGGGGATAGATCGTCCCAGTGCCACCGCCAGTGCCCGGTCCTGTGCCGCTGCCTCGACCGGTGCCAATGCCCGATCCAACGCCGCCACCAGAGCCAGAGCCGCTTCCGGCCGTGCCGTCATTTCCCGTTCCGCCACCAACACCCACCATCGGTGCGGCTGCCGCCGCGGCCGGAAGGTCGTTCTTGACCTCGGCCTTCACTTCAGTTTTGGTTTCGACGGGTGGAGTAACCGGCGGTTTTACCTCGGGCGGCTTGACAATCGGCTCGGGCGGTTTGACTTGCGGTACGATTGAGGGCTTGGGCGGCGGCGGCGGTGGCTTCACCTGCACGTATTGTTCGCGCTCCTGCTTGTGCGAACCACCACCACTGCCGCGATTGCCCCCGCCTCCACCGCCGGACGGACCGGCGCCTCCGGCTCCCAGAATTTCCTTTCGAAGTTCGGGCGACGTAAGCGGCGCCAGCAAGAGCAGGAGGAACAACAAATGCACGGCTACCGCCGTTGCTTTGCCTCCGATGTCTTTTCCGGTCTTTGATGGGATGCCAATAGGCGGCCGATACGGGGGCCGCTTGGTCTGTAGCGCATCCGCGGCATCACCAGCACTTCTGCCTGGTCCGCCGGCTTCAAAGTGGAATGTGCTGCCTTCCGACTCGAATGATTCCATGCGCGTATGAGGGGATCAGGAAAATTTGCGGGAAATCACCTGAAAACAAGACGGCGGACGCACCCAGAGGGTTCGTCCGCCGCTTTCAAATGTCTGTTGGCGGACCCTATATGATACACACTTCAACCATATTCGGCCCTACCTGCCACTGATTATTCGCCCGCTATTTGTCCTTGGGCGGAACACCAATGACGAGCACTCCGGCGCCACGGGCCTGGTCCATCGCAAAAATCACGTCCTTGTACTGGACCGCGGTATCACCCTTGATGAAGATGATTTTGTCCGGGCGTCCCGTATACGTCTGCTTCAGACGATCGAACAGGGCGTCTTTCTGGATTGGCGTCTTGTTGAGCGCGAACTGGCCGTTGGGCAGTACTTCCAGCACGATCTGATCGGGCTGAACGGACGGCGGCGTCACAACCGGGTTC
The DNA here is from genome assembly GCA_040004335.1 of Gemmatimonas sp. Taxonomy (GTDB): domain Bacteria; phylum Gemmatimonadota; class Gemmatimonadetes; order Gemmatimonadales; family Gemmatimonadaceae; genus Gemmatimonas. Next base: position 9,472 of record JBDUBA010000413.1, read on the forward strand.
GGGTCGGGCAACATCGTGTCGATGGCCTTGCGGCTCATCGGAATGACCATCATGAAGATGATAAGCAACACGAGCAGCACGTCGATCATGGGCGTCACGTTGGGCTCATTGGTTAAGCCCGTGTTGCTGTCCCCCGCTGACATACTCATATCAGACGCTCACTTTTTCGAGGGTTTGATCCGATCACTTTCGACCAGCGATTCCTTACCTGGCATCGCTTCGGTGATCAGGGCCGCAACCGCAACACCATTGTGCGCCAGGATGTCCAAGGCATCGATGACCTTGGCGTACTTGATGTCCCGGTGCGCCTTCACGTACATGATATGTTCGTCTTTGCCCGTGAAGATTGAGTTGACCTGTGCGGCCAGCTGGTCTTCCTGAATGGGCTTCTTGTTCAGATAAAACTTGCCATCTGAGTCGATACCCAGCACCTGATCAGTTTCTTCTTCCGGATGCGTTTTTACGCTCTGTGCTTCCGGCGGAATCGCGTTGAAGCCGGCGTTGATGGCCGGTACCACGATCATGAAGATGATCAGGAGCACGAGCATGACGTCAATCATTGGGGTGACGTTTGGCTCCGCTTTTGGTGCGGGACCGCTCCCCCCAGCTGACATGCCCATCGTTCACTCTCCTCGCAGATAAATCGGTTGGTGGTGCGGCGCGCGAACCGCGCTGACCGTTCGCGCGCGCCAACGAGTGGAATTACTGAGCGATCGGGGCGCCTGACGCGGTGTTGAA
>JBDUBA010000470.1:0-80233 GCA_040004335.1 Gemmatimonas sp.
GGTGCAGCATGTCACCAAAAGCGATTTGAATCTGATGGATGGTCGCCACAATGGCGTGGAGTCATCGTTACGGTTTTGCGGCACAGTCGGGGAAATCACCTGTCATGTTGCATTTGGTCGGGAGGCTTTTTTACTTCGTGCGGGTCCGCCCTGTCACATACACGCAACGTTTTTGAAGTGGCTAAATTCGAAGGCTCGGTCCAGCATTCGGCCGTATACCTTGAGAGGCGTTCGTTCTAAAGCATTGCAGAACAAAGACATAACCACAAACGTTCGCTTCAAATCAGCGTGTACGAAACGAACAGCTCTGTTGGAAACCCGCCATTTCGCTCCGTCCCGGTAACCAGTGCCCCTTCGTCTTCAGTCATTCATGGCTTTAACATCGCTCCGGAAAGCCCCAGCCTTCGTCGCGTTACTGTTCCTGAGCGCGGTTGGCGCGGCTCATGCACAGGACACCGCCACTGGCTTCCAGGCCAAACGCATCGATTTGCAAAATCGGGTGGGCGCTCTGGAAACTGAGCTGGCCAATCCAAAACTCAGCGCCGACAAAAAGAAGGCGGCGCAGGCGGAACTCGCGGTAGTGAAGGATCGGCTCAACAACGGTGACTTCAAGACGGGTGACCTGCTTGTGATCACGGTCAACGTCGAAGACAAGCCGATTGTCGATACTGCCACAGTTCGCGACAACGGCAAAATTTCGATCCAGCGCTTTCAGGACTTGCAGGTGGCTGGTTTGCTGAGGTCGGAGGTTCAGGGTGCGGTCAAGAAACACGTGGACACGTGGTACAAGATTTCTGACGTTCGGGTCAACTTCTCAACCCGTTTGACGGTGAGTGGTGCTGTTAATCAGGCCGGTCCAATCAGCATTTCACCCGATCGCCCGCTGTCAGAAGTGATTGTGCTGGCGCATGGTGGTCAACCGAACGCGAAGCTGGATCAACTTGAAGTAAAACGCGCCGGTCGTACGATTATCTCGACCAAGGCGTCCAAGCGAATGCTGATCGACGGGAAAACGATCGAGCAGGTGGGCATCCAAAGTGGTGATGAAGTCGTCATTCCTGCCTCACGTAAGTGGAATTGGCAACTCATCACCCAAACGCTGTTGTTGGTCTCGTCGCTGACGTTCGCACTCATTAGCTTCTTGCAATACCTTTACTCAGGCGATTAAGCGGTAGAAACAGAGATGGATGCGCACCTTCCCCCGTTAACTGCAGGCCGTATTTCGCGAACGACTCCAAGTCGGGCGCGCGCTGCAGTTGCGACTCCAGCGCTACCAATGCCCGACCCCGATGGGTTCCGCACGAAACCTGGCACGGCTACTGAAGCTCGGCCCTCAAACAACTTCGACGACTTTACGCCGAATCCACGATCCGAATCTGCCTCACGAATTTTCAACTTCGTTGTTGCGCTTATTCTGCTGGTGGTTGCGTCGCCCGTCATGCTGTTCACCGCCATTGTTATTCGCCTCACTTCACGGGGCCCAATTTTCTATACGCAAACGCGCGTTGGGCTCGATCGGCGGTGGAATCGCACACGGGCTCTTCGCGAACGCCGGAGCGAAGATCTTGGCGGATCACCATTCACGATCTACAAGTTCCGCTCCATGCGCGTGGACGCCGAGGCCAATGGGCAGGCTGTGTGGGCGCAGAAAGAAGACGACCGCATTACGTTCGTCGGCAAAGTGATCCGCAAAACTCGCGCGGATGAATTGCCCCAGTTTCTCAATGTGTTGCGCGGTGAAATGAACATTGTGGGACCGCGTCCGGAGCGTCCCAGCATCTTCGTCCGGCTCCGCGAGAGCATCGAAGAATATCCCATTCGCCAACGCGTCAAACCGGGTATCACTGGATTGGCACAGATCAACAATTCGTACGACACGTGCCTGGATGACGTCCGCCGTAAAGTCGACTACGACCTGCAATATTTGCGGAAACAGTCCATCGTTGAGGACCTGCGCATCATGGTGTTGACCCTTCCTGTCATGGTTTTGCGTATTGGTGCGCATTAGTTCAACAGGCACGGTCTCGCATTTTGCGGTTGAATCAGAGGTGCCTTCGGGCACCTTTTTTCATTTAAAACGCAAGTTTTAGCATAAATCGTGCCTTAATTGTGCTGAGAATTGCATTTTGCGCGATTCTTTTGCAGCGATCGTGAGTTTGCGCACGAACTGATGAGTTCGCTTCAGATAGAATCCCGTCGCGTCATCGTTGTCGTCGAACCAACCTCAGCAATGGAGGCACGGCGAACAATTCCTGGGCATTACGGCGTGTGACGGGGGTTCGAATCACTCGTATGCAGTTTGAGGGGGCAAGGACACAGGCCGTCTCATTGGAGTTCACTGCGCCTCCCAACGGGGGTCAGCGACAACGGCAAACTCGGTGAAAGCCGAGGACGCAAAGCCACGAAGCTACAGCGCACCGCATCGCGCCATGCTGGTCGGGTTGCCGAACGACTTTCCTTAGGACTACAAATGTTTCGCAGCAAAAAATTGCAGCTTCGGGCGTGGATCACATCCTGTCTGCTGCTGGTGGGCGCGTGTACGGACACAAACGTCGTTGACTCTGTTTCCACGTCGGAAGCGGATGGGGCGAGCTACAGCCGCGCCGCCGCTGCAGGCATCGCGCCAGGTGTTGCCACAAACGACACGTCAATTCTCAATACCTCAACGCTTCGAGTCTTCTGGTATGAGCCGACCATCACCTACGCGCAATCTGGGCGTAACAAGGTGGCAGTCACACCAATTTGGACGGTTCGAAACACGAGCGTATTAACGCTCACCAACGTGTCGGGCATGTACGTGAACCTTGCCGCCAAATCCGCAGGTTCGACGTACGTGGTGGGCAAGGTGGCCTCACGCGTGGACTCTGTGAAAGTGACCGTGACGGTGCCAGCAGCGCCAACGCCGCCGGTTACGCCGCCCGTTACCCCGCCGGTCACGCCTCCAGTTACGCCACCGGTGACACCGCCTGTTACGCCACCGGTCACACCTCCAGTTACGCCACCGGTCACGCCGCCTGTTACGCCTCCGGTCACGCCTCCAGTTACCCCTCCAGTCACGCCGACAGGCGCTGCCTCCTTCGTCATTCCAACGTTGCCGCAGGCCACAGTGAACATCACCTATCCGTCAATGACGGGTACGTCGCGTCGAGTCGCGGCCGGTGGTGATCTACAGGCGGCATTTAATGCGGCACAGCCAGGTGATGAAGTGGTGCTGGCCAATGGAGCGACGTTTACGGGCAACTTCTTCCTGCCTGTAAAAACCGCCAATGGCAAATGGATTGTCGTGCGGTCAGAAGTTGTGCCAGTTTCCGCTGGCAACCGCGTGAGTCCGACGTCGCTGGCCAATGCCGCGAAAATCGTCACGCCTAACGAAGCGGCCGCAATTCGGACCATTGACAACACTTCACACTGGCGCTTTGTCGGGATTGATGTATCGCACAAGACCGGCGCCAACTACAACTACGGCATCGTGATCCTTGGTTCGGGCGAAGCCACCCAGAATTCACTGGCGGTGTCCCCATCCAACATCATTCTGGACCGCATGTGGGTACACGGGTCACTCACGGACGGTACCTCGCGATGCGTGGCATTCAACGGAAGTTCCCTGGCCGTTATCGACTCGTGGCTCGGCGAATGTCATGCGGATGGCAACGACGCGCAGGGCATCTGCGGTTGGAATGGTGGCGGACCGTTCCTGATCGAGAACAACCACATTGAGGGTTCAGGACAGGCGATCATGTTTGGCGGTGCCGATCCAGCGATCGCCAACCTCTCGCCAAGCGACATCACCATCCGGCGAAATCACTTTTTCAAACCGATGTCGTGGGCGCATGGCCGATGGTTGGTCAAGGCAACGTTTGAATTGAAACATGCCAGGCGAGTGCTCTTCGAGGCCAACGTGCTGGAGAATCACTGGGCCGATGCACAGGTCGGATTTGCGATCCTCTTCCAAACGGTCTCACAAAGCAATACTGCGCCCTGGTCCACAGTTCAGGACATCACCGTTCGGAACAACCTCATCAAGAAAAGTTCCTCAGGCGCCGATCTACTCTATCGCTACAACACAGTGCCAACCGTGGGAACAAGCCGCGTGTTGTTTCAGAACAACTTGTGGCAGGATGTCGGACGCGATCCGATCTCCGGCGAAACAGGAATGGTGCTCCAATTGCTCAACGACGTGACTGACGTAACGTTTCTCAACAACACGGCGACGTCGTCCGCGGGACGCACCAACGCCACTGTCTATTTCGATGGGCGTGTGCCAAGCGTTCGAACCGTGATCGTGAACAACGTGTTTACCGAGAGTGCGTACGGAATTACGGGTTCGGGCAAGGGCGTCGGTAACGACGCCTGGAACTACTATGCTCCCGGTGGCGTGTTGGTAGGCAACATCGTACCGAACGGCGAGGCTGCCTCCTATCCGGCCAATAATTTCTTCCCGCTGCCGGCCAGTGTGTTGTTCACGAATTTGTTTGGCGGAGACTTCTCGCTGGCCGCATCCAGCCCGTTCGCGACCAGCGTTCTGGGAAGTGTGGGTCTCAATCAGGCTACGCTCAACGCTGCCATTGCCGGCGTTGTCCAGTAGCAGGAAGTTTTGACGGGCGTGTAGTTTCCGAGCACATATCAAGCAGGACACAACGCACGTTGATCACGCTGATCAACGTGCGTTGTGTTTCCCTCTTCAAACTCTCGCTTGCACATCGGATTTATCATCGACGCGTTCGATGTTGGTGGCAGTGAACTGAACGCCATCAAGACCGCCGAAGCCTTAACGCGACAGTCCTTCCAACTCACGGTCTTTCACATGCATCGTGACGGACCGCTGCGTGAGCGCTATGAGCACATCGGTGCTCACCTGGTGCACATTCCCCTCAAGGGATTTGCCACGCCATCATTTCCAGCTGTCGTGCGCTTGATACGACGCGAATCAATACATCGTCGACTGCAGTTGCTGCACAGTCACTGCGTGTATGGCAATATTGTCGGAGCGGCCGTGCGATGGAGTGGTGTGCATCGACTGCCGGTAATGGCCAGTCGGCGCTGGACTGGTTTTGCGGTGCGTCCGGCCCTGCGTCCGTTAAATGCCTTGGCGCAATCGGCCGCCGATGCAGTGCTGGTCAATTCGCCCAGCCTGTTGCGCCGCGTGAAGTCGGAGTCCCCGTTTTCAAACCCGCAGTACGTGCCAAATGTTCTGCCCGACAGTGCCTTTCGTCAGCTAACCAGCGCGCAGCAGCAAGTTGCGCGCGCAACATTCGGATTGGCGGACGTATCACCAATCGTTGGATGTGTTGCACGCCTGGAACCCGTGAAGGACCATCGGCTCCTGATTGCTGCGTGGGCATTGGTTATTAGCCGTGTTCCCAGCGCCGTGCTCGCCATTGTCGGCAACGGCTCGTTGCGCGCGACACTTGAACAGCAAGCTGTGACGCTCGGGCTTGCCGCGAACATCCAGTTCCTCGGCGAAATTCGTCCGAGCGATCTCCCGCATTCATTGTTCGATATTTGTGTCCTGTCGTCGTCAGACGAAGGGTTTCCCAATTCCCTGTTGGAAGGGATGGCGCAGCGGAAGGCTATCGTTGCAACATCGGTTGGTGGTGTGTCCGATCTCGTGCAGCACAATGTGAATGGACTGCTGGTGGCTCATGGCGATCCGAACGCGCTCGCGAATGCGCTGATCGAATTGCTGACGCAGCCTGCGATGGCGGACCGTTTGGCGTCAAATGGCGCGCTCACCGTTGCTGCGCACCGCGAGAGCGTCGTCGTTGAAACGCTCGTGCGAAACTATCGTGCGATTGCGCGAGACTGAGGCCGCCAGCCCCCACGGAATCGGGGGATCGATTTCGCCGGCACCGCGGCCGGGACAGCAGCAGTTCCGGACCTGGGCATGCGAACCGCGGCAGCGATGATCGCCATCAGCAGAAACGGAAAGACCATTGTGTCGAGCGTACCGAAGATGCCGCACACGGCCAGCCCTGCCAGCGTCGCCTGGAAGGCAAGACATCGGTCGCGCAACTCCTTGTCCGCTGGCAACTGACTGTTCTTGACCGAGCGTGCAGTCCGTGAGAGCTCACGCAGCGTTGTGACGAAGGACATGATGAACAGCCCGAAACCAATCACCCCATTCTCGGCCAACACGTGCAGATAGGAATTGTGACTGTCGCGTGAACCGCGTGCGCCAATCCAGTCGGCCCGACGCAATGCGTAACGCGCATGCGCGAGTGGATAGGCACCGATACCGACACCTAAGACGGGATTCTCTTTCGCTACCGTCGCTGCAATCAACGCAATTTGATATCGCTGTTCGGCCGAGGCGTCAGACTGAGACAGGGTGGTGGTTGACGTGAGATATTGCATGCCGACGATGCGATCCATCACGGCTTTGGGCGCAAAAAGTACGGCAATTCCGCCAACTGCGGCCAACGCGACGATGAATCGAAGGCGGTGGCGGCTGCGGGCGAGCAGTACGATGAAGAACACCGCCATGCCCAACATACCGCCGCGAGACTGAGTGATCAGCACGAGAAACGGCAAAACGAGCAACCCGGCCAGCGCGCACAGTTTAACCCATTTGGCTTCGGCTGAACGCAATCGGTCGACAGCAAAACCGAGCGGAATAATCGTGAGCGCCGCCAAATCATTGAAATTTGAAAATGTAAAGTTCCACGCATACCGCCCAAATGATTCATTGCCAGACGCGAAGTTGAAAAGTGTGCCGCGTACCGGGTACAATGCGAAAAATCCGAGGTACGCGAGCATCACCAGGCGCAGGTGGCCCTGCGTTCGGACGGCGTTAAAAACCAGGAACATGATGAGCCACACCTTGAACGCCAATACCCATGCTGCCCAGGACACCGCAACATTTGGCGTAATCGGAAGGGTGATCAATGCCCAAGCCAGAAACGCCGCGTACCACGTGAGGGACGGGGCCATTCGGAGCGGGCGCGCAAACAGAAGCACGCCCGCGATGCCAATCGCCAGCACTTCCTGCACGATCGGCACCTTGTAGCTGTGAATCAGAAACAGGTACATCACCAACGACGCCGTACCAACGGTCCACGCGCTTTTGAGCGGCGGGGGCGTCAACCCATTGGCCTGCAGAACGGAGCGCAGCGCTCCGCGGGTTTGTTTCGAGGCGGGAGAGGGCGATGCCTGAGTGGCGGCAACCTGCATCTTCACGTGGCTATCTGAATCCTGTTGAATACGATGGGTTCAAACACGAATCGTACGTGTTACCCATGAGCCTTGGAATTGTATCTCCACAACCAAGACGCTCCAACCGGTGCCAACGGCACGAGATGAGGGCACGGTGCTTTCAGCCCGCGGGGCGCCCGCGACCACGTTTACTGAGGCGGGGAGGCCTGGACGGCAGCATTAGCCGCCTGAAGCGCATCGCAGTTGACGCCAATGTTTGCTGCGAGCTGGCGTCCGAGAAGCCAGGACTGCGTGAATCCGCAAACTGTTGTCGTGGTGCTCCCCGTCAGTTGCACCTGAGGGCCGAGGTCGGGGAAATAGTTATTCAGGGGGTACTCATCGGCCTGCATTGCCGGGACGACGTTTCCTGTAAACCTGCCCCCGCCAAGAAAAGCGTTGAGCGCGACGGATCCACCACCGACTCCGCTCGCAGAAACGCCGTATCTGCTGGTCGGAAAGAGATTGTTGATAAGCGTGGTGCGGACGCCCCGTGCTGCACCATCAAAATAGACGTCGCTATTCGCGAAGGCCCCGGCGGGTAAAGTGACCGTGTTGTTCGCTAGCGTCACGTCCTGCAAACCACCCAGGAGCAAAAAAATCTGTTGTGTGTTTCCTGAAATCGGGTCCCGTCCAACGTTCTCGAAGAGGTTGTTGATGATTGCGACTTTCGAGGTAGGAGTGACAATCAGCGCACTGTACCGCGCCAGCAAATCAACGCCGCCCGTACTGTTGCGGATAATATTGTTGCGCACCATCACGTCCTCAACAGTTGTCCACGGCGCGCGCTCCTGCTGTGACACCGCTTGCATGAGAATTGCGTATCCTTCCTGCGCATCCGCCCAGTGGTTTTCGAGCACATTATCTTCGACTAGTACGCGCCGCGCATGTTTCAATTCCAAGGTCGCTTTGACAGTCCATTTTCCGTGCGCCCAGCTTAGCGGCTTGAAGAAATGGTTACGCCGAATCGTGATGTCACTTGGCGAGACATTCGCGATCAACGGATCGGCCCCCCCAAACATGATCGCCTGGCCCGAAGCTTCGATGTGGTTGTTTTCGATCAAATATGGCCCAGGTCCGGCTGCGCCCCATACTCCCTGGGCGTCCTGCCCCACCGCGTGGCATTCGGAAAGCCAAGAGTTGATGACAGCCATCGATCGCCCCTGGAACGACACACAGCGAGACGTCCCTTGCGTGGGTGAGCCGTGGATGTACATGCGGTCCAACACGATGTCCGACGGCTGTTCCGCGACGGTCAGCTCCGCGCCCCATCCCAGCACCACAATGCCGTAGTTATAAATCGCGCCTTCCTTGTGTGCGATCTCGAAACCCACCAAGCGCCAACGGCGCGTGCCCTTCTCCGAAACAATTGCTGGGTTTTGGTTTGGTGTCTCGATTTTGGCGACGCCCTGCGCAAGCGTGGGCGTTAGGCGCGAACCGTTCGCCACCGGCAGGACTTCCGATCGCACAATAATCCAGTCAGTGCTGTTACCGGCTTTGGCCGGCAGCGTAAAATTTCCTGTGAAGACAGCGCCCTGCGCCAGCACCACTTCATCACCGGGCTGCGCCGAATTGAGGACGGCCTGCAGGTCTTCGCCCTGCGCCACACGCCACATTTTCCCCGCGCCGAGTCCGCGCGAGCGCCCGGTCGGATATCGCACATCGACCGTTTTAGATGGCGGCGTTGGCTGTACGTACGTCTCCTGGAGCGAAGAGGTACCGACCGTCACCAGCGTCGAGTCTCTTCCATCGGCATACGGCCACACCAGCCACGCCGATCCGTCTCTTCGCGCTTGCAATACCCCACCCAGACCAAACGCCACTACCGAGGTATCTCGAAGCTCTACACTGGCCGCAGGAATTGGTGAGCTGCCAGTGCTGTCATAGGCCAGCTGGAGTTCGCCACCCGTTGCCAACCGCTGGAGTCCGGCATCCCTCAGCAATCCTTCATCCAGAAGCGTTGACTCGATAGACGACTTCGGTTTGTCGGCTGGCGAAGTGGCGGGATTCGGCGTCGAGTCACTGCACGATGGCAAAAACATTGCGCACAACAAGCATCCCCGGCGCAGGGACAATGGGACAAGCGACAAAACCGTCGTGGCCAAGGGTGAGGAATACGACATTTACCGCGCTGGGCGAGTGGTGACAGGGGTACGGGAAAATATACACTCCCTGTGACGGATGACTATTACATTCGAGAGAATGGCAATCCGATTGCCCTCAGATCGGCGGCTAGATCGGCTTTTCGAGGACCGCGCGAACGATCGCGGTCGTGAACTCTCGCGGAAGAATTCCGGCCAGCGGCCTAAGTCGCCGGATCGGTACAGTTTCGAGATGTACGACCTTGAAACGCGTTGCGCGAACAAGGCGCTCGAAGCGTCCGATTGTCATTTGGTTCAACCCGCCATCGACCTCACGGAAACGGGTGGCACCATCGGTTTTGAAATCCGTGCGCCAGCGGATGAGCGCCGCCTCGCTGAACACCAGGTGGGCCCACGGGAAAATCGAAAACAGGTGACCGCCCAACGGGTGATACCAGGTTGGACCAAAGCTGGTGATGACTTGCCCCCCAGGTTTCAGCAGGTCGAACATCGTATTGAGAATGGCGTCGGGTTGGCCAAAGTGTTCAAACGAGTCGAGCGAAATAATGGTGTCCACCGAATCGCGCGGGACAGTTGTACCAAACGTGCAGTTGCCCTCAACGCCTGCACGAGCTGCATTGGCACGCGCCACGGCGAGTGAGGACTCCAGAATGTCGAGACCAAACACGGAACGGGCCACACCCGCCATTTCGACGGCCTCAGTTCCGTAGCCACATCCAAAATCCACAACATTCCGGTCACGAATTCGCTCCAGCAGATCATCACCCAGCAGAATACGCAACTTGCTTGCGTTCGCATACGCGGAACCGGACATATGCGTTGGCTCGCCCGGTGACAAACGCCGAAGCAACCAGTACTGCGCGTTCGTCCACGCCGAAATGTTCTGAGTCGAAGCGATCTGACTGGTCATTAGTCAATGTATACGCTTGATGATGAATCGATCTAGACGAAGTGCTTTCGCAGCCGCATGAACGGGGCTTCGAGATACTTCTGCGATATCATCGCCAGCACAAAACTCACGGAAATAATTGCGACCGAGCGAACACCAAGTGCGCCCACCGGCCCCAAACGCTCGAGGTCGTTCAATTCCAACCGCTTGAGCAACCAGTAGTACAAATCCCCAACCGAGAGATGGATCAGGTACAAGCAATAGCTCAACTTTGCGCTGAACAACGCGAACTTCCAGCGAAGTGGCGACGTCAGGAACGTCCCACGATAAGTCAGTGCAAGCGCGACGGCCGATGCAAACAGGAACTGCGCCTGCGTTGAGCGCAGGGCGATGCCCATTGGCGAACCGGTACCAAAAACGCCATAGGGAATTGTGATCGCGGTTGCCACGCCGACCACCACCATGAGCAGCGCGGACAGCAACCACGCACCCCGCCGATTGAAATGTGCCGAACGCGCCCACACCGCGAGGCATGCGCCGAGCGCCAATCCGTCAAAGCGAAAGAACGAATATTGATAGACGCCGTCGAACTGCACCCCCGACACCATTCCCCAATACCGCAGAAACGGTGACATCACAATGATTGCGATAGCGGTACTCAGCAGCGTGTGGCGACTCAGGTACCGCGCGACCAACGGCCAGACGAAGTAGAAATGTTCTTCGATGGCGAGACTCCAAAAAACACCTGGGCCGTGCGGCGTGGGCACACCGAACGCCGGCGCAAAATTCGCCAGGAACAGCAACGACAGCACGAAGTACGTTCCGCCGTAACAGAAGTACATGATGAGCACACACACGTAAAACAGCGGCAGAATTCTGAGCGCGCGCCGCATGTAAAAATTGCGAAAATATTTCGGTTGCTCCCGACCATCGATCAGAATGCCGGTGATCAGAAATCCCGACAGAATGAAGAACAGATCGACGCCTAGCCACCCGTGCGAAATGAATTGCCAGAGCAAGGCTGGCATCCATGACACCGCTTCCTGCGGCAGTTTCCACCCGTCAACCATGTGATCCAGCATCACCATCCACACCGCGAGCGCGCGGAATCCATCGAGCTCAAGCAAATGGCTCGGCAGCACTCCCTGGCGGGCCGATGTGTTTTTGGCGAGGGCTGGTGTGGACACGGTGGTCAAAGCTGAATGAGGCGTTCGCGCGGGGGGCTAACGGTTACGCAAACCTACTGCGAAGCTGACCGTAGAGCGCAAGTACTTTGTCCATGGGATTTCCGGCGTCGACAATGATCGCGGCAGGAGAGGCCGTCAACGCCGGAGTAATGGCTTGAGCCAACGCCGATGGTTCGAGCGTCTTGAGCAGCGACACGCCCGCGGGACGCATTCCGTTGTCGGTCGCCAAGACGCGCGTACCCATCGCCAGCGCTTCGCGAATGGACAACGCATCGCCGTCGTAATGCGTGGTGCGCAGCAACAAACTGGCGCGCGCCATTAACGCAAGTGTTTTCGGACGCGGGACGTTGCCGCACAACAAGATGTGCGCACGCTCCGGGTGCGAGGCAATCTGCTGCTGCATGGATTCGTGCAGAGAACCGCCTCCGAGAATCATCAATCCGGCATCTGGATGTTCGCGGCGAATTTCACGAAATGCCGCGATCTGCACGTCAATCCCATATTCCGGCTCGAGTTGCGCAACAGTAACCAGCAACAGTGCGTGCAACCGCGCGAACGCGTCCATTTCGGGGGAGAGTTGCTCGCGCGCTATCGCGTCGCGATCTACTTGCGCACCGGACGGCTCGATGAGGAATAGTCGATCTTCGTGCACACCATATTTCCTGAACGTATTCACAAGTTCCTGATTGACCGCAATCACCGCATCAAGTCGTCGCAGCGCAAACCCGCGGAGCGACCACGGCTTTGCACGCTGCCCTTCGGCCGACGAAGGAAAACCGCCAGAATGAAAAGTGAAGACGTTGGCGGTACGCGGTCGCAGGCTGAGCACAGCAAATAGCGCCGCCTGACGCGCAAACAGGCCGCCACCAAAATGCATGTGCACGACGTCCGGATTCAGCGCATTGATGGTGGACAACACTTCTTTTGCTGTGCTCGGAAAATACAGGTCGTCGTGTGTGGGCTGCCGATGGCGCGTCAGATTCACCACGGAGCACCGCGCGCCGCGGGCGAGCAAGTGATCACGCAACCCCATCATATGCGTCTCCACACCGCCCCACGGCGGCGGAATGGGACCAATCAGGCAAACATGCAACGGTGACACCGGTGTGGGAGACGAGCGCGGTTACCAGGTAATGCCGCGATAACCGACGGCGCTTTCGACCACACGATCGCGTACCCGCACGAGATCGATGATCGCCTTGTCGCGTGTGCGCGCTTCGGACAATACCACTGTACGCGCGATGTCGGTCCCGAGTACGAGCACCTCGCAGTGGTCGACAATTTCGTCCGGTGTTTCCGTCATCAACGTCCAGATGTGCGGAATTTCCTTTTCGATAAAAGTCTTGTTTGCGCCGGTGATTTGCGCTTCGCGAACGTATCGGTCATAAACTTTCACTTCGAAGCCGCGACCAATCAAACGTTCAACAAGCGCCACGAGTGGAGACTCGCGCAAATCGTCCGTGCCCGGTTTGAACGCCAGCCCCAATACGCCAACTTTCCGTTTGCCGCTGTCCACGATCAATCGGAACGCGCGCTCAATTTGCAGCGCGTTGCTTTCAAGCACCGCTCGCAGGAGTGGCGTTTCGACATCCAACTCGCGCGCGCGAAACGTGACGGCACGCAAATCCTTGGGCAGGCACGAACCACCAAACGCAAATCCGGGACGGAGGTACGCCGGCGAGATGTTGAGTTTGCGGTCTTCGCACACAATGCGCATGACTTCGTGGCTGTCGATGCCCTGCGCCGCGCAGATGTTACCGATCTCGTTGGCAAACGCCACCTTGAGACCATGGAATGCGTTACAGGTGTACTTGATCATTTCCGACACGCGAACAGGCACAACAAACACGGGCGCATCCAGACCGCCATACAAGTCGCGGACCGCCTGCGCGCCTTCTTCGCTTTCGGATCCGATCACGGTAAACGGCGGATCGTAGAAGTCCTTGATGGATGTGCCTTCGCGCAAAAACTCGGGATTAGCGCACACATGAAAACCCACACCACTCTTGAGTCCCGACGCTTTTTCGAGCGCGGGAATGACGAGATCATGAACAGTGCCGGGCAATACCGTACTGCGAATGACCACGGTATGAATGGCACCCTTGGCGAGAATGGCTTCACCAATTTCCATGCACACGCGCTCGACGTATGCGAGATTGAGCCCGCCGTTCGGACGCGAGGGCGTACCCACGCACACCAATGACACGTCGGTTTCCGCAACGGCCTTGGTCACGTTGCTCGTCGCGCGCAAACGACCGCCGGCAACCATTGATGCAATCAGGTCCTGCACGCCGTCTTCGACAATCGTGGCGGTGCCGCGGTTGATGAGGTCGACTTTGTCGCTGGCGACATCCACACCCACCACCTCATGTCCTTCCTTGGCCAGGCAGCCCGCCGACACACAGCCGACGTACCCAAGACCGAACACACTGACTCGCGCCATCAGATTCCTCTGGAGTTGTTTTTCGTTGGAACAGTCACGCTACAGACGATCGACTGCCTGGGGCTGCAAACAAATTAGTGCTTGGTCAGCAGGCGCCGAATGACCCGGAATGCGCTTGGACTTATTCTCTTGACCGCGGTCTTGGCGTTCCAGGTGCACCATTGGTTGAACATGGTGAGCACGTTCTCGGACGCCAGATCGGAGACGAGCTGTGTCGGTGACTGTGTTTTGAAGGCGTACCGGCCAAGCACGATGCAACCGTCAACACTACGAATGCGCCGGGTGGGTTCGGAATTGAAGAGAATTTCGAGCCCGGCGCGTGCCGCCGCTTGCGCCACGCGATCGGTATAGAGCCCGCCCGGAACCGACCCAACCCTCACGGGAGCCTGCAACATCGATTCGAGCGCATCGCGGCTTTCCTTCCACTCGCGAAGCAGTGAGACGTCATCGAGATCGGCCATGCGCGACGGATGCGTCACCGAATGCGCGCCGATCAGATGCCCACGTTGCTTGAGTTCCCGCACACCATCGGCGTCGAGGAAACCGGGGGTACCGGTTCTCCCCGTGGTGATGAAATAGTGAGCGCGCCATCCACGCGCGTCCAACAAATCGGCAGTTGGGTGTAGCGCGGTAACTCCGCCGTCATCGAACGTGATGGTCCACGGCGATTTGTTGGTTCTGCTTTTCGACTGCTCGTTCACCAGCACAGGCGCGTCCTTCCTGACGGCCGCAATCGCATCGAGGTGTGCGACAAAGTCCGATGGCGTGAGCTTGTACGTATCAGCCAAGACGTCTGTAAATCCGGTGGAGGAAAAATCAGCAATCTCGGCGACGTCGTGGTACAACATCGTGACAAGCGATGAAAAATCGACCGACGAGATCATCGGTTCGCTGCTTCGGCTCGCGCCAGGCGTTTCCACCTGAACCACGCGGACAGTTGTGGTTGTCCCCACACCCCTGACGCACGACCGTGCGTATCAATGGTCGACGCAACGCCGGCCTGGATTTCGAGCAGCTTGTCGCGCAACGCATCGAGATTGTCAAGCACGACCCGATTCTGAATGACGTAGTGCGATTCGTTGACTTCATCAAAATTGTACGAGAAGAAGCCATACACCGGTCCCGTGTCGACACCTTCATCGATACGCAGCAGCGTCATACCCACCCGACTCATATCCCGATTGGCCAACGCCCAAAAACATCCGTGCGCATTGCGATACTCAGGGCAAATGCCCGGATGAAAGACATAGGTGCCGAGCTTCGGGATGCTGAACACCGACTTCTTGATGATCGTTTTGCACAACGCAAACATCATATCGGGCCGGCACTCGCGTACAAATTTTTCGACATCAGCCGTGTTCGGACTGGACGCAACGATCGTTGGAATATTCGTTTTCGACAACGGATATTTCGCACGCAACTGCTGCTGGCGTTGCAGACCCCACTGATGATCCTTCGCGGCAACAAACGCCTTGTAGTACGCGCGAAACGCAACGACATCGGCCATACCAACCACGCCGACGCGCTTGAACTCGCGCTTGATGCGCTGACGCGCGCGCGATGCGGGTTCCTTCAAAATGACGATGCCAGCCAAATCGGAAAACGATGCGAGCCAGCCAGCAAGCCCCTGCGTATGCAATACCGACTCTTCGTGACAAATCAAAACCGTTCGCATCCTGACCGTCACGAAGCCGCCTTCACCGACGCACGGGCGCGCGGTGCCGTGCCGTGCACGTCGATCACGCGCTGACACGTCTCAGCAAACTTACGCGCGACGCCGCTCCATCCAAAGTGTTCATTCACAAGACGTTCCGCCGCTTTTGCCAGCAACTCACGACGATTCTCGTCCTGAAGGAGCGTCACGATTCCCTCAGCCAACTCGGCTTCGGATGTGCGCAATAACACGTGCACACCATCTTCCACCGGCAGCCCTTCGGCTCCAATTGGTGTTGATACTACGGCCCGCGCCATTGCCATCGCTTCGTAAATCTTGAGTCGCGTGCCACCACCAATACGAATTGGCACCACGAACACTTCGGCGCGCGCAAGGTAAGGACGCACATCCGGAACCGACCCGGTCACCTCAACGCCGTTGATGCCGTTGAGCGTCATTAGTCGCGGCGTCGCGTTGCGACCAACCACCGTGAGTGTAACATCTGGAATCTTGCGCTGCACCAACGGCAATACGGATTCAGTAAACCACAGGATGGCGTCTTCGTTGGGCAACCAATCCATCGAACCCGTGAACACCAGGTTGTTGCGTTTGCGTGGTGTTGTGTTGTCGGCACGGAAATATTCGGTATCAACACCCGTTGGCACATCGGACACCGACTTCACACCATAGTCGCGAGTGAACGCGTCCGCATCCTGTGTTGACACTGCAACCACATGGTCGAAGCGTAGACACTCCGCTTGTTCGTGTCGCTGCATGCGGCGCCACTGCGCCCTCATGTACATCTTCTTAGGCAGCGATTTCGCGACTTGCATGTGACGCTCCCAGATCACGGCCTCCACATTGTGCTGAAACAGCACAATCGGGATGCCAAGATTGTCAGGAACATTGAGGCTTGGAAAGAGAAAATCGCAGACGATTATGTCGGGTCCGCGCGCCGCTGCTTCTGTAATGAGACCACGCATCTCGTCCGACCGATATTTCGCGACTGCATACGGCAAAGGAGAAACCAGGTTGGCTGCAAGTTCGGAAAAGAACCGAAGTGATCGTTTGGGCGCGTTGCTGAAGGGCACGCGAATCAACTCATGCGAATATTCGCCGGCGCGCGCAACAGCATCTGGCGCAGCGGCGCCATCGTCGAGCGTGAGATACGTGACATGATGGTCGCGGCACAGCGCGCGCAGCATGTTGTAGGTGCGAATGCGTCCGCCTTTGTCCACCGGATGGAGCAATTCGGTCTTAAGCCACAAAATATGCACGAATCAGACTCAGTTGGAGGGCGTCGCTTTCGGAGCCACAATCGGCAACCCATCCATCACCGCCGTCTTCGTCCACCCCAGTGACTTCGCCACCGACGCATGATCCTCGCCATCGATGAAGATGCGATTCCACAGTTCGAGCCCCATCAGCACCCACAGCCGTTCGTCGTGTTTACGATGACCTGTGACATGTTCATTGAACATGGTGCGCACGGAATCGTTGTCGAGAACCCCACGCGCGGACGCACGGCTTCCCAACACCAGTTCTTCCGCACTCGCTTTGAGCGGACCACGAATCCACGCACCAATTGGCACTGGAAAACCCATTTTCGGTCGATTGAGAATGGTATCGGGCAGATGCGGTTTCATCGCCGAGCGCAACAACCACTTGGTTTCCGTGCCGCGCAACTTGAAGCGATCGGGCAAACGCGTGACCCACTCGGCCAATGGATGGTCGAGAAACGGCACGCGACTTTCGATGCTGGCGGCCATGCTCATCTGGTCCTGCTTCATGAGCAATTCGTGCAGATACGTTTTGGCGTCGCCATACAACAACCGGCCCAGCATTCCACCTTTGCGCCCTTCGTAGGCGTTGCGAAATGTCGCATGCGGATCGATATCGCCAATATTCGCGCGCGTTCGCGTTGAAAGCAGTTCGTTCACCGCGCCGCGCCCGAATGCCGCGAAGTTGTCGAGGTACAGCGCGTCGAGTGTTGCCTCGCGCACTAACGCTGTACGCGAAAATTTCTGCGCGAGTGCATTGCCACCGTTGGCCATGCCCGTAATCGAACGCGACACGGCTCCGCGCATGAACCGCGGCGCGTGACGCCATGCACCCGCAATGCGCTGGTTGATCATGGTCCAGCGATAGCGATAATATCCCGCCAACAATTCGTCCGCCCCTTCACCCGTGAGTACAACCTTCACGTGTTGTGCCGCGAGGCGTGACACCATGTGCAGCGGTACGCTGGACGGATGTGCGATTGGCTCGTCTTCGTGCCACGTGAGCAACGGCAACGCCGCAAAGAAATCATCACGACCGAGCTGCACTTCGTGATGCTCGGCGCCAATGTGCCGGGCCATGAGGCGCGCGTATTCGAACTCGTTGGCTTCGCGTTCCTCGAATGCAACCGAGAACGTTTTCAGATCGCTGACGCCCAGGTCGCGCATGATCGCGGCAATGGCCGACGAATCGATGCCGCCCGAGAGAAACACGCCCAACGGCACGTCGCTCATGAGACGCAAGCGCACGGATTCCTTGAGGCGATCGTAGAACTCGTGCGAGACGTCCTCATCACGCAACTGTGTGTCGCCTTTTTCTCCCGCAACCGGCAAATCCCAGTAGCGGAAAATTTGCACCTTTCCGGCCTTCCAACGCAGCGCGCATCCGGCTTCGAGACGTTGGACACCTTTGTACAGCGTCTGCACGCCCATCGGTGCACGATTCGCGAGAAACGACGGAAGCGCTGATTCATCCAGCTCGGCTTTGATGGCTCCGCCAGCCAGTAATGCCTTGATTTCAGAGGCAAACCAAAAGGTGCCGTCGTCGCCGAGATGGTAATACAACGGCTTAACGCCAAATCGATCGCGCACAACCAGCAGTTCACGATCGGCCTTGTTCCAGATGGCAAACGCAAACATTCCGCGCAACCGCTCAACACCCTTGATGGCGTCGGTGGCGGTCACGTGCAGTATTGTTTCAGTATCGGAGCGCGTGCGATACTTCACACCGCTGGCTTCCAACTCGGCGTGCAGCAACGGGTGATTGAATATTTCGCCGTTGAACACGATCGTGCGGTGCTCATCGGCCGTGTGCATGGGTTGATTGCCAGTTGACAGATCAACAATGCTCAAGCGGCGATGACCAAGCACGACACCGTCGTTCACATAGAGACCGGCGTCGTCGGGACCGCGGTGCGCGATGGCGTCGGCCATGCGCACCACATGTGGATGCAGCGTGGCTGCATCTGTCGAGACCGAGACGACACCACAAATACCGCACATGGATCAGACGGTTGAAAGTGTTGACAACGACTGCTGTTGCCGCTGTGTCGCGTGAACACCTGGCGGCGCCATCAAACCCGAACGAACCTGCCGCGCGCTGTCACCAGCATTGATGTTCGAAACGGATACCCAATGCGCACCCGCGCCGGAAAAAACAAACGTAATGCCGTTGTTGCTGGGGATGTTTACGGCACTCACGCCAACCGCGATCAGATCCACTGCTTTTCCCGTGACCGCATCAACCTGAATGCAGGTGATATCTGCGACGAACGCAAGATCGAGAAACGTGACGGAGTTCTCGTTGCCCACCACAATCAACGTGTACTCGGACGCTCCTTCGTCTTTGGCACGAACGGCAAGCACGCCCTGTGCCCCCTGCATCTGTTCGCGGAAGCGCGCGGTCGCCTCCCAGGCTATGTCATAACGCGCTGAATCAACGACGATTGAGGCCAGCACGGCGTTGCCAATTGTCGATTCCCGCCAAACACACACGTTCGATGGCGACTTGTGCCCGAGCTGTTCGGAGACCCAGCCGCGTTCCACGCGCATTGACCCGGTCCTGCCGCCAAACGCGACCAGCACGGCACGCTGGGTATTGTCTTCGGACAAACTCACCGCGCTGGATCCGGTGCCTGCCATCAGCTGCTCGACCGAAATGCCCGCCGCACAATGCCAGCGAAGCGCCGCTTCGTGCTGCCCGTTCGAAACCAGCTGGTCCCGCACAATCCAGATGCCTTGAGCAGCGTGGAGCACGCCGCGCTGGTGTACCAGCGGCGATGGCAAACTCGCGTACGCCGAGTGTTGACCGGTGAAGTAAGTGAATTTCGCGTCTTCCGTCCACGTGAGCGCAGTTGGGTGGGAGACTGATTCCCAGCGGAATGCAGTGCCCGGCCGACTTGTGCTGGTTGCATCCACCTCGACCGTATTGTGAGCCGCCGTTGAACGAAATGCATCACGCTCGGCACCCATATACGTGAATGTGCCGGTATCCACAAAAAGTGGCCGGCCGCCCACCGCCAGTTCGACCGAGAGCGGGTCGGCGTGCGAATGGCCAAAACTCAGCGCGCCATGCGGCCCAGCATCGATGGTCACGTGACCATCAGTTGCGCCCCACCCGTCACGCATGACGAACGTGCCCCCATCCGCGAACGCGCGCGAAGTTTCGGTTGGAGGTTCGTCAACAAGCAGATCACGGGCGGCAACCGAATTGCCACCCAACATCCAACACAGGGCCGCATCGTCCGCACGACCCATCCACGCAAGGTCGTGGCGGCCGAGAATCGTGGCGCCTGTTGCCAGTAGCGAACGAACATCCGTCGGACGCCGATTGTCCAACTGCACCAGTCGCCCACCATCGTCGTCACCAATTAGCGGAATGCTGCCGTCGGCACGCGTGAGGTGCAGCAAGACGTCAAACATGCGGTTCAGTGCATTCCAAACTTCGCTTGACGCCGCTGGTTGTGTCGATTGGGACAACAACCAGTAGTGCAGATAAATATCGATGGTGTAGCGATGGTACTGCGTTGCCTGTTCGAAGTAGACGCCATCCGGCAACACCTGTTTGTTGATGCTCTCTTCGAGAATCTGCGATCCCATGGCGCGCCAGCGCGCGGCTTCCGGCAACTCGGGGCATTGTGTGCCAATGTAGAATAGCCCCAGCGCTTCGCCCGTCAAATGTGTATTCGGACTGAAATACGTCGAGAGATATCGCTCGAGATGACGTCCGCGTGCCTTCAGGCTTTGCAGAATTCTTACGCGTAATTGTGCATCAATTGCCGAAGCATCGTGCATCAACTGCATTGCCCAGATCCACGAAATTGCCCGGTACGAAACTTCCAGACTGCTGGCCCAATTCATTCCAACAGAGGCAGGATTGCCATCCAGCCATGACTGGATGTATTGCACGAACGATTGCGGCCACCGTTCATCGCGCGAATACAACCACGCTTGTCCAATTGTGACAAAATATTGATGACGACTGATTTCCCATACGACTTTATGATCCCCCACTACTTTGGGATCGAGGTACGGAATGGTGCTCCAGTGGTGAAGTGGCGCTGACAGATTTACGAACGGATCGCGCTGCCATTCGGGCAGCGGTCCCACGTGCACCATGCCGTAACCCAACAACGGAATGTTTCCGCGTTCAATGGCGGCCGCGCGGTCCAACACTTCTGATTCGTCGTGCGGTGTATGACGGCGCAACGCCTCAAGCGTGGCGCCGAGATCATGGAACCCGGGGAAAAATTCCTGCCGAAATGTGCGTGTGGTGAGCACCGGAAGCGGCGCCTTGCTTTTCCCAACAGCCAAGGCCGCTCGTTCGCTCCAGATATACGCGCGCTGTATTACTCGAGCGTACAACTCGTGCGGACTGCGGCCTTTGAGTTGCTGTATTTTTGATAGCAACCGACTACTCATTTAGCGGACATTGCGGTTGGCGCGGGCACTGCGCGATGCGCGGATGGTGGGCGTTACACTGCCACTGCGCGCCGCGCGGACCTTCAGTTAACGCCAAACGCCGGCAACACCTTGAAGACCGACTGCGCGAGCGGCGACGCAACGCGCTTAGCCAATGAGTCGGCAGTTACCAACGCGGTATCCGCTTTTGAACCGCTGCCCTCGGGTGGCGCAGGCGGTACATATGCGACGATGCGAACCAGCGCTTCTTCGGTGCGTCCGTACAGTGCCGCATCGCGAAGCAAATCCCACTTCACCCGATATTCGTTTGACGCGATGCGACCGCGCCCCTGGTACCAGTAATACACCAGCGCGCGCTGCCCTTTGTTGGACAACACGACGCGATTGATACGCGGCGCAGTTGGCGAGGGATCATCCAATGGCACGGGATCATTTGCCATGATGTCCCAACCCGCTCCCGGCAAGCAATTCTTCGGTGAGTGAATTGTTTTGCCCTGAACCTGGCGATTGTAGTAACCCACGTAAATGCTGAACTTTTCGATCGAATCCGTGTTGTAGCCGCGGAACATGAATTCATCCATGCCAGCAATCTTCTGTTCATCGGCTGGAATCGTTTTGTCGACGCCCGTGATGCCTTCAAATACCGGGTTGATTGCGGTCATCGGCTGCGCCGGCTTCACGACGTACTGTTCGCGAATACCCGAAATGAACATCACCCCAACCAGCAAAACACCCGCTGGAAGAAACTGCGCGACTCTTGCGTTCATGAATTCTTCCGGCTGAAATAGTAGTCTTCGCCCTTCGACATGATCCAGGTGATCATGCCCGTAATGAGGAACGCACCACCAAACATCACCATGCCTTCACTGGTGTGCATGAATCCCTGCCCCATTTCGGGACTTACGAAAAACACCAGGAAACCGGTGGCGAAAATGCGAACACCGTTAATGAGGATGGCGACGGGAATCGTGAGCGCAATCAACACTACACGTAACGGCCACGAGCGCAGAAACAGCGCGCCCAGCAACACACCAAGACTCAACAACGCGGTCAGTGATCGCAAACCGCTGCAGGCTTCGGCCACAAACAACTGTTGTCCAGGCATGAGGATAACATTGCCCGACAAACGGATGGGAATGTCACGCATGCGAAGCAGTGCGGCACCAATCTTTGACGCGTTAAACTGCAACGGCAACGCGATCGTGTTGAGAATGACTTCGGGAATTGGAATGGACAGCGTTAACAGCGTGAACGGCAACCACCAGTGGAGTACCTGCCGAACACCGGCCGTGTATACCACCAATCCGCCCGCCGCCAACAACATCGAGCAACGCATCACAAACAATTCGGCCGCCAAATCGGACGCGTAGCGCGCGAGCACCGCCAGCACCAGGATGATTATCCCAAGCAGCGGCTGCGGTTTGGCTTTGGCCGACACACCAGCTTTCCAGGCGAGAATGAAAGACAACGGCGCGAGCAACAAGCCGTGACCGGAGTTCGGATCATCCCACCAGGCAATCGCGAGCAACTGGGCCGGTCGCGCAAAGAGAATGCCGAACAACACCGCCGTTACAGCGGCAGCAATGGCGGCATTGCCCTGTGGCAATGAAAACGACCGCGTTTCCGTCACGTCGTTTGTCGGAACTGTTGAAGTGCTCACAGTTGGAAGATGTACCAATTCACGGTGGGCTGGAAAGGTCACGTCAGTCGGAACTTCCGACTGTCCCTCTCACGATTCCAGGAGCAGGAGCATACACCGAAAGACGAATCTTGGCTCGGTGTGTCACGATATCGGCACGTCCGCGCCACCCAGGCCAAAACCGTCTTTGCTGGATGGCAAAGGCGGTTCTGCAGCCGAGTGCGGTGGAAATCAGGCGATGGAGGCGGACGAGCGACGACGACGCGCGGCACCACCCAAGACGATCAGGCCGGTTGCCATCAAGGCGTAGGACGACGGCTCTGGAACCGTGCTCACGCGAACAAGGGCGTCATTGTAATCGTAGTCCGAACGGCTCGGGCAGTCGACCGTGGTGATTTCGCAGCCGTTGTCTTCGGCGCCCACCAGCCAGTCACCGGCTTGGTCGCCGTTTGCTCCGTTTGAATTCGCGAAGACTGCAAACTGGCGCGTCGCGGCATCCGACGAGTAAAACGTGCCAGCGGACAACGGCTGATACGGTTGCAGGAAGAATTCCCACTCGCGATCGGTATTGAACGTGAACGTTTCCGGAGCAGCCCCGAACGTGTGGCTCAGTGTGGCCGATCCGTCCGTTGACGAGACACCCACAAAACGCGCCGGACTGGCCCCTGCCACTTGGCCAAGGAATGTGAGCTGATAGGTACCGGCGGTGAAACGAACGGTGGTGCGCGTGTTGCTGTTCGGCACGGCGGCGGCCAAATAGGTCGCGTTGGTCCAACCCAAGGGGCTCGCAAACACGCCGGGGTGTTCGTTCGAGCACGGTCCGTAGCCGCCCTCAACGAAGTAGCCGATGTTGCAGGCCGGGCCGTCATCAGACGCACGATTCCAGAATTCATTGACCGGCGTGCCTAGCGTCCAGCCGGCCTGCCATGATTGACCCGTGGAATTGACGCCCTGCTGTGCGGACGCGCTTGCCGACAACGCCAATGTGGCCAGAAGTGATGCGGTGACTGCGAATCGTACCTGCATGGTGGTGCTCCGTAGGGGGTGGTTTCGGCAAGCGCGTTGGCTTTCTCGACATCCCTACAGTCAATCTTTGTGCCAGCCGAGCTCGCCAGTGAACCGAGCTCGGCCATTTTGTAAAGTGTTGCAATAAAACGAGTTAATTATTTTGGACTATTTTTGAAACGTTTTTTATAGTGATGCGTCTCGCCGCCCACTGCAGCACCCGTGTTGCGGCGTATCCACATCTGCACGTTACTGGGTCAGTTTGGGCGCAGGCCAACAGATCAACGTTGCTTGGCGAGGCGGGGCGCAAACCAACGGGGAGCAACGTTATTCGGCCAGGTTGGGCGCAAGCCAACGGGCGGCGGTCGCTGCGTCCCAGGACTTTCGCGCCGCATAGTCCGACACCTGATCGGCCAACACCTTCCCGACGCCAAAGTACTGCGACTCCGGACGCCAAAAATACCAACCGCTCACGGCCGCTCCGGGAAACATCGCGTAACTCTCCGTCAAAATGATTCCGGCGCGCCGCTCAGCGTCCAGCAAGGAGAAGAGCGCTCCCTTTTCGGTATGGTCCGGACACGCGGGGTACCCGGGTGCGGGCCGAATGCCTTGGTACGATTCCTTGATGAGGTCCACATTTTCGAGCGTTTCATCGGGCGCGTAGCCCCAGAATTCCCGGCGCACGCGTTCGTGCAATCGTTCAGCAAACGCTTCGGCGAGGCGATCGGCGAGCGCTTTCGCCATGATCGACCCATAGTCGTCGTGATCGGCTTCAAACTCGGCGACCAGTTTCTCAAGTCCATGACCGCTCGTAACGGCAAACCCACCCATATAGTCGATCACGCCGCTTTCGCGCGGTGACACGTAGTCGGCCAGGCAGAAGTTCGGGCGACCGTCGCCCTTCTTGTCCATTTGTTGGCGCAACATGTGGAGTGTTGTGACGATCGCCGTACGATTTTCATCGGCGTAGATCTCGATATCGTCACCGACGGAATTTGCTGGCCAGAATGCAAACGCCGCACGCGCTTCGAGCAAGTTGTCGCGTACGATGCGATCCAGCAATTTTTTTGCATCCGCGAATACGTTGCGCGCCGATTCCCCCACAACCGGATCATCGAGAATGGCGGGATAGTGACCTGAGAGTTCCCACGTTTGAAAAAATGGCGTCCAGTCAATCCGCTCCACCAACTCGCTTAACGGATAGTTCACGAGTGTTTCAACGTCGGTGTATGCCGGAGTTGGTACTGGCCGCGTGAGATCGATAACAGCGCGATTGGCGCGCGCATCGGTAATCGAGATGAGGCGTTGCGTGAGTCCGCGACCGGCACGAGCGGCCCGCATGCTGGCGTATTCGGTGCGAATGTCCGCTGCGAATTGCGTGTGTTTGTCCTGACTCAACAATGTGGTGGCAACACCTACCGCACGCGACGCGTCAAGCACGTGCACCACCGGGCCTGAGTACGACGGTTCGATCTTGATTGCCGTGTGCATTTTGGAAGTGGTCGCGCCACCGATCAGTAACGGCATCGTGAAGCCCAGGCGTTCCATCTCGCTTGCCACGAATGTCATTTCTTCCAGCGACGGCGTGATCAGTCCGGAAAGTCCGATTGCATCAACGTTCAACTCGCGTGCGCGATCCAGAATTTTGGCCGCCGGAACCATGACGCCCATGTCGATCACTTCAAAGCCGTTGCACTGCAACACCACGCCGACAATGTTTTTGCCGATGTCGTGCACGTCACCCTTGACGGTGGCCATCAGGACGCGTCCAACTGGTTTGCTGTCGACCGTTTTAAGCGCTTCGATAAACGGAAACAAATGGGCCACGGCCTTTTTCATGACGCGCGCGCTCTTCACCACCTGCGGAAGAAAAAGTTTTCCTGCTCCGAAAAGATCGCCAACCACATTCATGCCACGCATGAGTGGACCTTCGATCACGTCGATCGGATGCGACGAAGCAAGGCGTGCTTCTTCGGTGTCCGCGACGATGAACGCGTCAATGCCGCGCACCAGTGCGTGTGAAATGCGGTCTTCGATTGGCAAATCGCGCCATGCGAGATCGTCGTTGCTCGTTGCCGCGCGCCCTTTGACGGAATCCGCCACTTCAAGCAGACGTTCCGTGGCATCCGGGCGACGATTCTGCACTACGTCTTCCACGCGTTCCAGCAAATCCGCCGGAATGTCTTCGTATGGAAGCACCGCGCCCGCGTTCACAATGCCCATGTCCATACCGGCGCGAATGGCGTGGTACAGAAATACCGCATGAATTGCTTCGCGCACCGGGTTGTTGCCGCGAAACGAAAATGAAACGTTGCTGACGCCGCCAGAAATTTTCGCGTGCGGCAGCGACTTCTTGATTTCTTTGACCGCCTGAAAATACTCGAGGGCGTATCCCGCGTGTTCTTCAATGCCCGTTCCAATTGCGAAGATATTCGGATCGAAAATGATATCCTCGGGCGGAAATCCAACTTGTTCGGTCAGCAGCTTGTACGCGCGTTGGCAAATTGCAACCTTGCGTTCGGCGGTATCGGCCTGGCCTTGTTCATCAAACGCCATCACAATGACAGCCGCGCCGTAATTGCGCACCAGACGTGCCTGTCGCAGAAACTCCCCTTCGCCTTCCTTCATGGAAATCGAATTAACGATGCCTTTTCCCTGCAGGCATTTGAGTCCCGCTTCGATTACGCTCCATTTACTGGAATCCACCATGATTGGCACGCGCGAGATGTCAGGCTCGGACGCCACCAGATTCAAGAACGTCACCATCGCCTTTTCCGCGTCGAGCAAACCTTCGTCCATGTTGACATCGATGATCTGCGCGCCGCCTGCCACCTGCTGGCGTGCAACGTCGAGCGCATCGCTGTACTTGCCGTTCAGGATAAGGCGCGCAAACTGTTTTGAACCGGTGACGTTCGTGCGTTCTCCAACGTTCACGAAGTTTGTGTTGGGGCCAACTATTATTGGTTCGAGCCCCGAAAGCCGTAACTCCTGTGCGATAGACGGAAGTGCGCGCGGTTTGACGTCGCGGACGGCATCTGCAATAGCTTTGATGTGCGCCGGCGTTGTGCCGCAGCAGCCGCCAACAATATTCAGCAGGCCGTGTTGCGCCCATTCGGACAGCGCCGTGGCCATCGTCTCGGGCGTTTCGTCGTATCCACCAAATGCGTTGGGCAATCCAGCGTTTGGATGCGCACTGACGTGCACGTTCGCGAGTCGTGACAGCTCCACCACGTATTGACGCAACTGCGAGGCACCCAGCGCACAATTGAGTCCAATGGACAGCGGTTTTACGTGTGCAACAGACGTCCAGAACGCTTCGGCCGTCTGACCCGAGAGTGTACGACCACTTGCATCGGTGATCGTGCCGGAAATCATGACGGGAACACGCGGATGCCCCGCCGCGAAATATTGCTCAATAGCGAACAGCGCGGCCTTTGCGTTCAACGTGTCGAAAATTGTCTCGACCATCAGGATGTCGGCGCCGCCGTCCATTAACCCATGAATGGCCGTGTCGTATGCGGCAACCAGCGCGTCGAATGTAACGTTTCGCGCACCGGGATCATCAACAGAAGGCGAAATTGAAGCAGTGCGCGTTGTTGGTCCCAACACACCGGCCACGAAGCGCGGCTTTGCCGGATTGCGCTGCTCAAACTCGTCGGCCACGGAACGCGCGAGTGCGGCGGCCGCAACATTCAGCTCGTACGCCAGCGATTCCATATGGTAGTCGGATAACGAAACAGCGTTCGAATTGAACGTGTTTGTTTCCAGAATATCCGCACCGGCCTCGAGGTAGGCACTTTCGATTTCACGAATCAGCTCCGGTTTCGTGAGTACCAGCAAGTCATTATTGCCTTTGAGATCGGACGCAAAATCGGCAAACCGCGTGCCGCGATAGTCCGCTTCCTGGAGGCCATAGGTTTGAATCATCGTGCCCATCGCGCCATCGAGCACGAGAATCCGTTCTCGCAGAATTGCGTCGAGTTTGGCAAGGCGGGCGTGACGAGCCGTTTTCATGTCCATTACAGTTTTCCGTTGATACCAGTGGTTGCGCCTGACGCGACACCGATTGGTTTGTGACAGAGCCACAGCAACACCGTAAGTGGCGTCCCTGCTAAACGTGCAACAACTTTTCCCTCGAGTCCCGTCGCCGTGCACCACGACAACACTTCGTCCTCGGTGAATCCCAATCGACGATGTTGATGTTCACGTCGCAATTGCTCAGCGTCATGCGGTGCAAAATCGACGATGAGCAGACGCCCGCCGGGCTGCAACACACGCGTTGCTTCGGCAATCACGGCAGCCGGTTCATCGGCGAAATGCAGCACTTGATGCACCAGCACCAAATCGTGCGCAGCCACCGGCGATGGCAACCGATACATATCGCCCTGTCTCGCCTGCATGTGTGGTTGCGCCGATCGCTCCAGCGTTTCGCGTGCGATGCGCAACATGTCATGACTGATGTCGACACCGAGCGCGCGTCCGGCGCGCGGCCCGAGCAACTCCAACATGCGCCCCGTTCCCGTTCCAACATCCAACATGTTGTTGACCGGTGCGTCGCCCAGTGCCTGTTGAATGGCTTGTTCCACGTCGCGTTCATCCACATGCAGCGAACGAATCACATTCCAGTGTTCGGCGGCTTCCCTGAAGTAGGCCTGAGCGTTGGCGGTCCGTTGTGCGCGGACGACGTCGAGCCGAGCGCGATCTGAGACCAGGCGTGGATCATTTTCGTCCAAACCGGCGACCATCTGCCGAATGAGGGTTGAGGCGATGCGCCCATCGGCCAGACGGTAGAACACCCACGAGCCTTCGGGAAACCGATCGACCAAGCCGCCATCCGTGAGCAGCTTGAGATGGCGGGAGACCCGCGGCTGCGACTGGGAAAGGATGCGGCAAAGCTCGGAAACAGTGGCTTCGCCATGCGTCAGCAGGGCCAACAGGCGAAGTCGCGTTGGTTCTGCGGCTGATTTCAGGGCGGCAAGAAGGGCATCCACGCCCTAAACCTTACTTGCTGGGATGAGCATATCAAGATATCCTTATGAAAATCTTTCAGCTGCCTCAACCGCCCAACATGACGGAAACCGACGCACGCCCTCGCGCCCATCAACTTGCCCGCCTGCTCCATCCCGATCAGGTGGTGATCTTCGATGGCGCCATGGGCACGATGCTCTACTCCAAGGGCGTGTTCATCAATCAGTGCTACGACGAACTCGTTCTGAAGTCGCCCGACCTCGTTCGCGACATCCACGCGATGTACGTGAAAGCGGGTGCCGAGGTGCTGGAGACGAATACGTTTGGCGCAAACCGACTCAAGTTGTCGCAATACGGACTTGAATCGCAGACCGAAGCCATCAACAAACGCGCCGTAGAACTCGCGCGCGAGGCGGCTGGTGAAGGGCGGTTGGTGGCCGGCGCCGTTGGCCCGCTTGGTGTTCGTATTGAACCGTTCGGCCCGACCAGTCGCGAAGACGCACAGGCGCTGTTTCGCGAGCAGATGTCCGCGCTCAAAGCAGGCGGGGCCGACTGTTTCATCCTCGAAACGTTTTCGGATTTGGTGGAGTTGGAGCAGGCCGTGCTGGCGGCCCGCGCGGTCGATGCCGCAATGCCGATCATCGCGCAGGCAACGGTTGGACCCGATCTCACGACATCGTTCGGTGCATCACCCGAGGACATCGCGCGCGAACTTGACCGCCTCGATGTTGACGTGATCGGCCTGAACTGTTCGGTGGGTCCGCAAACAATTCTGGAAGCGATCGAACGCATGGTCGTGGTGACCTCACGCAAACTTTCCGCACAACCCAACGCCGGCATGCCGCGCGATGTTGGTGGACGTTCGATGTACATGGCCAGCTCCGAATACATGGCGTCGTATGCGCGTCACCTGATTCAGGCCGGCGCAAAAATTATTGGCGGGTGTTGTGGCACGACGCCCGAACACATCAAGGCGATGGTTGAAGGCGTGCGTCCACTTTCGCCACGTACGGTGGGTGCGCCACGCGCCGACACCGCCACGATGGCGGCCGTCAAAGCCGCGAATCCCGGCGTTGCTCCGGTTCCGCTTGTGGAACGTTCACGCTTCGGTGCCAAACTCGCGAAGGGACAGTTTGTCACGTCGGTGGAAATTGTACCACCGCGCGGCGTGGAAACTGCGCGACTGGAACACGACGCGGCGGCGCTTGCCAAGGCCGGCGTTGACGCGATCAATGTGCCCGATGGACCACGGGCCCAGAGTCGCATGGGTGCCATTGCGTGCAGTTTGATCATCGAACGCAACGGCATTGAAGCCGTCACGCACTACTGCTGTCGTGATCGCAACCTGTTGGGCATGCTGAGCGACTTGCTGGGCGCCTCCGCGCTCGGCTTGCGCAACCTGTTGCTCATCACGGGCGATCCACCAAAGATGGGGCCGTATCCCGACGCCACGGCAGTCTTTGATATCGATGCAATCGGCTTGACGAATCTCGCAACGAAACTCAATCGCGGCCTGGATCCGGGCGGTAATCCCATCGGAAGTCCGACGCGATTTGTGGTTGGCGTTGGCGTCAATCCCGCCGCACTTGATGCCGCACATGAACGTCGTCGTTTTCACTGGAAGGTTGAAGCCGGCGCCGAGTACGCAATTACGCAGCCGGTGTTCGATCCCGATCAACTCGAGTCATTTGTGCGCAGCATTGACGATGTGCGCATTCCCATTGTGGCCGGTATCTGGCCATTGGTCTCGGCGCGGAACGCGGAGTTTCTGGCGAACGAAGTGCCCGGTGTGACAGTACCGAAACAAGTCTTGGAGCGGATGCGTCGCGCCAGTGAAAAAAGCAAGGAGCACGGCGTTGCCGAAGGGGTCGCAATTGCTCGCGAAATGCTTGGGCGTGTTCGCGGAGTGGTGCAAGGTGTTCAGGTGTCCGCGCCGTTTGGAAAAATCGAACTCGCGTTGGACGTGTTTTCCTGATTCAATAGGACTACGTACGCGTTTTGCTCCACACGCCCCAACGTCCCGTCACTCCATTCAGGACCGCGCGCGACGTCGCCACCTGCAGCGACACCACCCAGTGCAGGAGTGCAAAAATTCGACGGCGCGTTTGCGGCACAATGAGCAGCGCGAGCGCAATTGCAACAACAACCCATCGTTCCGTGGCCGTTGCCTGAATTAACCAGAGCGCGCTAATCCACAATATCGAGACGCCAAAAAGCACGGCAAACACTGGCGTAAGCAGTCGCAGCAACTTGTGTGCAACAAACTGAAGGTAGATGGGATTGCGCCGCATTGACATGAGCCCGGGCAGCAGCTCGCGCAATTGCAGCACGCCGGTCAAGGTGCGGGTCTTACGAACGCCTTCATTCTTGGAGTCAAAGGTTCGCATGTCGAACGCGCGCGCGGCGTAGTTGAATCCAACGCGATGTCCTTTGAGCACCAGGGACATCGGCACGTATACGTCGTCCAGCAGCGTACCGGCGGGCACTTGAGGCCATAGCGCGCGGCGCGTAGCGTACACGGCGCCTGTAACACCAACGCTGGAATGCAATCGTGACTCGTTGTAGCGCAGCCATTTCTCCATTGCCCAATACAAATCGACGGGCGATCGCCGCGTACGGCTGCCCAGTTGAAGCGCACCGGACACTGCACCAAAACGCCGGTCCGCCAACGCCGCTGTTAATTCCGGGATGGTACGCGCATCAAAACGCTGTTGTGCGTCGGCGAGAACAAGAATATCCCCCGTTGCCGCGCGCACGCCCGCGTTCAGCGCTGCCGCTTTGCCGCCTGGCGCATCACCAACGATTGCCACAACACGACTGTCAACTCCGGCCAGTTCGTGCGCCGCACACTGCGCGCCCTCCGCATCGAGTGCGACTACAATTTGCATCAGGTGCGCGGGATGTTCGGTCGCGAGCAGGTTCTCAATGCGCGCGCGCACAATTGTTGCCGGATCTCTCGTGGCCAGCACCACGGACACGGAACAGTGGTTAGGCCGATTTACGGCTTGCGGCGTGGCCGGAATAATTCGGGCAGCTACCCACACCAGCAGTGGATATCCGAACCAGATTGCGGCAATTGCGGCAAGCGAGGCCAGCGCGAGAAATACGGGAAGCGTCACGCTTCCGAATCTACTCCACGCGCACTATTGCGACGCGGAGTGACGTAGGCAGAATTCCGCCGTTTTCGCCACGCAATTCCACCAACTGACTGCCAATCTGTTGCCCTTCGAAGCTGAAATAGCTGCTCGAAAACGCGCGCAACTTGGGTACGAGCAACGAGGTCGAGCCAAACGAGAACGCGCGAATCTTGAGTGGGGTTGCGTCGCCAAACCGACTTGGATCGGCCGACGCGAGACCGTTCATGATGTCAGGCATGTTCCAGCTCGGGAATGACAGCGTTGGCTTCACCGCGATAAACGCGCTCTGATCGTCGACGGCATTGGCCAGCGACCAATCGGCCAACATTTCATCTACCGGATGTCCTGAGCGCAAGGCGAGATTGGCGAGCCCCGTTTGCGCGCCGCCCCGCACCAGATCACGGAGCCATTCCGATTCATTGATGGCGTAATGGTCGGCCGCCCAGCGCACGAGTGACCAACCACTGGCGTAAAACGTGAAATCGCCGCTGGCCGCTGCACCAATTGGCGTGAGAGTATCAACACCGCGGAAGAACTGGTGCAGCACGGAGAAGTGTTTCCACATCATCAGCGGACGATCGTCGCATTGATAAATTTCACAACGCACGGTGCTGGTGTAGCCGCTGTTGCCTTTCCAGCTGCCACCGCCCGCAAATGTTCTGGAATACAATTCTTCGGCAATGCGCGCGGTGCTTTCCTCCAGCCACGACTCTTCAAACGGCAAGTTGTGCGAAATGCGTTCGGCAAACGATGCCAGATGTTTTGACTCGTGCAGCAGGGTGCTGCGCATCGAGCGGCGCCACGCTTCGGGGTCTTCGCTGGCGCTGGCAACGCGCGCGTAAAACACTTCGTCTTCGTTGCTGGGCGCGAAGGTTGCCTTCGGATAAAAATTGCACGCCGTTGCGTACCCCTGAATTCCGGGGAGCGAGTCGTTCACATAACGCGTGAATAACATCGTCACTCGTCCATCTCCGCCCAGCGTCGCATCCATGGCCAGTGGATCGCCCATGTTGGTACGGAGGAGCGGATACTCCACATCGTCAAACTCCATCCCCATGGACTTGTACTGTGCATCCATTTGGCCGGCGCGTGGTGACAACACGTCCTCCAGAATTACCGATTTCGACCCAACATAAACAACGCGAGCGCGCACATCGCGACCGACGCTGCATGAAGTGTAGATCGCTTTCATCGTTACCAGATCACCAACCGCCGGCGCAACACGTACCGCCGCGAACCTTGCTCGCTCGGCCCGAATACGATTCCACGCTGGTACGGGCGAACCATATTGTGCAAACGTGGCCCGTTGGCGCTCGAGAAAATCGGCATGGCCTTTTTCCTCGGCCAGGACTTGTTGAAACGCAACCTCCGCGCGGTTTTGCTGGCTCCCCGGCACAGCAATGCTCGACGCCTCGATTTTGGCGCTGGCCACTTGATTCGCCATCAACCCGCCGCCAGTCGCGCGCAATTCAAATCCGGAAAACGTTGCGGCCGTCACGCTCGTGTTAAGCACGGCCACTACGTACTTCGCACGCTGTGGTGAACTTGGCTCAACCAGTTCCGTGCAGGTCACCTGCTGAATGTCCAGGAGATTGGCCGATTCACCACGCGCGAGCTTGATGCGATTGGCCGTGCGGAATTGCGCGAGGAATTGCCCGGAATTACCCGCGATGGTTACTCGCACTGATTGCGGTGCTGTGGGCGCGCATCCGAAAGCGCTGCCGCTCGGGATCGTCGCTTCGATTGTGTTTTCGGACACCTTGTTGATGGCGGCATGCACACCGCCAACGGTTACTTCGATGAACTCGGGTGCGAGTGCGAAATAGTTGCCACTGATGGTGATATTTGCGCCCGGCGACAACGTGTCGGGTAAAACGTGGTCCACGACCGGCGCGCCGGGCGTCACAGCGATCGTGAGAAATGCCTTCGCGGTATCTGACTGCACGCGCACTCGCGCAGTACCACGCGCGCGCGCCACAAACGCTCCCGTCGAGACAATTGCTATCGCGGCGGCGCCACTTTCA
This sequence comes from Gemmatimonas sp., assembly GCA_040004335.1. GTDB lineage: Bacteria > Gemmatimonadota > Gemmatimonadetes > Gemmatimonadales > Gemmatimonadaceae > Gemmatimonas. The sequence goes on from JBDUBA010000470.1 coordinate 33,936, forward strand.
ATTGTGAATGTCGGTTCGTTGCTGACAACATTGCCGTAGCGATCGCTGACGAATGCGCGCACGTGCACGGTGTCGCCAAGGATCAACATTTGCGCTGTGTTGGTTGCCAGCGTTACGGTTGCCGCACGATCGGGGCTCGCGTTCGCAAAGTACACTTGCTCCGATCCGTCGCTGCCGCGAGCAGTTACCGTTTGCATTCCGGAAACGGTGCCGAGCGTCCAGCGAATTTCGACGATTCCGTTTTGGTCGGTCACACCATCGGTGGAGGAAACACGACCGTTGCCTGACGGCGTCCAGTTCACTGCAACGTTTGTTTCGGGATTCCCGTCGTCATCAACGATCAGGAATCGCACCGATTGGTCGAGCAACATTCCAACGGTGCCGTTTCCCAAAAACGCACCCTGCACTTGAGATGCCGCGGCTGGGCGTACCGGATCGGCGCTGTTGCAAGCGCTTCCCACCATTGTCAACCATGCAAGAGCCGCTGCGAATCGCCTTGATCGACCGGCGATGCCCGCCACCGCCTGTCCGAAACGGACGACGGTACGAGGCACTTCGGGTCGTGAAGGCGTGGTTGGCATTGGTCCCGGTATCACGTGGATGGTTCAAAGCTGTACACAGCGGGCGATATTGCAAGAGCAGTGCCGGACTCTGCCATGTGCTTGCCGCCGATTTACCCCGCGCTGACGCTGGTTTCTGTGATGTCCATACCGGAGATTTCAGGGCCGCTAGGCACCTTCCCTCAACACCTCGCCTGGACCCATGAACAGCACGCCCGCATCGCTTCACAGCCCGCTCACGACGCTCTCTGAAGAAGAGGAACTCTTTCGGGGCGCCGTCGCCGAACTGGCCGAAACCGAAGTGCGCCCGCGCGTACGCGACATGGAAACCGCTGGGAAGCTCGATCCAGTCCTCACGTCAAAGTTCGCGGAGCTGGGGCTGCTGGGTATCGGAGTGCCGGAGCTGTACGGCGGCGCGGATGGCTCGCTCATGATGGTCACCCTCGCCGTGGAAGAGCTTTCAAAGGTAGATGCAGCCGCCGCGATTCAGGTGGATGTGCAGAACACCCTCGTGAATTACCCCATCAATCGCTACGGCACTGTGGCGCAAAAGGAACAGTTTTTGACGCAACTTTGCGGAGGAACCATTGGCGCGTATGCGCTCTCGGAGCCGGGGTCTGGATCGGACGCATTCGCGCTTGCCACCCGCGCGGAGCGTGTAGATGGCGGCTACCGGCTCAATGGAGCCAAGGCGTGGATCACGAACGGTGCCGAAGCCGGCATTTTCGTGGTCTTCGCGAATGCAAAGCCGGAGGCGGGGTACAAAGGCATCACGGCGTTCATCGTCGAACGCGGCGCCGCAGGGTTCACGGTGGGCAAGAAAGAAGACAAGCTTGGCATTCGCGCTTCGAGCACGACGGCCCTGCACTTTGCGGACGTGTTCGTGCCCGATGCGCAGTTGTTGGGCGAAGCTGGATCAGGCTACAAGGTTGCAATTGAAACGCTGAACGAAGGTCGAATTGGCATCGGCGCACAGATGCTTGGCATCGCACAGGGTGCACTCACCGCCGCAATTGCGCATTTGAAAGAACGCAAGCAGTTCGGAAAATCGCTCAGCGAATTTCAGGGCATTCAGTTTCAGGTCGCACAGGCAGCCACTGAACTCGAAGCGGCGCGTTTGCTCGTGTACAACGCAGCGCGACTCAAGGATTCCGGAAAGGACATTGCGCGCGAAGGAGCGATGGCGAAACTGTTCGCGTCGCAAATGTGTGAACGCGTCACGTCGTTGTGTCTCGAACTGTTTGGCGGCTACGGGTACACGCGCGAGTACCCCGCGGAGAAGTTCTATCGCGACGCAAAAATTGGCGCGATTTACGAAGGCACGAGCAACATGCAGCTGCAGACCATTGCGCGCGCGGTGCTCAAGTAGCACGATGCGCGCTCCGGGCGGCCGCGCCGTCTGTCGCGCCGGATGAAGGGGTGGCGTGGCGCCCTCCTCGCGGGATCGCTTCTCTTTATAGCAGTTGCCACGCTCAGTCCGGGTCGGGCAATCGGATTGTCAACGGCGCGCACCGATTTCTTCTGTCTGGCGTGCGGACCTGAAGGCGGCGCCGATGTCACGCTCAATATTGCGCTCTTCATCCCGTTGGGCATTTCCCTGGCGCTGTTGGGTACGTCACCTCCACGTGCACTGATAACGGGCGCGCTGCTTTCTGTCGGCATTGAAACCGCACAATATTTTGGCCTGCCGATGGGACGTATTGCCAGTCTCTCCGATTTGCTCACGAATGCAACCGGTACATTGATTGGCGCTTCGGTCGCGTGGCATCACCGCCGCTGGCTCCAACCGTCACCACGTGCGGCCCAATTGTTTTCGTGCGTGAGCGTCCTTGTGATCACAACTTTTCTCGGTTTCACGGGATGGGCGCTTGGACACGACACGCAGCAACCGGTTGGCGTTGAACAAGTCGGACTGATTCATCGCAATGGCGCATCCGTGGCCGGGTTTGGTTGGTTTCACGGCACAGTGTCGCAAGTCGCGGTGAACGGATCTCGCTTCGCGCACGAGGGTGACGGACCGGTCATACTGTTTCGCAGCATGGACGCGCCGCTGAATGGTGTTGTGGATGTTGATGGACGAGACGAGCGTCGGGATTTTGTTCCGTTTCTTTCCGTGCTGGGCGGACACGTGGCCGATCCGGAATTGATGCTCGGACAGCGCGGTGAGGACGCGGAGGTGCGTGTTCGATTGCGCGGATCGACATGGCGTCTTCCGGGTCCGACCCTGCCGCTTCGTCGGGCATTCGCTGCCGAGCGCGGCATTCATCGCACCGTGAGGTTCGCAGTAACTCCTGAACGGTGGACGCTTTCTTCGACGGCGGGAACAGAATCACTCACGGCGCAACTTCCGATCACGCTTTCCCTGGGGTGGACCTTGTTTCAGAGTGTGGTCCATGTTGGCGACAAGATCGCGCGCCCTGTGACCGTGTTGTGGTTGTTTCTGCTGTGGCTTCCAGTGGGGTACTGGTGCTTGATTGCCGGTCAGGCAAACGCTGTGGCACCGCGCAATCGTGGCAGTGGAAACATTCAGCGATGGCTATTCGTTACGGCTGGCGTCGTAACGTTGGCGCTGACGTCCTGGCTCGTTCCCCGCGCAGCGGGAATTGCGCCGACCCTGCCGCTGGAGTGGGTCCTCTCAATTGCGGGGCTGGCAGCCGGTGTATTTTTCGCGGCGCGTTTTTACAGCTACATTCCTCCGCAATGAACGTTCTCGCGCCGGCCATCGAGGTACTGTCCAACACAATCGCTGTGTTGCGGCCCGCTATTTTCGGAGCGGCCGCTCTCACCGCACTTGGAGCGACCGCGTCGTGGGCCGTGCGCACGCGACGGATTGGACCGTTCAGCGCGCTCGCACGTTTCACTCGGCGCGGAATCGATCCGTTGTTTCTGCCTACCGAACGGCGAGTGGTGCGATTGGGCGGTCAACCTGCGCAGGCGCCGTGGTGGACGGTGGGCGCCATCGCCATTGGTGGATTGATCGTCCTGGCACTGCTTGAGTTCTTGCGCCAGCAGTTGATGCTGCTGGTGGCCAGCAGTTACGCCGGCCCTACAAGAATTGCCGCGCTCGTGTTGAACTGGGTGCTGATGCTGCTCCAGGTCGCGGTGATGGCGCGTGTAATTGCGTCATGGGTGGGTGGCAGCCAGTACTCGAAATGGTGGAGCTGGTCGTTCAAAATGACGGAATGGTTTCTGGCGCCCTTGCGCAAAATTCTGCCAAAGTTTGGTCCCATCGACATTTCGCCGCTGGTGGCCTATTTCGCGCTCAGCCTTCTGCAGTCGCTGGTCATGGGGCTCTAAGCGGTTCATCGTCCAGCACAACCACGAAGCGTAGTCACCAGGTTGTATCGGCAGTCGCTGGTCATGGGGCTCTAAGCAGTTCATCGCCTTCCGGCAGCGGCGGGTGATGTGCCTCGCCTGCAACGGCAAGCAAGCGGCTCATGGCGGCGCCAGTGGTGTATCAACTGCACGGATCCGAAGCGGATCTGGTGTTCCACTTCAGGGAGGATGAGATGCGCAAGCAGTTGCTGCCGATCGCGAGTGCCGCTGTAATGGCCATGGCAATGCCCGGAACCATCTGGGCACAAAACGTGGACATTATCGAGACCGCCAAAGCCGCTGGCAACTTCAAGACGTTTGAGAAGGCCGTGGCCGAAGCCGGTTTGACACCCACGCTGAAAGGCGCGGGCCCGTTCACGGTGTTTGTGCCGACCGACGAAGCTTTTGCAAAACTGCCGCCTGGAAAACTTGCTGCACTCATGAAAGACAAAACAGCGCTCAAGGAGATGTTGTTGTATCACGTGGTGACCGGCAGCGTCATGGCGGTTGATATTGCCAAGCTCAATGGCAAAAGCAAAAAAACCGCCGAAGGCAGTGACGCGAAAATCATGATGATGGGAACGGGAATCATGGTGAACAACGCGAACGTCACGAAAGCGGATATCATCGCCTCCAACGGCGTGATTCACGTGATTGATGCGGTTATGCTGCCTCCCGGATCATAACGTTACGCTCAATCAGGATTGACTTGTCAAACGATCGCACCGCAGTCGGTGCGATCGTTTTGCGTTTGTCGCAGCAATTGGTTCATCGCGCGCGAGCGAATAGCGGTGTTTGCGTTTCTCTGGTGACGATGGCAAACTTGGCCCATGCGTACAGTCTCTCTACTGCCAGCCGCCACCGAAATCATGGCGTTTCTTGGCGCAACCGAACATCTCGTTGGGATCACGCACGCGTGTGATTTTCCGACCGTGGTCGGTTCGCGTGCGCGAGTGACGCACAGTGCACTGCCGCAGCATGTTGATCCCGCACAAACCGACGCCGCAGTGCGCGCGCAATCGGAGAATGGGCTCGCACTGTTCACACTCGACGAAAAACGCATCACCGCGTTGCATCCTGAGCTGTTGCTCACGCAAGCGTTGTGCGACGTGTGTGCCGTACGTGAGTCGGACGTGCGAGCGCTCGCCGCGCGGCTGCAGCCAAGCCCGCAGGTGGTCACCTTAGGTGGCACAACCATCGATGGAATCTTCGCCGACATCAGCGCGGTGGCCGATGCGCTCGGCGTGCCCGATGAAGCTGAAGAGTTGATTGCCGGTCTTACGGACCGCATGAAGCGCATTCACAACACGCTCAAGGCTGAACGCGCGCCTCGTCCCCGCGTGGCCTTGGTTGAATGGACCGAACCGGTGTATGTGGCCGGTCATTGGGGGCCGGAGCAGGTTCATCGCGCTGGTGGGCGTGATGTTGCGGGGCAAGCTGGTTCGCACTCGGTTGCGATGCCACTGGGCGACCTCATTTCAACCGATCCGGAAATCGTGCTGATTGCGCCGTGCGGGTACACACTGGCGGCCGCAAAAGCAGAAGCGCAGCGGTTGCTGTCGCATGCGGATTGGAAGTGGTTAGCCGGACGTCAGGTGTGGGCGCTCGATGCGACCGCACTGGTAAGCCGCCCCGGACCGCGCGTTGTAGAAGGCATCGAGGCGATGGCGCGCATCTTTAACCCAACGTTATTCAGCGCCCTCGATGCACTGCACGCCGAACGCGTTAGCTGAACCACATCTTTCCCGCGATCACGACCAGAAAAACGGCAAAGGCTTTTCGGAGGGTCGTCGCGTCGACATGAAGGGAGACCTGTGCACCAAAATACGCACCGATCGCGAGACCGGCGCCAATCAGCAACGACGCGCGAATGTCGATGAAACCAGCTTTGTAATACGCGGCGGCGCCCAGGATCCCGACGGGCAGCAGCAGTGAACCGAGCGACGTGCCAACGGCTTGTTGAGGCTCCATCTTGGCGACGTACATGAGCGTTGGTACGATGATGATGCCACCGCCAATGCCAAACATCCCAGAGAGGACGCCGGCGGCGATTCCGATTGCGATCAAGATCAGGGTCATGGTTCAATCTTACGTTCGCGTATAGTTTCCTGAAATATGTTCTCCGACTCCTCCTTTGCATTTCTGAAACGGCTCCTGGACACGCCCGGGCCGTCTGGTTTCGAACACGCGCCCGCCCGTGTGTGGCGTGAGGAAGCCGCGAAGTTCGCCACCGTCAAGGCTGACGTGGTGGGCAACAGTATCGCGACGGTCGAAGGCGGCGGCGGCCCAACCATCATGCTGGCCGGCCACATCGACGAAATCGGGGTGATTGTCACCTATATCGATGAGAACGGGTTTGCATTCATCGAGGCAATCGGCGGATGGGACCCGCAAGTGCTCGTCGCACAGCGCATTCGCTTTATTGGTCACAAGGGCGATGTCCACGGCGTGATTGGCAAGAAACCCATTCACTTGATAAAGCCGGACGAGCGCGAGAAGGCGTCAAAGATGACCGACCTTTGGGTCGACATCGGCACAACGTCGCGCGCGGAAACACTGGAATATCTAAGCGTGGGTGACGCGGGCGTGATCGATTCTCGCCTGCTTGAACTTCCCAATGGTCGCATCGTATCGCGCGCGATCGATGATCGGATCGGTGCGTTTGTGGTACTCGAAGCACTGCGTCGCTATGCCGAAAACCCCGGCGCCGCGCGTGTGGTCGCCGTCGCCACGACACAGGAAGAAATTGGATATTCGGGCGGCGGCGCGCGCGTCGCCGCGCACAGTGTGAATGCGCAGATGGCGATTGCGGTTGACGTCACCTTCGCCACCGACCATCCCAGCGTGGAGAAGAAAGAGGTCGGCGATCACAAGTTGGGTGGTGGCCCAGTGATCACGCGTGGTTCGGTCATCAGTCCGGTCGTGTATCGTCTACTCAAACACGCCGCCGACGCAGCATCCATTCCGTATTCGCTGCACGCGGCTGGTCGCGTGACCAGCACTGATGCCGACGCCATTCAGCTGTCGCGCGAAGGGGTCGCCACCGGGTTGGTTTCCATTCCCAACCGCTACATGCATTCGCCAAACGAAATGGTTGCGCTCGAAGATGTACAACGTGCGGCCGAACTCATTGCCGCCACCTGCCGACTGGTGACCAACGAAACAGATTTCACCGATCGCTAGGTGCGATCGACCGGGCCCTAACTGGTCAGGACGGATCCAAGGAGTCGCTGCGCAGCTGCAGCGACTTCTTCGTCTGTGTCGGTAGCCAACACTTCAAGTGTTGGCACTGCGGCGTGCCCGCGGGCAACCACCAGTGCTTCGAGCGTTGCGACACGAAACCATCCGGCGTGCGATGTACGCTCCGATCCACCTATCGCCAGGCGAATCAATCGCTGTACTGCATCGGCCGAGCCAAGTTTGCCCAGCGATGCGAGCATTTCCAGCGCGACGTCTTCGTCCGTTTCCACCGTGAGTGCGACACCCAATGCGGCCGAAGGTGGTTTCGACCCGCCTGAGACGTTGCCACTCAATGCAAATGACGCCGCAGCGAGACGACGCACTTCGCCGTTGGTATCCGTTAACCGCAGTTGCAAGGCCGATAACCCACGCGCGGTGCGCAATCGTGTGAGGGCGCGTGCGGCCGCGATACGAATGCGCTCGTCGAGATGCGCGAGCAACGGAATTAGCGCCGAATCGGATTCCGTCATTCCCATCTCACCCAACAGGGCGGCGGCGTTGCGCACGACATACCACCGCGAATCATTGAGCGCTTCGCGCAACTGCGACACCCCGGAATCCTGCGTGACAATCGCGTCGAAATACGCGCGGCGTGCCGGGCGGTCCTGAGACGACATCAACTGCTCGACCAGCGCCTTCCCTCCTAATTCACCAGTGCGCGCCAGAATCGAAATGAGCGTGTCGCGATCGCTGCTTTCCGGAATGCGTGCGGCCAACAACGCGACAATCCCTTCGCGCAGAAGTCGGCGCAAACCGCCTTCGGTCGCCAGGCGCCCTTCGCCGGAACCCAGGGCGCGCGCGTGTTGTGCCAGTGTGACCGCAATCGATTCAATCGCGGCGGCGTCCTTTCTCCGTTCGGCATCGTTCGCGAGATCGAGCAAGTCGGCCACCGCCTGTCGTGCAGCATCGTCCGAGCGAGCCGCACGCAACCGGGCCATCGCTCCACCAACCGTTTGCGATACCGTGTTCGGCGTGAACAGCGGCGTGCTGGCCGGTGTCACCAACACACTCCACGAGCGCAGTACTTCCGTGGGCGTCGCACGGCGTGGCGACGAATCAGCATCGCCCGGATCATTGGGTTCCGACGGCTGTGGTTGCGGTGCGTCCGCCAACATTCGGCCAAGTGTCAGCAGTTCGCCGGGTGCCGCGCCCTGCCGAATACTCAGCGTGCCAACCGAATGATTTACCAGGCGGCGCGCAAGTCCGTACAAGGGCGGTTCCGCGCGCAAATCCGCCGGCAGAATTACCTGATCGTTCACATGCATGCCCAGTTCATCAACATGGCAGTGCAGTGCGCCAGTGCGCGCGGCGCTGGCCAATGCACGGAGTGACTCGCGCACGGCTCCGCGACGCTCCTCAGGAGTGATCACCGGAATACCCAACGCTGGTGTGACTTGCGTCGTTAGCCGTTCGACAAGGGACGCGAGCGCACGCACCATAACCAGCGATGGCGTGCGAGGAGGCCCCTCGTGACGAACTTCTCCGGCCATGTTCCTCCTGGAACCCGAAACACACGCGTGAGACTACCTTGCTCGCTACACTTCAACGCGAGTTGTGGGAACACACCACGCTCGGAAGGAACGACGCGATGTACCGATAATATGCCCTCCGGCACGCGCGCGCAGCGTCGCGGCCGGCCCATCACCCGCAATCGTCTATCCGCGAACACGTTCGGCCGATGCCAACTCTACCCATTCCTGCACCACGCGCTGAAGGATTTTCGACCGCAACGTCAATGCCGTTGTATTGGCGCGAGGATGGTCCCCGCAACGCGCGCCCGATTGTGTTGTTGCATGGCGGGCCGGGCGCGCATCACGATTATCTCTATCCGCAGTGCCTCGAACTCGCGCACTCGCATCGTGTCTTCACGTATGACCAGCGCGGCGGCGGTCAGTCCAAAACGGATGATCGGGCACCGATCACCTGGCAAACCCAGGTGGATGATCTGGCCCAGCTTATCACAGAGTTCGATCTCACGCCCCTCACACTTGTTGGCTATTCGTGGGGCGGACTGTTAGCCATGTTGTATTCAATTCAGGCGGCTCTGCATGGCGCTTTCCCATCTCCCGCAAAACTGGTGCTCATTTCGCCCGCCCCGATCACCCGCGAGTGGCGAAACGATTTCGAGCGCGAGTTGACGCGTCGCCAACGCAGTCCGGAAATCGAAGCGATGCGCGCCGAGCTTGCGGCATCTGGACTACGTGACCGTGACATGGAGGCCTACCGGCAACGAGCGTTCGAGATCAGCGTTGCGGGCTATTTTGCGGATCCGCGACGAGCATCGGCCCTGACTTCATTCCGAGTCACCGGCCGCGTGCAACAATCCATTTGGGAAAGCCTCGGCGATTTCGATTTGCGCGACCAGCTTCGTGGCGTCCATGCCCCCGTACTCGTCGTGCAAGGACGACAAGATCCAATTCCACTGGTTTCCGCGCAGGCGGCGGCTGAGGTATTGTCCGGTGAGATTGTAGTATTGGAGAACTGCGGACACGTGCCGTATGTGGAGCAACCAGAGGCGCTGTTTCAAAGCGTCGAGACGTTTCTGACGACGTAGAGAGAAATCGCATGCTGCCTTACGGAAGTGTTACAAGAACTGGTATCGCCACCATCGACGTTGACGAACATCGCCTGCGCGTGACGCTGCACGTGTCGCACGATGGCGTCGAATACGTGGGTCGATTGTGGTTTGCCAATACGGCGTGGGAAGACGCGGGCATCCCCGATCGCGGCATTGTTCCCGGTCGAACCGAGGCCGAAGTGCTGGCGCTGGCGCGGCGACTCCGTCCCGACGAGTTATTGCAGCGTTATCGTCGCGCCAACGCGGAGAAACGTCGCTTTCACGGACTGCGACAGTTGACGCTCGAACTTTTGTCCAAGGTGCGGTATCTGAACCAGGTCGCAGTGTCGATGCGCTCGGGACTGCTGGATGTTGATGCAGCGCAGCAGGAAATCGAACTCACCGAACGTCAAATGGTGGAATTGGTGAAGCAGGCCAAGTTGCTCGCCGGGGTCGAAAGCTGAACGTGATGTAACACGCATTTGGAGGGCGGCCAACGCAGGCGTTGTCGGATGGGCTATATTTTGCAAATGGATTCGCACAGCGCCGCCCATGCATTGAACCAGGTTGCAATGTTGCTCGAGTTGCACGGCGAACCGCGGGCCACGGTGCAGGACTTTCAACAGGCGGCGCGACAGGTTGCCGTACTCAGCGAGGAAGCACTGCAACTGCTGATTGCCGACGCCTCCGCCGATGCGACAGGTGATCCGGGGCCGGGATCATTATTACAGATACCGCAATCGGCACTGCCAACATTGCTGGAGCTGATTGAAACGAATGGCTCCTCCGCCCTTGAAACACTGCAGGAAAAAACTCCGGAAGGTCTGCTGGAGATGTTGCTGGTACCTGGACTGGGTCCGGCGAAAATCCGTTTGATTCATGATGGATTGCACGTAGAAACGCTGCAGGAGCTGGAGTTGGCAGCACGTGACGGACGTTTGGCATCGCTGCCGAAATTTGGGAACAAAACGGCGGACAAAATTCGGAAGGGAATCGCCGATCTCCGTGCGTCGGGTTCGCCGGTATTGTGGGGCCATGCGAACAGTGAAGCCCGGCGATTGCGAGTAGCGCTGGTTGGGCACACTGACACCGTAAGCGTGGAGATTGCCGGATCGATTCGCCGTCGGAACGAAACCGTGCGTGACATTGACATGGTCGCGTCGGTGAGCGGATCACCAAGTGTGGTGGCAGCCGCGATTGCGCACGAGTTGCCAGGAGTTCGCGATGTGTTGGGTGGCGGCGGTCGCACCATCACCGTGCGTTTTGACGATGGCGCTCGCCTGGATCTGGCCTGCGTTCGACCCGAACAATTCGCGTTGGCGCTATGGCGCGCGACCGGCAACACCGCACACGTTCGCGCCGTGCTCGATCGCGCAGCAAACCTTGGGTTCACGGTGTCGGGCGATGAGTTGCGCGACGCCAAGGGCAAGGTGATACCGATTGCCGATGAACACGAATTGTATCAACAGTTTGGTCTCGATTTCATTTCGCCTGAATTGCGCGAGGGTGATGGCGAGATTGAAGCCGCTGCCAACCACACGTTGCCCGATCTACTCACGAACGACAACATCGTGGGCGCGGTGCATTGCCATTCGCAATACTCCGACGGCGGTGCCACGATTCTGGAAATGGCCAACGCCTCCGTTGCATTGGGCTGGCGCTACCTTGGCATTTCGGATCATTCACAGTCGAACACGTATGCGGGCGGACTTGCGCGCGAAGCAATTCTCCGGCAGCACGAGGAGATTGCGGAAATAAACTCGACATTCGAGTGCAACGGCGTGAACTTCCGCGTGCTGCAAGGCATTGAGGCAGATATTCTGCCGTGCGGTCGCGTCGACTACGACGCACAGTTTCTCGATCGGTTTGATTTTGTCATCGCATCCATTCATTCGCGCTACGGCATGGACGAGCGTCAGATGACAGATCGCGTGCTGAAGGCCCTGGATGATCCACACATCACGATCCTTGGACATCCCACGGGGCGTTTGTTGCTCACGCGCGAACCCTACGCGATCAACATGGACGCGATTATCGAGAAGGCCGGCGCGGTTGGCGTAGCGATTGAACTCAACGCCGACCCTCATCGCGTTGATATCGATTGGCGCATGTGTCGCCTCGCGAAAAAACACGGCACGCTTGTGTCCATTGGCCCGGACGCGCATTCACCGCAAGGACTCGAGAATCTGGAACTAGGCATTGCCACGGCACGCAAGGGTTGGCTTGGCGCAGCCGATGTTTTGAATTCGCAATCCGCCAACGCGGTGCTGGAGTTCGCGCGCGCACGACGCACCGCCGCCACACACTAGTTCTCGCCCTCGAATGGCCAATCGGCGCAGCGTAAGAACAATCGGGCAGAAACCGTCGCAACGTGCACCGCTGGTCTCGCGTTCGCCTCGTACCAAAGCCGACCGTCAACACATTGCGACGGTCACGCTTGAACGACTGTCGCGCGAATACCCCGGCGCGCACTGCGAACTGGATTTTCGCAATCCGTTCGAGTTGGTCGCGGCCACAATTCTCAGCGCGCAATGCACCGATATACGAGTGAATATGGTGACGCCGGTGTTGTTCAAGAAATATGCGAACGCGAAGAAACTCGCTGGTGCGAATCCTGCTGACGTCGAAGAAATCATCAAGAGCACCGGTTTCTTTCGCGCGAAAACAAAAAGCCTGATCGCGATGGCGTCGACGCTGGAATCCGAATTCAATGGCGAGGTACCACACACATTGCCGGAACTGATCAAACTGGGCGGCGTGGGACGGAAAACAGCGAACGTGGTGTTGGGCAATGCGTTCAACATCAACGAAGGCATTGTCGTCGACACGCACGTGCAGCGGTTGAGCCGTCGCCTGGGGCTCACGCGCGAGGCCGACGCGGTCGCAATCGAACAAGCGCTGATCCCGCTTTTCCCTCGCGATTCCTGGACGCTGATCAGTCATTTGCTGATCTGGCACGGCCGGCGAGTTTGCCTGGCCCGGAAGCCGTTGTGCGGAAAGTGCGTGCTAAATGACGTCTGCCCATCGGCCGAGCTAGTCGCAGAGGTTCCTTCGCCCCACGCGCCGGACTAATTTCCCATTTCCTGTTCCATCTGATACCGAGGATTACCGTGACCAAACTGGCCACTTTCGAAACAACCAAGGGAACGCTGGTCGCCGAGTTGTATCCGGCCGAAGCGCCCAAGACTGTTGCAAATTTTGAGAAGCTGGCCAACTCCGGCTTCTATGATGGCGTCAAATTCCATCGCGTCATCGAAGATTTCGTCGTGCAGGGTGGCGATCCGCTCTCGCGCGACCTGCCCGCCGGCGACCGCAAGGTCGGTACGGGCGGCCCAGGCTGGATGATTGAGTGCGAAACAGCTGGCAACCCGCACAAGCACGCCGTTGGATCGCTTTCCATGGCCCACGCTGGCAAAAACACCGGTGGCAGCCAGTTCTTTATGGTGCTGAGTGAATCCAACACGCGGCACCTGAACGGCGTCCACACGGTGTTCGGCAAAATCACGAAGGGTGTCGACCTGCTGCCCAGCTTTGTGGCCAATGACGCCATGACGTCCGTGCGCGTGACCGACGCCGAGTAACGGCTTTCCATCACCTCTTCATTCAGACCATCATGAGCGGACACCAGACCGAGAGCAGTGACACCACCGCGGCCTTCATGGGCCTGATTGGCGGGGCGCTGTTCATTGGACTCATTCTCTACGGCATCGTGCTGTTGACGAACAAGAAGTTTGAGAATGAGAAGGCCGAGGGCGGCGCAGAACACAAGACGGCTTCGGCGTTGGTGATTGGGGCGCGTTTGGTGTAAACCGGCGCAATCCTGCGGTTGCTTGGGGGGCTTTGTCGATCAGTCGGCAGGGCCCCCTCACCTTTGCGGGAGATGAGGTCGGCCGAATTACCTACTTGAAAGTCGTCTGGATGGTGTCTATACTGACCAGTCAGTCATTAGCGCACCTTCCCTAAAACTCGATTTTCCGCATGCAGCCCGTTGGAGCACCCGTTCGTAGCTGGCTTCGCCTTGAGGCCTTAACTGTCACCGTTGCCGGACTGATGGTTTGGGCGGGCATGGGTGGCGGCTGGGCTCGTTTTGCCCTGCTCTTGCTCGTGCCCGATCTCTCGCTGATTGGCTACGTGTGGGGCCCGAGAGTGGGCGCGGCCTTGTACAACGTGGCACATAGCTACGCGTTGCCCCTGATGATTGGGGTGATTGGCGGCGCGCTCGATCATCGGGCGCTGGTGCTCACCAGCTCACTCTGGATCACGCACATCGGCATTGATCGTGCGTTGGGTTATGGCCTCAAATACGCCACGGCCTTCCAGGACACGCACCTGGGGCGCGTTGGCAAAAAAGCGCTGCCGTCATCGGTGCTGCGCACTGGCGAACATTTCGCGCAGCTGGTGAATGCGCCGGACCAGTCACAACCACTTGCGCGTTGACGCTTGATCGCGCGCAGGAGTGATCGCACGCACGCGTGATCGCACGCACGGACGCGCCGCCGTTTGCTGCGATGTGGTGTTTCAGCGTTGTACCGCGACTTCATCGCCCATTGGGGCTGAGATATAAACGATGGCTATTTCAACTGATGTTTCCGAAACAATCGAACCAAAACGAAGACGCGCGCCCGAAGAGCGTCCGCAGCAGATTCTCGACGCTGCTTTTCACGAGTTTGGTGAGCGCGGGCTGGCCGGTGCACGACTGGACGACATTGCAAAACGCGCAAACGTAGCCAAGGGCACGATCTACCTGTACTTCCCAAACAAGGAAGAACTGTTTCGCGAAATGGTACGGCAGTCGATGGTGCAGCAACTCGACCGCAATGAAGCCATCATTGCGGAACACGCCGAAGAAAGTTCAACCGAGCAGCTGACCGCACTATTTCACGTCTGGTGGAAATTCCTGCGATCTGATCGCTTTGCGGTCGTGCATCGTCTGGTGATCGGCGAGCTGCACAACTTTCCCGACCTGATGCAGTTCTACGCGGACGAAGTCATTCTGCGTGGACGGAGCTTGCTCAGCCGTGTGATTTCGCGTGGAATCGAGCGCGGCGAATTTCGGAGCATCGACCCCGATGTTGCAGCGCGCATGATGTCCGCGCTTGGTGTGGCTCATTCCATCTGGTGCACCCGCCGCAACTCCTTTCCCGCCCTGCTCTCCGCCAGCGACGACGAACTCGGCGCTCAACTACTGGATTTCTATTTGCACGCGTTACGCCCATGATTTTTACCTCACATAGAAAACTTCGCACGCGCGCCGCTGCGCTGGTTGCCATGGCTGCAACACCTTGCGTCGCGCTTTCATCGGCACAGGCGCAAGGTGCGCTGACACTGGGCGACGCCGCCCGCATGGCCGCGCGGCAGAACACGAGCCTCGATGTTGTCCGCGCGCGTGTCGCACAGGCCGACGCCCGCGTAGTGCAGCAGAAGGCCAGCTTGTATCCCGACGTAACGGCGTTCGTGCAGCAAGCGCAGCGCACGACAAACACGGCCACGTTTGGTTTTGCGTTTCGTGATGCGACCACTGGTCAGTACCTGTTCGATCCAAACGGCCAGCTGCTCGGCCCTATTCCGCAAACGGACGCTCGGTTTCGTGTTTCACAAACGCTATACGATGCGGCCGCATTTGCTCGCGTAAAGGCCGCGCGTTCGTCGTCCGTGGCCACAGCAGCCGATCTGAACACGGTGGCTGAAGGCGCTGCCGCAACCGCAGCGATGGCGTACATTCGCGTCGTGCGCGCGGAAGCACAGCTGAGCGCACGCCTGGCCGACTCAACGTTAGCGGCCGACCTCGAACGTATTGCTCGGGATCAGCTCGCGGCGGGCGCGGGCATTGCGTTGGATGTCACGCGTGCACAGAGCCAAAACGCGAACGTCCGCGTGCAGTTGATTGGCGCGCGTGGTGATCGCGATCATGCTCGGCTTGAATTACGCCGCGCGCTCAATCTCGCGGCCGATGCACCGTTGGTGCTCGCCGACTCATTGGGTGGATTGCCCATTGATGCCAGCGCGAGTGATGAGGCGGCAATTATTGCGCGCGCGCTTGATCAACGCGCCGACTTGCAGGTAATCAAGGCCCAGGAAGACGCCCAACGCTCGCAAGCGAAAGCAATCAAGGCCGAACGGCTGCCAACGTTGTCGGCCGTTGGCGACGAAGGTGCGTTGGGCAAGAGCTGGGCGCATCCCATTTCCACGTACTCATGGGCGCTTCAGGTTTCTATCCATCCGTTTGATGGATTCCGCCGCGAAGCACGGTTGGACGAACAAACAGCGATTGCGCGTGAGCTTGAAGCCCGTGACAAAGATGTTCGCTTGCAGGCAACACTCGAAGTGCGCTCGGCGCTGGTCGATCTTGCCGCAACACGCGAGCAAGCTGCCGCCGTCACCGAACGTTTGCGTTTTGCCGAGCAGGAGGTGTCGCAAGCGCAGGAGCGGTTTCGTGCTGGGGTGGCGGGCAACAGCGACGTCATTACCGCGTTGTTGTCACTCAACCAGGCGCGCACGCTCCGCAACGATGCGTTGGCAGCCTATCAGGCATCGCGCATCGCACTGGCGCGCGCGACCGGACAGTTGCAGGAGATTCGCTGACTCGCATTGTGCTCAAACTGGCGCTGTTATTCGCGCCGCTGACTTTTATAAGAACCGCTCACTGCTTTTACCGAGATAAATCATGGCTACATCCGCAATTGAAACTGAAACCAAGGCTGCTGGTAAAGCCGCCAGTACTTCCCGCAACCCGATCCCATTCGTGATCCTGGCGCTCGCGCTGGCTGGCGGAGGATATTGGGGCTACAATCAATATCTCTGGAGCAGCGCGCACGAGAGTACCGACAACGCACAGATTGACGGACACATTGTTCCGGTCATCGCGCGTGTTGGTGGGTACGTGCGCACCGTCAACGCCGGCGACAACAAACATGTTGATGCCGCATCGCCGCTCGTCATAATCGACGACAGCGAATACAAGGTGAAAGTTGCGCAGGCCGAGGCCGATTTGGCAGCGGCGCGTGCGTCGGCCGGTGTACGCGGCGTTGAAGGACAGGCCGCGGCCCTGGTGCAGACCACCACCAGTCAGCGCGCCGTAACCGATGCGCAGGTGATCGCGGCCAAGGCGCAGCAAACGAAAGCACAACAGGATCTCGATCGCGCCAAGGATCTCGTTGCAAAACAAATTGTGAGCCGAGCGCAGCTTGACGCCGCGCAGGCGACGTTTGACGCCGCGGTGGCAAACGTTGTTGCGACAGAACGCCAGGTCAACGCCGCGCAATCCAGCATCACCGGCGCGCAAGCGGGTGTTCGGTTGGCGAGTGCGCGTTTACTGGCGGCCGAAGCGGCGCGCGACAATGCGGCGTTGCAGCTGTCGTATACCTCGGTTACGACGCCAGTCACTGGCACCGTGGCGAAAAAGCTCGTCGAAGTTGGACAACTCGTGCAGCCGGGTCAGACGCTGATGTCCGTGGTTTCTGATACGGGCCTGTATGTCACGGCCAACTTCAAGGAAACGCAACTCAATCAGATTCACGTTGGACAGAAGGTTGAGTTAGAAGTGGACGGATATGGCGGTGCAAAGGCCGAAGGTCAAGTGGAAAGTATTTCGTCGGCCACGGGCGCGCGGTTCGCGCTGCTTCCACCCGACAACGCCACCGGCAACTTCACGAAGGTTGTGCAGCGTATTCCCGTTCGCATTCATATCACGAAAGATCTGGGCCCGGACCGTCCGTTGCGTCAGGGTATGTCCATTGTGGCGCACGTTGTTACGAAATCATAACATTTGGCTGAACACTCCTGTCGCGAAATTCCCTCGCGCGCATTCATAAAGGTGTATTTGTGGCAACTGCAGTAGCGCCAGCAGGCGGCGCTGACCTTGGCCTGACAAGAACCGCAGAACATCGCGCGAGGCGCGAACGGTTCGCGAAGAAAGTGCCGGCCGCCCCGAAGTTGTATGATCCGTACGCCAATCGTTATCTCATTGCGATTGCGGTAACGCTGGCGGCGGTACTGGAATTGGTCGACACGTCAATTGTGAATGTCGCCATTCCGCACATGATGGGATCGCTTGGTGCGACTCTCGACGAAATTGCGTGGGTGTCCACGTCGTACATCATCGCGAACGTCATCGTCATTCCGATGTCGGGATGGTTGTCGGCGTTTTTTGGACGTCGTCGGTATCTCACGGGCAGCATCATTCTCTTTGTGGCGGCGTCGTTCTTCTGCGGCGCAGCGACATCGTTGTGGGGATTGGTGTTCTGGCGCGTGATTCAGGGATTGGGCGGCGGTGCGTTGTTGTCAACCGCGCAGTCCACCCTGTTTGAAGCGTTTCCGCCGGAAGAACGTGGAGTTGGACAATCCATTTTTGGTGTCGGCGTCATGGTAGGTCCAACCATTGGTCCAACGATTGGTGGCTACATCGTGGACGGCTATAGCTGGCCGTGGATTTTCTACATCAACGTTCCACTTGGCATTCTGGCAGGCTGGATGGTGTGGACATACGTGCGGAACGCATCGCACCAGGTGAAAGCCAAGCGTGTGGATTTCATCGGCATCGGACTGCTGACGCTCGCGGTAGGTTCATTGCAGTGGATGTTGGAACGTGGCGAACGCAACGACTGGTTTGAGTCGCGATTTGTGCTGGCACTTGCGATCACGAGTGTTGTGTCGACGATCCTGCTGGTGTGGCGCGAACTGACAATCGACGAACCCATTATCGATTTCCGGATTCTCAAAAGTCGGCAGCTGGCACCCGGTGTTTTGTTTGCGGCGTTTCTCGGACTCGCGTTGTACGGTTCGGTGTTTGTGCTGCCGGTATTCCTGCAATCCCTGCACGGGTTTACGGCGTGGCAAACGGGTAAAGTGATTCTGCCAGGCGCGCTCGCGTCGGCGTTCACGATGGCCATCGTTGGCAAGAACGCACCCAAACTGGATGCTCGTCCGCTCATCGTCACTGGTGCGTTTCTGTTTCTGTGGTCGATGTACAAGATGTCGGTGCTGACACTCGATACCGGCACGGACGAGTTGTTCTGGCCGCTCATTCTGCGTGGCATTGGCATGGGACTTATTTTCGTTCCGCTCACCAGCGCGACCGTAGCGGGTTTGCCAATGAAAGACATGGCGCAAGGCACCGGCATGTTCAACTTGCTGCGGCAGCTGGGCGGATCGTTAGGAATTGCCGTGATTGCGACGTTGCTGTCGCGATACACCAAGGTCGAAAAGGCGGTGCTCACTGAACATGTTGGCGCGTACGAACCCGGTACGCTCGATCGCCTGTCGCAGTTGGCGCACGCCTTGATGGCGCGCGGCTTTGACGCGGGTACGGCGAAGCAGCAAGCAATCGCCTTGATCGATCACCAGATTGCTGCGCAGGCCAGCGTGCTGGCTTTCTCCCGGCTTTACATGATGAGTGGCTTGTTGTTGGTGGGTGCGCTTCCGTTGCTGTTGCTGTGGCGGACCGGGCGGTCGCAGTTGCCGAAAGGGGTCGATCTGTCGCACTGAGTTTGCGGGTTTGAGGCGCGGCGAGAGTATTAACGCTTGCCGCCGCCGCGAGTCTCCTCACCGAGCCTTAACCGCGCCGCTCTAGTCAGTGAGGTCGCCAAGGCATTAGTGTGGGGGTTCGAATCCCGCCAGATTTTCCCAACCCGCCTCACCACTTACAGTTCCCCTTGATGACCCACCCATCGCGAGCCGACGCGCTCGCTCTGATGCAAGCGTGGACGGCCAGTGACTCGTTGCGGAAGCACATGCTCGCCGTCGAAGCCGCGATGCGCTTTTACGCCGCCCAATTTGGGCAGGACGTCGAGCTTTGGGGTATAGCAGGGCTCATGCACGACTTTGACTATGAGCGTTACCCGAACGCGACGCTCTCGACCGATCAGGAGCATCCCGCCGAAGGTGCCCGACACCTCCGCGCGAACGGGTACTCCGAGGAGATCTGCGACGCTGTGATGGGCCACGCGCATTACACCGGTGTGCCACGTGTCAGTCTGATGTCTCGGGCCCTGTTTGCCAGCGATGAACTCACCGGTCTCATCACTGCATCCACTCTCGTCAAACCCAGCAAGAATATCGCTGATGTTGACGTAGCCGGCCTCCGGAAAAAGATGAAGGACAAGGCCTTTGCGCGAGGCGTCAATCGGGATGATGTCATTCAGGGTGCGGAGGCCCTTGGGATTCCGCTGGATGCGCATATTGGAAATGTGCTGGAGGCCATGCGTGGTGCGGCCGACACTCTGGGACTGGACGGGCGTCTGGCGGTCCCGGCGCACGCTTCCGCTCAGGGGGTCACAGCACCGGCTCCTATTCGCGCCTCCGATTCAACGCCGATCTCCCGGGACGCGTAAATCCTGTGACTGTCCGTCGTCGCGATAACCTGCTGGCCTTTCCAACGCCACCCACCGATCCGCCCGAGGGCGGTGACGAGGAGACGGCGTCCGAAGCGGTCAGCGAGTTGGCAGGCGAACTGGCCAGTGTGCCCGAGGACGGAACGGAACCTGCGGTTCCCGAAATCAGTACGCTTGGCGTTGATGCGCAGGCCGAACGTGCGTTGGTGTTGGCGGCGCAAGCGGGTGATTCGTCTGCGTTTGCAGGGTTGGTACGGCGGCATCAAAGACGGGCCTACGCGGTAGCTCGAGCGGTGGTCCTGTCACACGATGACGCCGAGGATGCGGTACAGGAGGGGTTCTTGCACGCGTTTCGTGCGTTGAGCCGTTTCCGTCCCGAACAAGCGTTTGGTGCGTGGTTGCACCGCATTGTGGCGAATGCTGCGCTGGACATTGCGCGGCGACGCAAAGTACGCGATGCGGATCAGCTGCCGGAATCACTGGCATCGCCTCACCGCGATCCAGCGGAATCAAAAGAGCTGCGTACTCGATTAGCGAGTGCGCTGGAAACGCTCGGCCCGCGGCAGCGATCGGTGATCGTGTTGCACGACGTCGAGGGATATAAACATGCGGAAATCGGAGCACTGCTCGGCATTCCCGAGGGTACAGCGCGATCCGATTTGCACCATGCCCGGACTCACTTGCGAAAACTTCTGGGCGATTTGCGGAGCGATTCATGAACGGTTTCAACGACAACAACAATTCTTCTGTGCAAAGTGCCGGGGACGATCCCGCACTCACAGCATTGCTGCGTACGACTTACGCCGCGCCAACCGATGCCAGTTACTGGACGGGTGTTGAGCAGCACGTGATGACGCAGGTATACGATACGCAGGTATTGCGGAGCGCGTATGCGGCGCCCACGGATGCCAGCTATTGGACTGGTCTCGAGCAGCGCGTGATGTCGCGGGTTCGCGAACAGGCGCCGTGGTGGGCCATACTTCCCGAATGGAGAGCAGCCGGCATGATTGCTGCGGCCGCGGCGTTGTTTCTGGTGGCCGCGAGCACAATCCGTGAGCAGCAGAACGAAGCCATTGCGCGCGAACGGGCCGCGATCGAGGTCGAGTTCTCTGTGTTTGACAACACGGTGGAGCCGTTTAACATGGCGATCTCGTCGACGTCCCCCGGTGCACGACACGCGCGTTCGGCAGCGCCCGAGCGCTTCATCGATCTGATTCGGCCGTAGCCTCGGCTGCCGCCTTCTTGAGTAAGACCGTGAATTCAACTCCCCGCCCCAAGTCTTTAGCCGCGCTGTTCCTGTTCGGTGCTTTTCTTACCGGCGGCGCCGTCGGTTACGCGGTCACGCGCACGTTTGGCGGGCCCATCAGCACGCCAGCGCAGTTCACACAGATGCAGTTGCAGGCGCAGATGCGCGAGCGATGGAAACAGGATCTCGGCCTCCGGCCCGATCAAGTGGTGCAGTTTGATGCGTTGTACGACGCAAGACGAGTGCAACGAGACTCGATTCGCGCGTTGTATACGCCTGCCGTCGACTCGATTATCGCGCCATATGTGCCCGCGCTTGAATCACTCCGAGTCAGCAACCAGCAGAAGGTCATGCAGATCCTCGATTCCACTCAGAAGACCAAATACCAAAAGATGATCGACGCCGACAAGAGAAACACCGACAGTCTCAAAAAAGCCGGAGTGGTGAAATGATCAAGCTGCATCTTCGCGCGCTGCTGGCCGGGGCGGTCCTTGCGACCGCCCCTCTTGTTTCCAGCGCACAAATAACCCCAACCGTGGTCAATCGCGTTGGCGGTACTGGGGACGATGGCGCCAAACCGCTGACCCTGTCGGAAGCGGTATCGATGGCGCAACGCAACATGCCGGCCGCAATTCAGGCACGTAATCAAGAGCGGTCAGCGGCGGCAGCGCTGCGCTCCGCCAAAGCGGCGTTGATACCGACGGCCAATCTGTCAGCGGGCACGAGTTACTCCAGCGGTACGACGTTCGGCCAGGACGGCACGATCATCCAGACCACAAACAAAACACCCTGGAGTTACTCCAACGGACTTGGTGTTTCGTTCCAGTTGTTCGATGGCGGCCGTCGTTTCAGTGAAATCAAGCGGAACGGATTTGTTGCTGAACAAGCCAACGTTGCTGTGCTCACGTCGCGCTACGATGCGGCATTGCAAACGAAACAGCAGTTCTACGCGGCGTTGGCGGCGCGCGAGTCCGAAAGTGCAGCACGCGCGCAGCTGGAACAGGCCGAACAACAGCTCAAAGCCTCCATCGCGCGCCTGAACGCGGGCGTAATCACGAAGTCGGATTCTTTGAGATCGGTGATTCAGGTTGGCAATGCGCAGCTTGCCATTCTCACTGCGCAGAACGACTTGCGGGTGGCCAATGCATCGCTCACGCGGCTCACGGGATCTACGGAACTCGTGACAGCGAACGTGTCCGACACCTCGAACGTGCCAATGCCCGACATCACGGAAGAGGAACTTGTGCGCATCGTTTCCGATGCACCTGCCATTCAGCTTGCCGAAGCCAACCTTGCAGTGGCCAAGGCGGCGCGACGTACACAGCGCTCCAGCTACATGCCAACGGTTTCGGCATCATACAATCTCGGGTATCGCGCAACGGATGCCGGCATCGCTCCCGACAAGTTCATTCTCCCGTTCGGTAAAAATTCCACCAGCAAAGGCTGGAGTTTTTCGTTCGCGTATCCCCTGTGGGACGGGTTTGCCCGCGACGCGGCCGCGACGAACAACGAAATCGCCGTCGACAACGCCGAGGCCAATGTTCGCGATGCAAAGCTGGCAGCGCGCGCAAATCTTTCCACGCAGTTGCGCTCGCTCAACAACGCCAACGCACGCATTCAGGTCCAGTTGCAGTCCATTGCAGCCGCTGAAGAAGATCTTCGTGTGATGCAACAGCGGTATCAACTCGGTGCATCCACGCTCCTCGATTTGCTCACATCACAAACGCAACTCAATCAGGCCCGCCAGTCGCTCATTCAGGCGCGCTTCGATGCCCGTGTTGCCAAGGCTCAACTGGAATCACT
Source organism: Gemmatimonas sp. (assembly GCA_040004335.1). Lineage (GTDB taxonomy): Bacteria > Gemmatimonadota > Gemmatimonadetes > Gemmatimonadales > Gemmatimonadaceae > Gemmatimonas. Next base: position 56,985 of record JBDUBA010000470.1, read on the forward strand.
CGTGGGTCGCGAGCTGTAAGGTGCACCCTCACCAAATCCCCTCCCGGACTGCAGCTTCTGCATTCCGTCCTCTCCGCAGGAGTTACTTCGTGGGAATGATGAACAAGCGCGCCCTGCTCGTCCTCGTGGCCGCCACTGCATTTGCTGGCTGCCAGAAGAAAAAGGAAACGGTTCAGCAAATCGGCACCGCCAAGATCGATCGACGCAACATCACGGTCGACGCGGTGGCCACGGGCTCGGTCGAACCAATCAGCATTGTCGAAGTGAAGTCGAAAGCCGGCGGCCAAATCACGAAGATGCCCGTCGAGATCGGCTCGCAGGTTCGCGCAGGTGATTTGTTGGTGCAGATTGATACACGCGATGTAAAAAACGCGGTGGATCAGGCAGATGCCGACGTGCGTTCTGCGAAAGCGCAGCTCGACGTTGCGGAGTCGAACAAGAAGCGGCAGGACGAGTTGTTCAAGAGTCGGGTCATTACTGCAAATGAGTTTGAGCAGGCCACGCTGCAGCTCACGCAGGCGCAGGCCGGTATCGTTCGCGCGAACACGAATCTCGATTTGGCCAGGCAGCGCCTCGAAGATGCAACGGTGAACGCGCCCCTTGCTGGCACCGTAATTGAACGTCCTGTTTCCGAGGGCATGGTGATCGCGGGCGCGACAGGTAATTCCGCGAGCGGTGGTACCACGTTGCTCAAGATGGCCGACCTCTCGCGTGTGCAAATGCGCGTGCTCGTCAACGAAACCGATATCGGCAACATTCGTTCGGGACAAACCACACGTGTAGTGGTCGACGCGTATCCAGAGCGCCCGTTCGCGGGGCTCGTCGAAAAAATAGAGCCGCAAGCAATCGTTCAGCAGAGCGTCACCATGTTCCCGGTGATTGTGTCGCTCCGGAATGACGAAGGGTACCTCAAGCCCGGCATGAACGGCGAAGTGTCGGTCAACATTGAGCAGAAGAACCAGGTCGTCGCGGTGCCGAACGATGCGGTCAAGACTCTTCGTGAGGCCGCGCAGGCGGCCAAACTTGTCGGACTCGATCCGGATACGGTGCAGGCTTTTGTGCGTGCCGAGCAGGCCAAGATGGCCGCGGGCGGTCGTGGCGGCCAGAATAGCGAGAAGGCGGTTGATGCGGCGGCAACACAGGCAGTTGGCGCGGCGGGTGGAAACAAGGGTGCAGCGGGCGGCGACAAAGCCGGCGCTGCTGGTGGTAATGCCAACGGCGGCACTGGTGGTGGTCGCCGTGGTGGTGGCGGGAACGGCACCGCTGGCCAAGGCGGCGGAACGGCTGGTGGCGGAAATGCCGGCGGCGGCAACGCTCAAGGAGGCCGGCGTGGTGGGGGTCGCGGCGGAAATGGCGGCGGGGGCAACGGCGGCGGCATGAATGGCGGCGGTCGTGGCGCCAATGGCGGCGGAGCGAACAGCGGTGCCGGAATGACGGGCGCCGGTGCCGGCGGAACCATGTCGAAGGCAAGTTCCGGCGCTCCGAAAATTGCGCAGCGCATCCGCACGGGATTGGTGTTTGTCGTGAACGCGACCGGCGGTTACGAGCCGCGCGTGCTACGGTTGGGCGCGTCCAACTACGACTATTCCGAAGTTATTTCTGGTGTCCAGGAAGGTGAGACCGTGGCAACGTTGGCCGTCGCCTCCCTTCAGGCGAAACGCGACGCAGCCAATGACAAGATGCGCGCGCAACAGGGTGGTGCCGTGCCAGGCATGAATGCGGGTGCACCAGCTGGTGGGGCTCGTGGTGGTGGCGGAGGTGGCGGTGGTGGTGGTGGCGCTGGCGGGCGTGGAGGCGAATAAGTCATGATGTACGGTGAGACCGTCCGGGTAGCGCTCGCGGCACTCCGCGCGAACAAGCTGCGTTCCGTATTGACCATGCTGGGCATCGTGATTGGCGTTGGTGCCGTGATCACGATGGATGGCATTGGGCGCGGAGCGCAGAAGTCCATTCAGGATCGCATTACGGCACTGGGAACCACGCTGCTCACCGTTACGCCGGGCCAAGTGCAGAGCCGCGGTGTTGGGGCGCAAGACGATCGTGCCAAACTCACGATGTCGGACGCCGATGCACTCGCTGATTACGGCGAAAACATTCGTGCGGTGCAGCCGGAAATGTCACGCCAGTTCCAGGTGCAGTACCTGGGCAAGAACACCAATACACAGGTCATTGGCACGTCGTCCAACTATCTCGAAGTGCGCAAATACGAGATGACGGCGGGCCGCATGTTCAGCGCGCAGGAAGACGCGTCGAAGCAGCGGCTGGTGGTTCTCGGTCCGACGGTCGTGGAAAACCTCGGCATCACCGATCCAAACGCAGTGATTGGCGAACCCATTCGTATTCGAGGCATTCAATTCACCGTCGTTGGTGTGCTGAAATCGAAAGGACAAACGTCGGCGTTTCAAAATCCCGATGATCAAGTACTCATTCCTATCACGACGGCGCGTTTTCGCGTAATTGGCAGTGATCGCATTCGTTCGGTTTCAATTCTCGCGCCTACGGAAGCTCGCATTCCGCAAACGATGGGTGACATCCAGAAAGTGCTGCGTCGCGAACACAAGACGCCGCGCGAGAAGGATGACGATTTCTCCATTCGTAATCAGGCCGATTTCCTGAACACAGCGGCCGAGACGAGCGCTGTTTTCAGTTCGTTGTTGGCCGGTGTTGCGGCGGTGTCGCTCATTGTTGGCGGCATCGGAATCATGAACATCATGTTGGTATCCGTCACCGAGCGCACGCGTGAAATTGGCGTGCGCAAAGCGCTGGGTGCGACGGCCAAGAACATCCTGTTTCAGTTTCTCATCGAGGCCGTAGTGTTGTGTATCCTTGGCGGGTGCATCGGAATCGCGATGGGTTTGGGCGGCTCCATTCTGCTCAGTAAACTCAACAACTGGAACACCGCAATTTCGTCGCAGTCCATTTTGATTGCGTTCTGCTTCTCGGCAGTGGTTGGCGTGGTGTTTGGTGTGTGGCCCGCGCGTCGCGCCGCCAAACTCGACCCGATCATGGCGCTCCGATACGAGTAGTCGAGCGGTAACGGAAAGCCGGTCGGGACTTTGGTCCTGGCCGGCTTTTTTGTTGCCAGCGACTTAACGCCCGGCCAACCACTGCTCGGCCCATTCTCAAGTGCACGTTGCTAGATTCCGTGGTTTCGTCCCGTAACCATGTCTAACGAAACTAAAAGCGAGTCCGGTTCGGACTCTAACGAACCTCCCTCCGCCCAGGCGCCGGACTCTGCGCCAGCGGACAAGGAGAAAGAGCTGCACGCAACAACGGCCATGTTTCCCGCTGCAACTCCGCTCCACAGCCACGCGCACGACGAACACCCGCACGGAAAACGATTGGCAGTTCTGACGCTGACGGCACTGGGCGTGGTGTACGGCGACATCGGCACGAGTCCGCTGTACTCCATCAAAGAGTGTTTCAGCCCGATGTACCACCTGTCGGCCACGCGCGCGAATGTGTTCGGCGTGCTGTCATTGATTGTGTGGGCACTCACGCTGGTCGTCACGGTCAAATACATCAGCTTCATCCTGACCGCCGACAATCGGGGCGAAGGTGGAACGTTTGCGTTATTGGCGTTGATCTTCCCGAAGCGTTCGCCGGACAGCAAAGGGTCCCGCGGAAAAATTCTGGTCGCGCTCGCGCTATTTGGTACGGCGCTGTTGTACGGCGACGGTATTATCACACCGGCGATGTCTGTACTCGGCGCGCTTGAAGGCGTGGAAGTGAAGGCGCCGCATCTCGCGCACTACATCGTGCCGACCACGCTCATCATTCTCACGTCGCTGTTTGCCATACAGCGATTCGGTACCGACTTCATGGGCAAGGCGTTCGGGCCCATCATGCTGCTGTGGTTTACGGTCATCGCCGCTCTCGGTCTCAATGAAATCATTCACTCACCGTGGATTCTCACGGCCGTGAATCCGATGTACGCGTATACGTTCATGAAAGACAACGGAAAGATTGCGTTTTTCGTGCTTGGTTCTGTCGTGCTCGTAATCACAGGCGGCGAAGCGTTATACGCCGATATGGGACATTTTGGTCGGAAACCGATACGCGTGGCTTGGCTTGCCTTCGTATTTCCGGCGTTGTTGCTCAACTATTTCGGGCAAGGCGCATTGTTGGTGCGCAATCCGAGCGCCGTTTCCAATCCGTTCTATCTGCTGGCCCCTGAGTCGATGGTGATCCCGTTGTTGGTGCTCGCGACACTCGCCGCCATTGTGGCATCGCAGGCCATGATTTCAGGCGCGTTTTCAGTGACACGACAGGGCATTCAGCTGGGGTACATCCCGCGCCTTGAAGTACGGCATACGTCCAAGACCGAGCAGGGGCAGATCTACATTCCCGAGGTTAACCAATTTATCGCGCTTGGTTGCCTGATCATCGTCGTGAGCTTCAAGGATACCGCGCACCTTGGCGCTGCGTACGGTATCGCGGTGACGGGAACGATGTTTATCACAACGATCCTGTTTTACTACGTCGCACGTTTGCGCTTTCGCTGGAGCATGAAGAAAGCGTTTGCGTTGTGTGCGCTGTTTCTGACGGTTGATGGTGCTTTTCTCTCGGCCAACCTGATCAAGGTTGAAAACGGTGGTTGGGTGCCGTTGCTCATCGGAATTGTACTCTTCGTGTTGATGATGACCTGGAAGCGTGGGCGCGCGTTGTTGAATGCGCGTCTCGCCGACGGCACGATGCCCATCGACCTGTTTCTCGAAAGTGTCGCCAAATCGTCTGTGCACCGGGTCACTGGGACCGCGGTGTTCATGACCGGCAACGACAATGGTGTGCCGCCAGTCTTGCTGCATCATCTGAAACACAACAAGGTGCTGCATGAACGCGTGCTGCTGCTATCGGTCAAGACGGCGGAAGTACCGGAAACGAGCGCGAGCGAGCGTGTGCGCGTGATACCGTTGCAAGCGGGGTTCTGGCGAGTCATTGCGACGTACGGCTTCATGCAATCGCCAAACATTCCCGAGGTGCTGGAAGCCGTCGATCAGATGGGAATTCGCAGTAAACCGATGGACACGAGCTTTTTCATGGGACGCGAACGTCTGATTCCGACCAAGGGTCGACCGGACGACCCGTTCAAGCTGGCTCGCTGGCGCAAAATCGTGTTTTCCATCATGGCACGGAACGCCCGGTCCGCCACGGAATTTTTTGGCATTCCGCCAAATCGTGTTGTGGAACTGGGCACACAGATCGAATTTTGATTCGAGACCGGTGGCGCGACGAGGGCGCTCCGGTCCAGACGAACACACAGCCTGGACCAAGACAAACGCGTGCCTGCACAGTTTGACATTTCTTTTCTCGACGCGGTACTGCACACAATTCCTGGTGGCGTTTTCGTGTACGATTGCGAAACGCGCCAGACGGTCTTTGCCACTCGCGCGTTTTACGAGTTACTGGGATTTGTCGAAGGAACAGAACCGTTCGACACACCGTTATTGAGCCAGGCGACCGTGCACGATGACGATCGAGCGACGGTGCGCGCGACCCTCGAACGGGCCGCGTCTTTGCACCGCCATGAACACGCCGAAGTTACCTTTCGCATGCGATTGGCCGACGGCGGTTGGCGATGGGTGCACACCCGTGGTGCGCCGCTGTTCATTCAAAATGCGCCAGCGTCGGACGCCCCGGCTCGATATCTGGTTGGTGTGGCAGAAGACGTCACGGAACGCCGACAGGCCGAAGAAGCACTCGCGCAAAGCGCCGATTCGTTGCGGCTCGCGCAAGAACTGGCGAACGTCGGCAGTTACGATCGCAATCTGCTGGACGGCAAGGTGTACTGGTCCGAGCAGATGTTCCGTATTCACGGCGCCGATCCCGTGCGTGACGATCCGAATGCGATGGGCGATCTCATTGAACGATTTGTGCACCCGGAAGATCGAAGCATTCTGCGTCGCGCCATGCGGCAGCTGGCAACGACCGGTCGTGCGGGGCCGTACGCGTATCGCGTGGTGCAACCGGATGGAACGGTGCGAAACGTCGTTGGCCAAGGTGCCATTTTGCGCGACAACAGCGGAATGCCGCAACGTCGCGTTGGCAGTGTCATCGATGTTACGGCGCGCACCGCAGCCGAAGAGGAACGCACGCTGCTTGAAACGAAAGTGCGTGAAGTCCAAAAGCTGGAATCACTGGGCGTATTGGCGGGCGGAATCGCGCACGACTTCAACAATCTGTTGGTCGGCATCCTTGGGAACGCCAGCGTATCGCTGTTGGACATGCCCGTCAGTTCGCCGGCACATGCCGCGGTTACGGCCATTGAACGCGCGGCGCGCGATGCCGCGAGTCTCACCCGGCAACTGCTCGCGTATGCAGGCAAAGGTCGCTTTCTGTTGGAGCCGCTCGATTTGAGTGTGTTGGTGCGCCAGTTGCGGCCCGTGTTGCAAACGGCGTTGGGCGCACGTGCGAGTCTGATCAACGAACTGGCAGAACATCTGCCGGTGGTGCATGCCGATGGCGAACAATTGCGACAGGCCGTCGTTAACGTCGTGACCAACGCGGCCGAGGCCATCGGTGAACGCGCTGGATCGGTGAAAGTGTTCACGAGCGAAGAGCCGTTGAATGAAGCGCGTTTGCGCCGGTGTTTGTCGGGCAACCGCGCGAAACCCGGTTTGTTTGCGTGTATTACGGTCGAGGACGATGGCGGCGGCATGGACGAAGCCACACTGGCGCGAGTCTTCGATCCGTTCTTCTCAACGCGGCTGGCTGGTCGCGGGTTGGGCTTGGCGGCGACACTGGGCATCGTGCACGGACATTCGGGAGCACTTGAAGTTGTCTCCGCGCCAGGAAAAGGCACCACCATGCGTTTGTTTTTCCCCGCCGCGTACGAGGAGAAGGAGCGCACACTGGCGACATCAGGCAGCGCACCGGGAGCCGCGGCCGCTCGTGTGCGCGTTCGGGTGTTGGTGGTCGATGACGATGCGCACGTTCGCGCTCTCGCGCATCGTGTCCTTGACCGATTGAACTACGAAGCAACCGAAGTGGTTGATGGTGCCGAAGCGCTGGATTTCCTGCGCGCCGATCCAACGCAGGTGGACGCGGTGCTGCTCGACATGACGATGCCGCGCCTGAACGGCGAAGACACGTTGCGTGGCATTCGGGCCATTGCACCGTGGATGCCAGTGATTCTGATGAGCGGTCATGACGAACGCGAAGTGACTCCGCGACTGCTTGAACACGGGCTTGGCGGATATTTGCAGAAGCCATTTACCGTGGACGCGTTGGCGTCAATGTTCGCCCGCGTTGTAGGACCTCCCGAACGTCCGATGACGTGAGCGCGTGACCGCGCCAGGCATGGGGCGTTCGGAAGTCAAATAGCCGACAGAGTTACGACGAGCGTGTTAGTCGCCGTGCGCGGGCATCGGATCGTACGCCGGCGATTGCGCTTGACTCCTCGCCTTCTTCTTCCGATCACCACGATGCGCGAGCGCATCGAGGTACGTGTAAATCACGGGCGTCACGTACAACGTGATCAGCTGTGAAAACGCGAGCCCACCCACAACGGCCAAGCCCAACGGTTGACGCGACTCCGCGCCAGCGCCGTGTCCAAGCGCGATGGGCAACGTTCCCATCAACGCCGCCATGGTGGTCATCGTGATCGGTCGGAAACGAACTCTCGCTGCTTCAAGGATGGCTTCCTGCGCCGACGAACCGTCGGTGCGTTCCTTTTCCGTCGCAAAGTCGATCATCATGATGGCGTTCTTTTTCACCAGTCCGATCAGCATGATGATGCCAACAAACGCGTACACGCTGAGATCTTTCTTGAAAATCAGCAACGTGACCAGCGCGCCAACAGCAGCAAATGGAAGACCCGAGAGAATCGTGATTGGATGAATGAAACTCTCGTACAGGATGCCCAGCACCACATAAATCACGAAGACCGCAACACCAAGCAACATCAGCAGTCCCGACTGCGCTTGCGCGAAGGCCTGTGTATCACCGGACAACACCGTAGTCACATCGCTTGGAAGCGATCGCGCTTCGTTTTGCACCAGGTCGACGGCGGTGCCGAGTGCTACGCCAGGTTTGAGGTTGAACGAGATCGTGACGGCGGGCAATTGTCCGTTGTGCTGAATGGATTGCGGTCCGACACCCTTCGTGAACTTCACCATCGAACCCAACGGCACCAGGGTGCCGTTGTTCGCACGCACGAACAGTCGGCTCATGGCATCAACATCCAGCTGATATTGGGGCAGCAGCTCCATGATTACTTGATACTGATTCGTCTGCGTGTAGATCGTGGAGACCTGACGCGAACCGTACGCGTTGTACAATGCACCTTCGAGCTGCGCGGCGGTGACACCCAGTGCTGACGCGCGATCGCGATCGATGTCGACGGTAACCAACGGATTGCCGATCTGCAGATCGCTGGAGATACCATCAAGCTCCGAAATCTGGCGCATTTTTGCTTCGAGCTGGCGTGCCGAGGTGTACAGCAACACGATGTCGGCACTCTGCAGCGAAATCTGATACGAACTATTGGAACGACGTCCACCAATGGAAATTGGCGGTGGATTGCGAAAGAACGTTTGCATGCCGGGAACCTTGGAAACTTTGGCATTGAGTTTCCGCATCACCACATCAACGTGCTCGCGTTGGCCGCGTGGTGTCAGACGCACCGTGAGACGACCGTTGTTGCCGGTGGATGGACCGCCACCACCACCAACGGATGACAACGTAAACGCAACGTCTTCAGTATCTGCGGCGACAATTGCAGCCACTTCACGCTGCTTGGCCACGAGTCGATCAAACCCAATACCTTCGGCGGCTTCGGTTGACGCGTCCAGACGTCCCGTATCTTCCGAAGGAATAAAACCCTTCGGGATGTAAATGAACAGAAAGACGGTGGCCACAAGCGTGATCGCGCTGAACATCAACACCAACGGGCGATGGCGCATCACCCAGTTGAGGGAATTCACATAGCCACTTTCTGCGCTCTGATAAATGCGTTCGATGGAGCGCCAACGGCCGCCATCGCCATGATGTCCTTCGCCGCCTTTCAGGAAGCGTGCGCACAACATTGGCGTGAGAGTAAGTGAAACGAAGCCCGACACGAGAATCGCCACACCAATCGTGACCGCGAACTCACGGAACAGGCGCCCGATCAACCCGGGCATGAACATGATGGGAATGAATACGGCCACGAGCGACAACGTCATCGACAGAATCGTGAAACTGATTTCCTTCGATCCTTCGAGCGCCGCTTCCAGCGGCTTCTTTCCCATTTCCATGTGACGCACGATGTTTTCGAGCATCACGATGGCATCGTCAACCACAAATCCGACGGCTAACACAATCGCCATCATCGATAAGTTGTCGAGACTGTAATCCAGCACCCACATGACGATGAACGTTCCGACCAGCGAAAACGGAAGTGAGAGCGAAGGGATTATCGTGGCGCGTGCATTGCGCAGGAAGAGAAAAATCACCAGTACCACAAGGGCCAGCGTCAGCGCCAGTGTGGACTTCACGTCTTTCACCGATTCCTTGATCGATACCGAACGATCGTAAATCGTTGCGACATTGATGCTCTGCGGGATCTGCGGACGCAGTTGGTCGATAAGCGCCTTGACGTCTTCCGCCACACGAACGGTGTTCACTCCCGGCTGACGAATGATGGCCAGCGAGATGTTGGACTTGCCGTTCGCTTCGTTGTGCACGCGCAGGTTCTGCACAGTATCGAGCACTTTGCCCAAGTCGCCCAGACGCACCGGAATCTGGTCGCGATACGCGACAATCAAATTGCGGAATTCGGTAGCGGACTTGAGTTGTCCCGTTGCCTGCACCGTGAATTGCTGAGTGGGTCCCATCAGCACGCCGCCTGGCAAATTCGAATTCCCACTGTTCACGGCAGACGCAACTTCGTCGATACCAATTTTGCGTGAGGCCATCGCGCCCGGATCGAGCTGAATACGCACGGCATATTTTGCGGAGCCATACACCTGCACCTGCGCAACACCGCTCACCGTTGACAAACGCTGCGACAAGAACGTTTCGGCGTATTCGTTCAGATCAGTGCGCGACATTTCGTCGGAGGCGAGTCCGACCATCAACACCGGCGCGTTGTTCGCGTTGCCCTTGTTGTATGACGGTGGATTCATGCCCTGCGGCAACTGCCGCAACGTACGCGAAATGGCCGCCTGCACATCGGCCGCGGCCGACTCCAGATCACGTTCGAGTGCAAACTGCAGCGTGATGTTCGTGCTGCCGGTCGAATTGTTCGACGTGATGTTGTCGATGCCGGAGATCGTGGTGAACGATTGCTCCAGCGGCGTTGCGACCGACGATGCCATGACTTCCGGACTCGCACCCGGCAATCCGGCGTTCACGGAAATTGTGGGATAGTCGATGGTGGGCAGATCGCTCACCGGAAGTTTCTGGTAGGCCACGACGCCAAACACCAGAATCGTCAGCATGACCAACGTCGTCATGACTGGACGCCGAATCCAGATGCCACTCAGGTTCATACTAGTTCCCCCCTCTGCCCCGTCCTCGGCCCTGGCCGTTGCCACGACCGCTTCCTTCCGTGCCCAATTGGGCACCACCGCTGGATGTGCTGTCTGCGCCAGAATTACCGCGTGCACGCGCTTGCGATGAATCGCGTCCGGCGCCGCGACCGGATGAATCACCCTGCACTGAACGCGATTTGTTCGCGTCACCACCGCGTCCGCCCCGACCGCCGTTCACCGTTCGAATTTCAACCTTCGCGCCATCGTTCAAACGATTCTGCCCATCGGTGATCACGGTCTCGTCGCCGACAAGGCCGCTGTCGATCACGGTGAACTGCCCCGACGTGCGTCCAACTTTTACCGGCGCCCGCTTCGCTTTGTTCTGATCGTCGACCACAAAAATGAACGTCCCCGATTGCGACGTCACGACTGCTTGCGTGGGAACCGTGATCGCGCTGCTATCGACGGACAGTTGCAACCCCAAACGCACCGATTGGCCGGGCCACAACGCGCCGTCAATGTTCGGTACGCGTGCTTTGAGTTTTACGGCGCCGGTGGACTGATCAATTTCGTTGTCAACAAATGCCAGCTTGCCCATGATTGGCGCCGTCGAATCACTAACGGTGCTTGGGCGAATCATCGCGTCCAGCGCTTTGCTGACACCCGCACGTTTCCGCATCTCTCCGAATTCGCGTTCCGGAATAGCAAACACCACCATCACGGGGTGCACTTCGTTGATGGTCACCAGCGCGGGTTCTGACGACGCTCGCACCAGATTGCCAGCGCGGATTGACAGCAAACCCGTACGACCAGAAATCGGCGCGCGAATCACACTTTGCTCAACCGCCAGTTTGGCCGCGTCAACCGCAGCACGATCGGCCGACACCGTAGCATCAAGCGCTGAGGCATTCGCCGTGAACTGGTCGATCTGTTCACGCGTAGCGGCGCCGTCCTTCGCCAGTTGCGCGTAGCGGGAAAGAATGCCTTTTGCTTGCACGAGCTGAATAGAGTCTCGCGACAAGTTCGAACTGACGCGCGCCAACTCCGACTTGAATGGACGCGAATCGACTTCAAACAACACCTGTCCCTGGGTCACTTCGTCACCTTCGTTGAAGGCAACACGCGTCAACATGCCGGACACTTGTGACTGCACAGCCACGGTGCGCGCCGGCTCGACCTGCCCGGGTGCATTGAGGATGTACGGCAGCGGGCCGCGATTGGCCTTCGCGACCGCAACCACCGGGGTGCTGCGAGGCGGCGGAGCGTCCTTCTTACAGGCGGTAGCAGCTGCACTAATTGTCAGCGCCATTATGATGAGGCGCGATACGGAGTGAGGGCGGCGCACTGGGCGGAGCCCGTTTTTGGTCATGATCATTCAGGAGGGCGAACGTCTGAAACGCGAAAGGCGCGCCGGCCGAGGAAACGTCTGCTGCCTCAGCAGGTCGCGCCTAGCGTACGCTCCTCCAAACTAACGCGCAATCCACGTTTCGCGTTGGCCGAATTTGGCGCATTTACGAGAGGCGCAACCCCCGGCTGCCAGAGCGTTGCGCCTCAGTCATTCCGTCCCACGAGCGGTGGCCCCGTCCCTCCGTGCGGAGATCCGCCCCGAACAGGATTGGAATCATGCCGCGGACGATTTCTGCATGCCTATTGCTGTGATGATTTCCGAAGAGTGGCCTTTGGCGTAACCGTCGTTTTCCGAATCACGGATCCACTTGGAACGACCTTGCGATACACAATGCGGTCAGAGTCACCCGACGTTCCCTTCCGGATGATCATCGGCATGTCATCCAGCTGCATCTTGAGCCTGGGAATGGAAAACGATTGCATCCCTTCGCCATTGTTGAATTGGAACCCACGGAGCATCGTGTCCGTGCTGCTGCCGGTCGTAACCACGACTTCGCGATACTTGCCGTCGCTGTAGACCCGGAGCGTCGCCTTGTCGCCCGGAGCAAGTTTGGCGAGTTCGCGCATAAATCGGTTTACGCGCGCCGATGCCACCCGAAAGTCCTCGGCGTCCTCGTGCGAAACGCGAACGTCAACACCGTTGATGGCCGCAATTCGATCGCCCTCGACCACGCCCGCCTTCTCGGCCGGTCCGCCGGTCGTGACGCTGGAAATGAAAATGCCAAGTGTATCGCGAACGCTGCCGGTGGTGCCAATGGACGCCCCGATCGAAGCGCGTTTCTCCAGACCGCTGACCCGGCCACCTGGCATGACCGATACAGTGCGTTGCGGTAGCAAGTCAGACGGACTGACGGTTTTGAGCTTGAGTGTCTGGGTGGTTGAGCCCGTCAACACGCGAAGCTCGACTTCGTCGCCAACTTTCGCCTTTCCAATTTCGCGAATCAGTCGGCGTTGGCCGAGGTCTTTGAGTTCGGGATCGTCAGTGTCGGCGGGGGACACGCGCAGGCTTACGCCATTCACGGCAGTGATGCGCGATCCGACTTTGAGTCCGGCTTTATCGGCCGGTCCACCCGCCGTCACGTCCTCAACCAGGACTCCGAGTGTATCTGCACGGCTGCCGCTGGTGGTCGTGACACCGATGAGTGCGCGGTTCGTGGTGCCGAAGTTGCTGAGGAGATTCTGGAATAGTCCTTCGGGGCCAATTCGTTGGTTCGCCATCACCTCAGCGCGAGCGCGCGCCGCACCGGCGGCCTGTCCTGAGGCTTGCGCACCGGCGGTTTGTACGAGCGGTGACAACAACAGCGCAACGCTGGCGCTTGATGCCAGGATGCGGAAATTCCGCTGAAACGTTTTCATGTGATCTCTCGGTCAAAAGGGAACTGATCATGCGACACGAGCGATCGGTCTGATGGTTTCCGTCGGCGGAACGCGCGCTGGGACAAGGCGTTGTGCGCGTCGTTTTGCTGTTGGGGTCAGAGCACTTTCTGGGATGGCAATATTTTGGTTGTGGGGTCAGAGCACTTTCTAGGATGGCAATATTTTGGTATCTGGCTCTGACCCCAAGTGCGCGACGACAATGTTGAGCAACCGCTTTGGTACGTATATCACTTTCTTGACATCGCTGACCACGAACTTCGCGATGTTCGTTTCCAGCATGGCGGCGGCAAGCACCGTGTCCTGCGTTGCATCAGCGGCAACACGCACCTGCCCGCGCATCTTTCCGTTCACCTGCACCGTGATGTCGACTTCGTTGTCGACGAGTTGCGCCGCGTCAAATACTGGCCAACCGCCATCAAACACGCTGCCTGTCTGACCAAGGTGCTCCCAGCATTCTTCGGCGAGATGTGGTGCAAACGCGGCGGCCAACTGCACGAGCGGCAACACCTCGTCGCGATGCCCAACACGTTCGGCGCGGCGCACCACGTTGATGTACTCCATCATCGCCGCAATCGCCGTGTTGTACGACAGTGACGCGCAGTCTTCGCCCACTTTCTTGATGGTGCGATGCAGTTTGCGAATGACGTCTGCGTCGGGCGCACCGTCGGCGCGCGCATCACGAACGGAACCCCACAAGCGATCAAGAAAACGACGGACGCCGCTGATACCCTGATCGCGGAAGTCGCCGCCTTCTTCGTACGGCCCGAGGAACATGAGATACATGCGGAACGCATCGGCGCCCCACTGCTCCATGTATTCGTCCGGATTGATGACGTTGCCTTTCGATTTCGACATTTTCGCGCCTTCGCGAATGATCAAACCGTGTGCACGAAATTTCGTGAACGGTTCTTCGAAATCAATGTGACCACCGTCCTTGAGCACCATCGTGACGAAGCGCGAATACAGCAAGTGCAACACTGCGTGTTCGTTGCCGCCAATGTACGAATCCACTGGCAACCACTTGGCCGTACGCGTTTTGTCGAATGCCACCTGATCGTTTTGTGCGCTGGGGTACCGCAGGAAATACCACGCGCTGTCGAGGAACGTGTCGGACACATCGGTTTCGCGACGACCCATTGCGCCGCAGTTCGGACACGGTACGCGATACCACTCTTCGTGACGCGCCAGCGGCGACACGCCGGAGTCGTCCGGCTTGAAGTCCTGAATAAACGGCAACTCCACGGGCAAATCTTTTTCGGGAACCGGCACGGGTCCGCACGCATCGCAGTAGATGATGGGAATTGGCGGGCCCCAATATCGTTGACGCGAAATGCACCAGTCGTGCAAGCGATAGTTGACAACCGGCTTCGCGTGACCCTCCGCGGCAAGCCAGTCGGTCGCCTGAATTTTTGCATCGGAAACATTCAAGCCATTAAAGCGACCGGAGTTCACGAGACGCGTGTGGTCGTAGTCGGTGAACGCGTGTTCGCCGATTGGTGTGTTCGCGTCGTCGTCTGCACCCGCAACAACGCGAATGATCGGCAATGCGAACACGTTCGCAAATTCGAAATCGCGTTGGTCGTGGCCGGGTACGGCCATGATCGCCCCCGTGCCGTACTCCATCAACACATAGTCGGCAATCCACACCGGAATTGGCGCGCCGGTTGCGGGATTAGTCGCGTATGCACCAGTGAACACGCCGGTTTTGTCCTGCACACTTTTGCGCGTGATGATGTCCTGCTTCTGCGCACGCTCCTGATAGGCGACAACATCTTCGCGCTGCGCATCAGTTGCAATCGCTTGAACCAGCGGATGTTCGGGCGCAAGCACGAGATACGTCGCACCGTAAATGGTGTCCGCACGCGTCGTGAACACACGTACTTGTTCGCCGGAGTGCTGAATGCTGAACGTCAGCTCCGCACCTTCCGAACGTCCAATCCAGTTGCGCTGCGCCTGTTTCGTTGTTGGCGACCAGTCGAGCCAATCGAGATTCTGCAACAAGCGATCGCAGAATGCGCTGATCCGAAAAAACCACTGCTCGAGAAACCGCTGTTCGACCGGTGTGCCGCAGCGTTCGCACAAGCCGTTTTCGACTTGCTCGTTTGCAAGAACGGTTTTGTCATTCGGACACCAGTTAACCGCCGCCGCTTTCTTGTACGCGAGCCCCTGCTTGTACAGTTGCAGAAACACCCACTGCGTCCAGCGATAATAATCCTTGTGACTGGTATCAACGCGCGAGCGCCAATCGATCATCAATCCCGCGCGTTCAATTTGTCGTTGAAAATTCGCGATGTTCTGCGGCGTCATCTCCATGGGATGCGCGCCTTTCTTGAGCGCGTAGTTCTCGGAGTGAATGCCGAACGCGTCATATCCAAACGGTTGGAACACGTTCTTGCCCAGCAAGCGATGATACCGCGCGGAAATGTCGCTGCCCGTAAACGCAAACAGGTTGCCGACGTGCAGCCCCTCCGCTGACGGATACGGAAACATCATGAGCGCGTAGAACGGATCGGGCGCGCCGTCCATATCGACTTGATTGGTTCCGCGTTCGCTCCACAGCGCTTGCCATTTTTTTTCGATGGCCAGCGGTTCGTAGGGCACAGGTACCGGGGCAGACGAATTGCTTGTTGATGCGTCGTTCGACATGTCGCTTTGCAGTGCGGGCCAGGATTCGGAGGTAGCAGTTGAATCTAGGCCCCTCACACGTCTGCTTCTACGCCGGAACGCCAATGCGTCCCGTCTTTCAGAGCGCGCCGAGTAACGAACCGCTTATTTTGGCCGCTCGCTGGCCTTGAACAGAAACGCACTCTTCACAAGGCGAGGTCCCTGTTCGTCGCACACGGCGTAGGAACTGCCCTCGTACGCGCAGGCGCCAGCAAAGCGTCCGTCTTTCGTCAGCGCGTAGAAGTTGAGATCGAAGCGAGGACGCCCGTTGTCGTCAAGCAAACGTTTTTCGCTGAGCGCAATGACCCGCTCCATCACCTTCATCATGGCCGCCTCGGGGGTCATCCCCTGACGCATGAATTCAACGCCCAGCATTGCCCCGCACGCGATGATGTTGGACTCACCGCGCCCCGTGCTACCACACGCACCGACGGTGTTGTCGCAGTACTGCCCCGCCCCAATGATCGGCGAGTCACCCACACGACCTGGAATTTTCCAGGACATACCGCTGGTCGTGGTAATCGACGCAAGGTCACCGCTGGCAGTGACCGCATTCATGTTGATGGTGCCGGTGGTGAATTTGATTTTTACATCACCCGTGCGGTCGAGCCACGCGTCACCCTTGTTGAGATTCGCCTTCCATCGGAGCCAATCCTGCCGGCTCTTGTCGGTCAGCAGATTTTCTTCCTTGAATCCCATTTCAAGTGCAAACCGTTTCGCGCCCTCTCCCACCAGCATGATGTGGTCGGTGTAATCCATCACCGCCTTGGCAACCAGCGACGGCGTTTTGATGCCTTCGAGACAGCCCACGGCGCCCGCTCGTTTGGTGGGGCCATGCATACACGAGGCGTCCAGCTGAACGACGCCATCGGCGTTCGGAAGGCCGCCGTACCCCACCGACTGATCGTTCGGATCGAGCTCCTGGATCTTGACCCCTTCAATCGCCGCGTCCAGCGGATCCTCGCCTTTCGCAATCAGGTCGTAAGCAACCTTCACCCCACGAATACCATTGGCCGAGGAGACGATCATCGGGCGCCCGCGAAAGGCGGTATTGGCGTTGGTCGACGCACCAAACTCGAGCGCGCGCAGCTCCTCGGCCGAAAGAAGGCGCGGGATAAAACCGGCGGCGGCCAGGGCGGCGGAACGCTCGAGAAACGTGCGGCGCGAGAACGACATGTCGAAGCCTCGATGCAGTTGGCGGAAGCCTGCGGAACCCCCGCTCTGGTGGCGCTCAGGACGCCACCCAGATGTCAGTTGGGAAACTCGGGCGAATTCTATGGTTTTTTCGCGGTCACCAGCAAAATCTGTTGTTCGGCAACCGGAAATTGAATGTCTACAAACCCTGCTCTTTCCAGCCCCCGGCGCAAGCCACCCTGCGTTTGAAACGATTCAAGGCGCGACCGCTTGAGCGGAAATCGAAACGTTGAGCCCAGCAGATGAAATGCCCACCCATTGAGCAACACATAACTCCGGAAAACAATATCCTTGAGCTGAACCCGCCGTACGCTCTCGGTCCAGTGCGACCAGACGTGGTCGAAATCGTGCCCGGTAATCCACACCTGGCCTCCCGGCGCCAGCACGCGGAAGGCCTCGGCCATCGCGCGGTTCACGTCCATGTACATGATGCTGACACGCGCCATGTAAAACGTGAATTCACCGTCCTTGAACGGAAGGTCGTCGCCCGAGCCAATATGAATTTCGTCGGACGGATTACGCTCAAGGCGGAATTCGCGTGCGTCTTCGTCAATGTCGACGCCTACAAATCGGGCCGCCTGCCCAGCTTCGCCGGACCAGCCACCACCGCACCCGATGCTGACGACACGTGCGCCACGCGGAAATTCTGGATTGATGTGCCGGGGATGCCCCGGCAAGGCCGCGAGACGGGCCTCTTCTTCAAAGTACTGCCGCTTTGATGGTTGCATTCGGGTAGGACGATTATAACCGCGCGTCGGCTCAGGTAGCGATACCGCCCGGTAGCGTTACCGCTTTCAGCGTCGCATTAATGATGTGCCAGCGCATGACCGAAGGTCGTCATACGTTCGGCACTCCATCCCTCCACTTCACGGGACCGTGCCACGCGATCGGCCTCTGCCGCCCGCGTCCGTTCCGATCGCCTCACCCCACTCATGACAACTCCGGCCGATATCGCCGACTGGCTCCGCGCCACGACGTTTCTCGAAGGTTTTCTCGAATCTCATCTGTGGAAACTTTCGCGACACGTTACACCGCTCGAACTCACGCCCGACCTGATGCTGTTTCAAGAGGGGCAGCCGCGCGAACGCTTCGCCATTCTCGTGTCGGGCGCGGTTGCGATCGAAAAAGAGAGTGAGGGCAAGTCCACACGGCTCGTCACATTTGGTGCGGGTGATGCAGTTGGTGAAGGACTGCTGCTGGACGACGCACCGCATGGCACGACGGCACGCGCAATCATGCCGGGCATTGCGCTCGTGATGACGCGTTCGCAGCTGGATGACATGATCAAGGAATCGCCGCAGTTGTATGCCGCGCTGGTGGCGCGCGCCGCGCGTTCCATTTCAGAACGCTTGCGCCGAGCGGACGCGACGTTGGTGGGCCGAGGACGTTCGCTTGGGTTCGGTGGGCATCGCACGCGAACCGAGCATGATTTGCTCGGTGACAAGGAAGTGCCATACGAGGCGTTATATGGCGTGCAAACATTGCGGGCGCTGGAAAACTTCCCGATTACCGGTGAACCGCTGCGCGAATATCCCGAACTGATTGAAGCGATTGCTGCCGTCAAGGAGGCGGCGACACTCGCGAATCACACGCTCAAACTGATTGACGATGAACGCATGGATGTGATAGTGCGGGCCGCCCGCGAAATACGCGCAGGTCGTCATCATGAGCATTTTCTGGTGGACATGATTCAGGGCGGCGCCGGTACGTCCACGAACATGAACGCCAACGAGGTCATCGCGAACCGCGCCCTGGAGCTGCTCAATCATCCGCGCGGAGATTACGAGAAACTCTCACCAAACAGCCACGTGAATCTGAGCCAGTCCACGAATGACGTGTACCCAACGGCCATTCGACTGGCCCTGCACATCAGCCTTGAAGGATTTCGGAAGGAATTGCGGCTGCTGTGCGATGCATTTGCGCTAAAGGGAAAGGAGTTCGCGCCGATGCTTAAGATGGGTCGCACACAAATGCAGGACGCGGTTCCAATGACATTGGGTCAGGAATTCATGGCGTTCGCACACACACTCGGAGAGGACGTGGATCGTTTGGGGGAAGCGCAGTTGCTCATTCGTGAGATCAACCTGGGCGCGACCGCCATCGGCACGGGCATCAATGCTCCAATCGGGTATGCGGAACTTGCACGCCAGTATCTCTCGGACATTGTAGGGGTACCTCTGATCACCGCGCCGGATCTCGTGGAAGCCACGAGTGATACCGGCGCCTTTGTGCAGCTCTCGGGTGTGATGAAGCGCACAGCGGTCAAACTCTCAAAGATCTGCAACGATCTTCGGCTGTTGTCGTCGGGGCCGCGCGCGGGCTTTGGTGAAATCAACCTGCCGGCGATGCAGCCTGGTTCATCCATCATGCCCGGCAAAGTGAATCCCGTCATTCCCGAAGTCGTCAATCAAGTGTGTTTTGACGTCATCGGTGGTGATGTAACGGTCACGATGGCGGCCGAAGGCGGCCAACTGCAGCTCAACGCGTTTGAACCGGTGATCGCATACCGGCTGCTACGCAGTATCGACACCATGCGCAACGCATGCCTCGTGCTGCGTGAGCGATGCGTGAATGGCATCACGGCCAACGTCGAACGTATGCGCTACTTCGTAGAACATTCGATCGGCATTGTCACCGCACTGGTGCCAGTTATTGGATATGAAGCAGCAACCGACATTGCGAAAACCGCACTCGACAGCGGCCGTGGTGTTTTCGATCTCGTGCTCGAACGCGGTCTGCTCACGCGTGCGCAGCTCGACACCATTCTGAATCCAGCGGCCATGACAGCGCCGCGTACTGTGACCTGAGGTATCATGTTCAACTTCGCCCGCGCTCGTGCCTTTCTGATTGTCGCATTTGCTGTCTCCGTTTCCGCCTGCGGCGGTGGAGATAGCGGTGGGACAACCACACAACCTGGACCCGCGGCGAACGTTGGGATTTCGAGTACCGCCTTCACCTTTGTGGCCATCGGTGCTTCACAAGCGGTAACCGCCGCCGTCACGGATGCGAAAGGAAACACCGTCAGCAACGCACCCCTCACGTGGTCAAGCGACGACGCGACGGTGGCCGAGGTGCAGGCCAGCGGACGACAGGCCACAATTGTGGCACGCAAAATTGGATCAACCACGATTCACGCGAGTTCGGGTGGCGCATCGGCGACGATCGACATCATTGTTCTCGGCGTTAAATCGGTGGCGGTATCAAGCGCCGCGATCACGTTGCGCTCAGGCAATCAGGAAACAATTTCCGCAACCGTGTCAACCGATGCAGGTGTTTCACGATCGGTAAATTGGTCCAGCAGCAACGTTGCGATTGCAACAATCAGTCCACAGGGCGTCATCACGGGTGTAGCGCCCGGCGTCGCTACGGTCACGGCATCAGCAGTGGCCGACGCGGGCATGACGGCCGCGTCTCAAATAACGGTGCTGCCCGCCCGTGGTGTGGCGATCCTTCCGGCCGCGGCTTCGATTGGCACCAGTACAACAAAACAACTAACCGCCGACGTTATCGTGGATGCCGGCGTTCCAACAACGGTGACCTGGGCAACCAGCGCCGCGAGTGTTGCCACGGTTTCGCAACAGGGTCTTGTTACGGGCGTTGCGCTGGGTGTCGCGACAATCACGGCCACGTCAACCGAAGACAATTCACTGCAGGGCGTGGCGACAATCACCGTTGCCCCAATTGTGCGTCTGGTCGCAATCACTCCACCGGCAAACAGCTCTCTATTCCTCGGGCAGACGCTGGCACTCGTGGCCGTCGTGACGGCAGACGCTGGCGCATCGCAGGCGGTCATCTGGTCCAGCAGTAACACCGCGATCGCCACGGTGAACGGCAGTGGTGTTGTCACTACGGTCTCCGCCGGCACGGTCAGCATTACCGCAACATCTGCGGAGGATCCGTCGCGCAACGCATCGGTGTCACTCACGGCTGTGTCACGACCGCTCACGATTACGCTCTCCGCGCCCGCGCTCACGGTCACGGCTGGAAACTCCGCAACGATCGTTGCAACGGTGCTGGCCGATCCCGGCGTTTCGACTGCCGTGAACTGGACCAGCAGCGCGCCGAGTGTCGCTACTGTGAACAATGGTGTCGTGACGGGCGTGACGAATGGTGCCGCTGTTGTCACCGCGACGTCGGTGGCCGATCCCACCAAGAGCGCAGCCCTTGCCGTAAGTGTTGGCGCGCGTCTCGCGAATTCCTGGACGACAACGCAACTGTCCGGCCCGATGATCGAGAACATCGTGTCGACGTACGTTGCAACCGCAAACAATGCGTTCGCCGTAAACTCGCGCGGCGATATTTTCCGCTACAACGGCGCGAACTGGAGCCGTGCGGTCCAGGGCTCAGCGTTCGGCACAACCTTCCTTGCTGTACACGGAAGTAGCGGCACCAATGTTGTGGCCGTGGGTACCGGTGGAAAAATCCTGACATGGAATGGCACAACGTGGCAGGCGGCGTCATCGAACACGAACGCCGACCTCCGCGACGTGTGGGTGGAAAGTGCAACGAGTGCGTTCGCCGTTGGCGGAAACGGTGTTGCAGTGCGGCTCACGGGCACAACGTGGGCGGTCACTACAACTCCAGCGTTGGGGGAGACTCTGAACGCCGTGTGGGCCGCTGGCAACAACGGTTGGTTTGCCGTTGGAACGAATGGCACACTGCTTCGCTTCAACAACGGTACCTGGACCAAATCCACGTCACCAACGTCGGTCAATTTGCGTGACGTGTTTGGCAACGCCAACAACGACGTGTACGCGGTTGGTGAGGTCGGCACCGTTCTCTGGTTCAACGGCGGTGCATGGTCAGTCATCCCGTCGAATTTTGTGAGCAGCGATCTGTATTCGGTATCCGGCACGACCGTTGGTGGTGGCGCGCGCATTTTTATTGGTGGTGATCGCGTTTCGCTGCAGCTGGTCAATGGTATGCTGGATGCGATGCCCAATGATCCACCGTACAGCGTGCAATTCCTCAGTATGTCCGTTGATGCAAACGGCGTATTGTGGATGGGCGGTGAACGCGGCCTGATGCTCCGGTATTCCGGTTCGATATGGGAAACCATGAACATTGCACCCGACCTCATCGACGTGTGGTCAACAGGCGTGAACAATTCCTGGGCCGTTGGTGAATTCGGATTTATCTATCGCTACGACGGCACGCAGTGGTCGCGCCAGAATTCGCCGACACTTACACGCCTGAACACGGTGTGGGGCAGTAGCAGTTCTGTCGCGTTTGCGGGCGGCGATGTGGGCATGATTCTGCGCTACGACGGCACGAATTGGACCTCGATGGCATCGCCCACGAGTTCGGACATTCTGAGCATGTGGGGCAGCGGTCCAACCAACGTGTACGCCACGACCTACGACGGCGAAGTGCTGCGTTACAACGGCACGGCGTGGTCAATCGTCTCCACGCAAACGAATCCATTGTATGCGGTGTATGGATCGAGCGCGTCCGATGTGTACGCAGCCGGCGACGCCGGCACGATGTTGCGGTTCAACGGCACGTCGTGGTCACCGATGAGCACAGGCTCGAGTGCGCTTCTGGCCGGTGTGTGGAGCAGCGCGAGCAACAATGTGTTTACGGTGGGTGTGCAAGGAAGCGCGGCGGCAAGCCTTCGCTACATCACGTCCTGGTCGCCATTCTCCGTTGGCATCAGCGCCGAGCTGACCTCCGTGTGGGGACCGACGGCCACTGACTTGTACGTCTCTGGCGCATCCGGCACGATCCTGCGGTATGACGGCAGTGCCTGGCAAGGGATGCCCACCGGCACAACCGAATATCTGTGGGCGGTCACCGGTGATCCCGCGGGACTGGGTGGCGGGTTCGCTGTTGGGTTCAACTCGACACTTGTGACTGGTCTAGGCCCAGCCGCCATCGGCGCTTCACGTGTTGCTTCACGCCTGTACTCAGGGGGCAGTGCCGCCTCGCTTGCGCCCAGTCGCGCGGCGTTGCAATCGCGAACAGTTGTTCGCTCCTTGCCGCAGGGAACCGCACGTCGTTCGGCGAGAATGTCGCACTCGCCCACCATTCGCGGTTCGGCACGCGCTCCGAACGCCAAGCGCTAACGCGTCACGATCCTCAAAACAAAAACGCGCCGAGCAACGTTGCTCGGCGCGTTTTTTTGGTACTGGGGTCAGAGCCGTCATTCTGACC
>JBDUBA010000414.1:0-10149 GCA_040004335.1 Gemmatimonas sp.
TGGGCCCGCACCCGACAACAACAGTTCGACTCTATCGCTGCACGTGTTGCGCTCACCACCAAAGTGCTGCCACCTGGTTCGGAAAAATAGCCATGACAAACCATCTCCAATTTGCCCGCGTACACAGCGTCCTCGCAGCGGCCCTCGGCTTGAGCATGTTGAGTTGTATGCCATCTCGCTCAACGTCATCGAGTGGTCGGACGGACGCACGCGTGCTTGTGTACAACATCCACGCCGGAAAAACCGTGCACGGTGTGGCCAGTATCGAACAAATCGCGGCGGTGGTGCGATCAACGAATGCCGATATCGTCTTGCTGCAGGAAGTTGACAAAGGCACAAAACGTTCCGGCAACGTTGATCAGCCCGCAGAACTGGCGCGCCTCACCGGATTTCATGCCGCATTCGGCAGCGCATTGGACTACGATGGCGGTAAATACGGCGTCGCAATTCTGTCACGCTGGCCAATTCTCAGCGACACGTTGTTTCATCTTCCCGTTGAACCGCCGCAAGAACGTGCAGGGGGATCGATGGAACCACGCGGCGCGCTGCGCGCCATCATCAAAAGTCCGCGTGGCACACTCGCGGTTATCAATACACACCTCGATGCGACCGGACAGGATCATTGGCGCAAACAGGAAGCCGACTCGATCATCAGCCTGATCGCGCAAACACGGCGCACCGTTGGACTTGTGATTGCGGGCGGTGATTTCAATTCCACGCCTGAGAGTTCCGTGCAGCTCTCACTGCGTGCGGCCGGCCTGCGCGACAGTTGGATGGAGTGCGGAAGCGGAGCGGGTTTGTCTTTTCCCGACAGCGTGCCGGCCAAACGAATCGATTATCTGTTTCTGACCGGCGGGAATCTTTGCTCATCGGCGCACGTGGTTGAGACGCGCGCCTCCGATCACCGGCCCGTGTTTTTTGAAGTCGCGCTCAAAACCGAACCCGCGGGCGGCGTTGTTGCGACCAACAATCTCGATCCGCGTACGCCGCTTACAAAAACGCAAGCTGACTGGGTTGAGCGGACGCTGGCGGCGATGCCGTTGCGTGAACGTGTTGGACAGATGGTGAACGTCTGGGTGCTTGGTGATTACTCGAACAACCGCGACTCAGCGTTTGCCGAAGTGTTGCGGTGGATCAAGAACGATCACGTTGGCGGCGTGACGATGTCGCTTGGTTCGCCTATTGAAGTGGCCGAGAAGATCAACGCCATGCAACGTGCCTCCAAAACGCCGTTGATGTTCGGCTCCGACCTTGAACCAAATCTTGGCCGGTTGGAAGGCGGGGTGTTTACGCATTATCTGATGGATGCCGGTGGCGCAACGGTATTTCCAAACGCAATGGCGATTGCCGCGACCGGACGTATCAGCGACGCGTACGATGTTGGGCACGCCATTGCCGAGGAAGCCAAGGCAGTTGGTATTCTCATGAATTTTGCGCCGGTGGTGGATGTCAACAACAACCCGGCCAATCCGGTTATCAATACACGGTCGTTTGGTGAAGATCCGAAACGTGTTGCGCTATTGGCGGCCGCATTTGTGAAGGGCACGCAGGCTGCGGGTGTCATGTCGACGATCAAACATTTCCCGGGGCATGGCGATACTGATGTTGATTCGCATGCCAACCTGCCAATTGTAAGTGCGTCCCTGGCGCGTCTCGATTCGGTGGAGCTTGTTCCATTTGCAGCGAGTGTTGGTGCAGGCGCAGGCATGGTCATGACGGCGCACATCGCGCTTCCAGCGGTTCAAGGGGACAGCACTACCCCCGCCACACTCGCACCGAAAATCATTACCGGGTTGTTGCGCGGCCAACTGAAGTTCACCGGTCTCGCGATTACTGACGCAATGACCATGGGTGGCATTGGCAAAGGTTACACCACCGAAGAAAGTTCTGTGCTCGCGGTACAAGCGGGCGCGGATGTGTTGCTTAAACCGACTGACCCCACCAAGGCTGTTGATGCACTGGTTGCGGCCGTTGAACGCGGCGCGATCTCGAGAGCGCGCATCGACTCGGCCGTTCGCAGGGTGCTCGCTCTCAAGGCCAGAACCGGTGTAGCGTTTCATCCGATGGTTGCGCTGGATAGTTTGCGTGAAATCGTGGGTTCGCCGGAGCATCGCGCGATTGCCACCGATATTGCCAATCGTTCGGTGACGTTGTTGCGCGACAACGCGAAGTTGATCGACACCGCGCGTACGCGCACGGTGCTCGTTCAATACATGCCTGAAACGGAACTGCGCGCCGGGAAAATATTTGCGGCCGACATTCGGCAGTTGGCGGGTGCAGCGCAGACGCGCGTGTTCAAGATTGAACCCACAACGTCGCCCGCAACGCTCGATTCCATTGCAACCGTGGCGAAGGGCGCGGGTCGTGTTGTGGTGGCAACCTACGTGCGACGTATTGAAGGTGAGGGGCGATTCGCAGTACCCGAGTTCATCGCGAACTGGATTGACGCGCTGGCACAACGCGAACGCGTAGTTGTTGTGTCACTCGGCAATCCCTACCTCATTCGACAGTTCCCGCACGTTGGCACTTATCTCACCACCTACGGTGTCGCGGATGTGCTCGAACATGCGGGCGCACGCGCGGCGATGGGTCGTGCGCCGATCACTGGTGTAGTTCCGGTGTCGTTGCCTGGGTTCTTCAAGCTGGGAGATGGGATTCAGCGGAGGTAGTGCGATCAAGGGCGGCAAAAGGTCCCGGCGCTCAAGCAAAATTGAGCGCCGGGACCTTTGAGCGAATTGCTTCCTGACCCTAGTGCATCGCGCGCGTAAAGTTCAGAATCTTGCTGCGCTCCAGAAACCATGCGCCATTCGCGTCGCGCTCCATCAGGTACAGCACTCCGTTGTGACCAAATCCGGCAATGGAACGACCAAGCGGCAACCGCACGCGCTGTGTGAGTTCGCCGCGGCTGTTCACGATATCGTAAATGAGTTCGCCCGCTTTCGATTGCGCAGAACTTGTTGGCAGGATCCACAAATTTCCGTCGAGATCGGCCTTCACTGCACCTGGACGAATGGCTGGATAATAGTCGGCGATTTCCTTGAGCGGCACAAATTCCGTCACCATCGTGGGCATTGCAAACATCCCACCCATTCCCGGCGGACCACCACCACCCATGGGAACATCAGCACTGCGAGCACCAACAGAAATCGTCACGTTTCCCATACCACCACCACCGCCGCCACCGCCACCGCCACCACCCATCCCCATCGCGCCGGCCAACGCTGTCATCGTGGCCAATGACGCGGCGCGTTGTGCTTCTGCTTCATTTGGTGCCTTCGCGCGTGCGTCCGCAACGGCTTTGTCGATTGCATTCCGCGCAGAATCCACCAGCGCCTGTTTGTCTGCGTCCGTCAATCGTTTCCAGTCAAACGGCAACTTGGCGCTCGAAGTGGCTTTTCCATCCGGCGCAATAAAATCGATGTGGTAGTCGTGCCCGCGCACGAATGCGATCGTGCCATCAGACATCACGCCCCATTCGTCCACCGTGTTCAGTGGATTGATCGTCGTCTTGGCGATCATTTTTCCGTTCGCATCCTGCGACACCACGGCGCGACTTCCGCTTTGCACTTTGACGCGTCCAAGGGTGTCGACTTTGCGCGTGTCGAAATCGGCGCGCACTACCGGTTGCGAATCGGGCACCTGAATTGCGGGCGCGCCGCCGGGTGCAGGCGCCGCTGTATTCGGCGCAATCACGAACCGCCCGCGATACACCAGACTGCCTTTCGCATCAACACCCGACGCGCTGCTTGCAAGTGACGACAAGTCGGCAGGTTTTGGCGCGGACATCACGCGTGTGATTGCACCCTTCGGATTGATTACCAACAGCGTGAGCGATTGTCCGTCAACAAACAACGACGAGTCGGCGAGATACGGAATGAGTGGCGACGCGCGCGGTCCATAACTCTGCCCGCCGGTCGAAACGGAATCGACACTGACGGTGCGCGTGGCAAATTTGTCGTCGAGGATAATCAGCTGACGGCGCGCGGCATCGTTGACCAGCACTTTGCCGCCTTCCAGTTGACGCACTCCAAAAATCGAACCGAAGCCGTTGACGGTGCGTGCATCGGGGGCGGCGAGCTCGCGAATGGGGATTGCTGGCTGGGCGTGCGCCGTAGCCGGCAACGCAGATACGGTCGCGTTTACCGTCAGCGCGAGGCACAAGCGAATGAACAAATTCCTTTTATTGGGCATGGTGGGGCGTACCGAGGGGTCAGAGTCGGAACAGAGGGGTCAGAGTCGCGAGACAAAGAGGCAAGTGGCCTCGCGTTTCCCAACCGTTGCGCTCCGCTTGGGGAAAGCGCAGATCAGTTTTGATCGCTGAAATATCATACCCCTCGCCTTCCCACTCGGCCCATTCGGTGCTAGGAGTGCGTGAAGATGTGGCCGAGCATGGCCTTCCTCTGGCGCTCAAAGGGTCGCGCACCCATAATCGGGCGGCTATTCCCCACCACAACTCAAGGATGAACCCGATGCCGAGTTCGCTGAGTCAACTTGCGTGCGCGACAGCGTTGCTGATCGCAGCATTTACCACCGAACCGTCGCACTTGCGAAGTGCGCCAACTGCTGTTTTGGCAGACACCGCTGCTGTTCACAAAACACTGCGCGGCGCGATCAACAGCTTTCAGGATAAGTGGCGCGGAAAGTGGCAAAGCGCCGAGATCAAGCGGCACAAGAACATCAATCTCAAGGACATTCGCGGTTATTACGTCGGGACCGGCGCATCGGCCGCTGAAGATCCTGGCAAGGGCGTCCCCGCACTCGGCGATCGCGACCAGATGAACCTGACCACCGATCTCCGTCGATATCTGGAGATACTGTGTTATGTCAACACGCCAAAAGACGAGGAGATTGAGGCTGGAAAAGCTGCGGCGCTATCGGGAAAGCGTTTGCTGAAGTCGCCACCACCGCGTCCACTCTCGACGCAAACGCATGGCATTTCATGGGCGACGCCCCGTCAAATCGTTCCACGTCCAAACACGGGCGGCATCTGCCCGTCGTGGTTGCCGCCGGACGAGAACATCCCGCTGGATGAAGGTGAAGCCATCGATCTTGCGCTGCCAATCAAGGAGCGCGCGGGCATTCGCGCGCAACGCGCAAAGTTGTTGATCATTCTGGACTCTGCGCAGAAACAAAATCCAGACGACGGCTGGATTGCGGGCCAACGCGTTCGTTTCGCATTCGATCAACGGGATGACAAACAAGTTGCGGCCGCTGCGAGTGATTGCCGCGCGAACGATTCGTGGTGTATTTCCCTGAAGGGTTTTGCAATGCAGCACTCGGACGATCTGCTTGCGACCGAGAAGATGTTCCGACAGGCCGAGGCCATGGCGCCTGCGGCCAACGTGAAAGATTCGTTGTGTGGCAATCAGGAAACGTTGATGTTGCTCGATCACGACGATAAGGATGACATCGTAAAGAAGACATGCGCCGAACAGCGCGATATTCTTGATACCATGTGGTGGCTTGCCGATCCATTGTGGGCCGTGCCCGGCAATGAGCGATACATCGCCCATGAAGTGCGCAAAGTGCACGCTACTCTGCGCGCCATTACAGACCGCGACGAGCGTTATCGCTGGGGAGCTGATTTTGGCGGCAAGGCCATGCGAGAACTGGTGGTTCGCTATGGTTGGCCAGGTTACACGTATTGGGCTGGCCGCCAGTTCGACGAGGAGCTCAACAAGTATCGGGAATGGGGTATCGACATGAACCTGTACCCGGCGCCTCCGTACACGGCCAAGGAATACAGCGCCGATCGCACCGCCCTCATTCCGAAGGGCAAGGCGTTGTTCGACCCATTCAGCGTGACGGATGATGCCTGGCGTTTGTACGCGCCCACGACCACGATGGACGATTGGTGGCCGCTGGAACACATGTACTATCCGACGCACCTGTCAACGATGGTGGCTGGCCAGGATGTCATGTGGCGGCGCGATACATCGATCACGTATCAACTGGCCATCGATGATCCGCTGCGTGCTCAGCCCACGACAACGAAACCTTTGAACGCGGTGTTGACGGGCGGCGACGGACCCGGCACAACGCGCAAGCTGGCGCAGTCGCCCATTGCTTCGGGATTCACGCTACGACTGGCGGCCGATCTCCGTTCGGCGCCGTTGATCATGAGTGCGGAAATTCTGCCGACAACCGAGGGACAATCGGCACTTCGTCGCCGTTATGCCGTGCGGCCGCCGGCAACGCTGCGTGAAATGAAAGCAGGGGAAGTTGCGCTCTCGCAACCACTATTCCTGCGTTTGCCCAATCGCACCATGACTGTGCCGGTCGATCAAGCGAATGTGCAACGATACATGGCGGGTGATTTGACGTTCTACAGTGACGAACCGATTGCACTGTATTGGGAGAGCTACGGTTTTGCGGTGGGTGACACAGTTGATTTAGAACTCAAGTTCAAGCGTGATGACGATCTTAACGCGGCGCAACGTCTGCTCGGCACTGTCGGAGTTGGTGGCAATCGCGATAGCGTGAGCATCAAGTGGAGCGAACCCGATCCTCGTCACGCAGCAGTGATTGTTACGGCGTCCAAACCAGTTGTGGGCCGAGCCCTTTCTGTAGATTTTTCGGCACTCCAGAGCGGCACGTATCTCGTGAGCATGGAAATGCGCAAAGGAACTACGATTCGTGCGCGCAGTGAGCGCCGCATTGTTGTCAAGAAGCGGTCATCGTAGAAAACACTTTACAATTTACCCAAAACCGACGTGGTGTCCGCCACAAATTCATCGGCGGACACCACAACATTGAAAATCTCTACGGCGCGCCCTTCAACGTGTTGTACTGCGCAACCGCAGCACCAACTTTCGAGTCGATCATACGTTTGCCCAGTTCGGCCGTGGCCTTGGTTGGATCACCATTCACGCCCGAACCCTGACCGCCACCGCTGGGCAGAATGTTCGCTGTGCGCACTGCGCTCGGATTGCAGTACAGCAGCTGCGACGTGTCCATAATGCCCGCGTGGCTACCAACAACTTGCCGGTTCCATCCAAAATCTTTTTCCAACCAGGCGTAAATATCCGCGTGTCCCTTTGCGTAGTAGTCGGTTAGCGCCATCACCTTCACGCCGCTGCCCGCCCACTCCTTGTTGAGCGTATCGGCGACCGCCGTCAAACCCCGTTGATTTCCACCGCTGTCGCCAATGAGAATGATGGTGGTGAATCCGTGCACCTTTTCACTGCGGACCGCGGCGTCCAACAAACTTTCATACGCAACTTCCGGCTGCGTAATCGTACCCGGCATACGTTGCACAACATCGGGATTGTTGCCCTCGGGCACCCACTTCACCGTCGGTGCAACCAGCCCATTCAACTGCTGGGCCAACACTCCCGCGGCAAACGTCACGATGTCGTTGTGTTTGCCCAACGTCATGTGCGGACCGTTCTGCTCGACACCGCCCGTAGGAATGATGATGATTTTCTTGCCGCCATCAATGGCCGCGCGAATATCGGTCCACGTCATGGTTTCCGTATACGGCGCGGCCAGCAAGTTGGGTCGTTGCGCATGCAGCGCGGACGTTGATGTAACCGTCAATGCGACAACGGCGGAGAAGACACGTGAAGCGTTCATCAGTTGTTCTCCATCGGCGCGGGAGCCGCAGCCATGCTTGTTTTGATCTGCTCAAGCGCAAGTTTGATTTTCACATCCAGCAACCGCTTGCCAATCTCCTTGGTCGATTTGCTGGGATTCCCCGTCACGCCATTCGCCGAGTTTGCGATGGGGTAGCGATCGGTTTTGACAAGCTCTGAATGGATGAACAACAGTTCGGACGTATCCATGATGTTTGCATGCGAACCAATGGAATCACGTGGCATAATTTTGGCTGTATCAGCAATCCAGTTTATCTGTTGCGCGTGCGCCTTCGCGTAGTAATCGCCAATAAAATGCACGCGAACGCCCGTTCCTTTCCATTCCGTATTCAGCTTCGTCGCAACCGCCCCCATTCCCTGCTGATTGCCGCCTGAATCACCAATGAGAATGATGTCTTTGAATCCGCTGCCGCGCAGTGAACGCGCATTGAGTTCAAGCAACGTCTCAAAACGATCTTCGGGCAACGTGATGGAACCAGCTTTCGACATGTGCCCCGTTGGACGCTCCCAACTTCCCTCAGGCACGTACGTTATGATGGGCGCGACAATCGCGTTCCCCAACGCGCGCGCAATCTTGTCTGCACAATACGTCATGGCATATTTGTGCTCACCAATGGCCATGTGCGGCCCCTTCTGCTCCGTACCGGCGGTACCGATGATGGCGGTCGTTTTGCCACCTTTCATCAGCATTGCGAGTTCATCCCAGGTCAGCTCTTCGAGAAAAACGGTGTCGGGCGGCTTGGGCGTTGGCAGTTGGGCCGCTATCGGCACGGTCGTGGCGAATGCAGCAACGGCCATCACAATGGCCACGCCGTAGGGAGAAGAAAGTCGCATGTAGGTTCGCTCAAGCGGTGAGAACGGTCGGACACAACGCGTGTCCGTGAAAATGCGTCTAATCGTGCCCGGACGCCATTGGGGCAGGTCATCAAACGGCGCGTTCGTTCTCGGCCATTGCTCCGAGGCGTTTCTTCGTCAATTCTTTGTGAATGCAAATCAACCACGGCCCATCGCTTGCCACACTTTCGCTGGGCCAGCTGGCGAACATTGTTGGCGGAGTGCTGGGAGGCAACGCCGATCCCGAATCAGTCGTGTCGCTTGGACCGGGACGTGTCACAATCCATTCTGCACTCGCCGAAAGCGGTTCGATATTTTTCGCGCTGCAGGGGAAACGCGACGGACACGATTGGGTGCAAGGTGCACTGGCGCAAGGCGCGCACTGCGCAGTTGTCAAGGAAAACTCCGCAGCGTTCCAGTTGTCCGGACCAGTGTTGGGTGTGCCCGATCCACTGGCAGCGATGCAACGCGTGGCCGCCTGGTATCGCCAGCAACTCTCATGCGATGTGATTGCCGTTGCGGGCTCGCTGGGCAAAACCACGACAAAAGAAGCGCTCATCTCCTTCTTGAGCGAGTCGGAATTCTGTTATGGCAGCCCGGGCAGTTACAACAGTCAGATTGGCGTCGCACTATCAATACTGGGCTGCCCGATGGATGCAGCGCGTGCAGTGATTGAAGTGGCGGCGACGGAACCGCATGAGTTTGAGAAACTCGCGGACATGCTGCAACCGACAACCGTGGTCATTACGATGATTGGAAATCGGTTTCAGAATGCGTTTGGATCAATGGAAGCGTACCTCGGCGATCTCATGTCGCTCACGAAATATCAGCGCCCCAATGGTTTGGTGATTTGTGCCAGTAACGAGGTTGATATCGCAGCGAACCTGCCAGTCAATCGAACTTTATTGTCGCCGTTTTCAAAGGGCTGGCCCATCCTTGGCGTATCGCAAGTCGGAACCGGACGTACAACGATCACGTTTCGTTCGCCCAATAACGTGGTTCGCCAACTTGAAGTCGCAACCTCATCGTCATGGTTGGCGGCTGATGTCGCACTTGCGATTGCAACGGCCACAGCGCTCGGCAAATTGCTTACGTCGCAAACGTACGCGCCCACGTCGCTGGATTTGCAAACATGGCGCTCACCAATTGGAGCCCACGTTTTGCGCTCGGCGGCCGTTGATGATGCGATCGCGTGGCGCATTGCCATTGCAGATGCCTTTGCTGCAGGTGCGAACGCGGCACACATCTATTTTGTTTTAAGCGACGCCGTACACGGGTTGTCGCGCGACACGCTGTCAACGCTTCACGAAATTGACGCGCACCCCAATAGCTCCATCCTGATGACTGCCGGCGCGGCGGTCAAGGCGTTGCGCAGCGAAACTTTTCGCAATCCAGTCCGGGTATTTGATACGGCGACGGAATTAGGTCGCACCGTTGCCAGTCTGGTTACCAGCGGCGATGTGGTTGCGGTGTTTGCCGGTCGCAGCCAACTGATTGAAGGGGTATCGAAGGAGCTGCTAAATGCGATGGCCCCAGCGCGTTTACGCGTTGACATTGGAGCGATTGAACACAACCTGGTTGCCGTTCGGCACCAGTGTCCGGGCGCGCGCGTGATGGCCGTGGTCAAAGCGGGCGCGTATGGTGTTGACGCACCCGAACTCGCGCGTCACCTCACTTCACTCAATGTTGACGAATTTGCTGTGTCCGACACGGACGAAGG
>JBDUBA010000094.1:0-10148 GCA_040004335.1 Gemmatimonas sp.
CCAGAGGGAACGGTTACGAACCCCGCGGACTTCGCCTGGGAAACCATGAAGCTCAACACACGCGTGCTCGAGGTGGATCCAATTCACCGCCGCATCGTGATGTCGGTTGTGGACGTGCCGGAAGATCAGCCGCCCAAGCCGGATACGCCAAGCAAGGTGCACAGCTCCGAAGACGAACTCGGGTTGTAAGCGCACTTCGCGTTAATCAGAAAGCCCCCGAACCGACCGGTTTCGGGGGCTTTCTCGCGTTTGGGGTGGGCCGTCAACATACTGTGGCACGCATCCCTTCCCCGGAAATCAAATGTCCCACCGTTCGCGCACGCTCATGACGGTTGCCGCGGCAATGTCCGTGCTGTTTGCTGCAGGCGCAAATGTCGCAGCACAGGACAGTGCGCGATCGGCCGAAACATTTTGCTTTCGCGCCAGACTTCGGTCCGACTGTAAGTGGTTTGCGATGACGGAACTTGGAGTCGATTTCAATGTCATTGGGAAGCCGGTCAACTTCACTCGCGTCTCGGTTTATACCGGAGAACGCTACAGCATCGAATGGAAACCGACCAACATTGCAATCAATGGCGCGTTGGGCGTGATGAGAAATATTGGGGGGCGAAACGCCATCGGTGGCGAACTGACGGCGATTCCGGGATCGCAAGGGCCGTTGTTCGGCGTGAAAGCACGGTATCGTCGTTGGCTCACCGCAGACTTGTGGGCGTTTGATGCGGCCGCGGGAGTTGTTGCCGGAACCGACGACCTCGCGATCAGGAATGAAGCGCCGCCGGGATTTTCCGCCGACATTGCGCTGAGTTACAACACCTATTTCGGAGTGACGGCTCGATACGAAATGTTGCGTGGCAACGGTAAACCGAAACCGCTGCTGTACACTGGTGTGAAGGTTGGAGGATTTTCAGCGTGGGGGATAGCAGCGCTGCTGGCGACTGGTGCAGTGATTGCCCTCGGGGCCGCGGGCGGGGGAGATTGAACTGGTAGCCTGAAAAACGCTCTGCGAAGAGTTGCATCCGCTGCAATTTGACTGGCGCATTCGCACACCTTCATGCGCCAAACACAAAACGGGCATCCTCAATAGGACGCCCGTTTCACTCTCGACCGAACCGTTGCCGCCAGCAAAAACCTACTTGCTGTAATCCTGCCCAATCAACAACCCCGGTGAGGCATCGCCGGTTGGACTCTTGAGCTTCGTTTTTGGCGGGCTCACCTTCATGTCGCCTTGCGGTGGACGGAATGCAACAACAGTGAGAGCCACATACACCGCGACAGTCATCACGATCGTGCACATCGCCACAACGGTAACCTTGTTGAACGCATCCATCTGTCGAGAATTCACCACTTGTTTGACCTGCAATGCGTCCATAACGAAGAGGCCCAGCGCCACGATCAGCACAAGCGTCGTGAATGCCGACACTACGCCGATTACGCGAGCGATTCCCTTATGCCCACACGTTCGAGCAATTGCCAGCCCGAGCACCATGCCAATAAACGGCAACATCAGAATGCCCGAGAACTGCCCCGTTGCACCATATCGCCACTGCAGCGATCCCGGCAAGAACGGCCAAATGTTTGCGAAGCCCTGAAAGTACGGGACTAAAAACAACACAAACGCACACAAATACAGAAGGCGCCGGGCACCGTCGTCGCTGTGAATATCAAATACGTTGGACTCAGACATATGGGCGGGGTAGTGGAGGCAAGCGAGACGGCGTCACCAAGGCGCAGTGGCGTGATCTATTGCAGAATGGACGGATAATGCTGCGCTGAGTCACAGAGGGCCAGCGGTGAAACACTAAAGGCGGGTGAAATATGGCCAAAGTCATTGCCAAATGCCTCCTCCGTGACACGATCGGGTCGTCCCGTGACGCTTCGCTCAAGCTCGCCACGCCAGATGCCGAATATTAGCGCTGAAGCTTTTTAACTGCTTCGTAAACGCGTCTCCTCAGCCCTCCTTGTGTTTATGCCTCAGCATTTTGTCGCGCCTCTCGCTACCCGGACTACCGAACGAGCCAAATTGGCTTGGGCGACTGCTGCCCTCGCACTGGCACTTGGTTTCGGGCCCTTGGCCAGTACTGCCCAAGCGCAGGACGACAAGGTCTATAACCTGGCCGAGTTAACGGCTCCGCCAAAGCTTGCCTCGAATACCATTGCTGCCAAACTGATTCAGGACTCCTATCCGGAAGACCTCAAGCGCCGCAAAGTGGGTGGGCTGGTTGAACTACAGTTCGTGGTGGATGCGCAGGGAAACGTGGTCGCCGGCAGCGTGGAGATCGTGGAGGCCACCCAGACCGCACTTGGAGAAGCCGCGAAGAAGGCCATCACGCGGTTCACCTTCGAGCCAGGCAAGTTGAACGGCAACAAGGTCAAGTCCAAAGTGGTGCTGCCGATCGTCTACAAAGCGATGTAATGCCAGCGATCGTCGCTCCGGCAAAACGCCCTTGATTCCACCCGGAGTCAAGGGCGTTTACTGGTTTAGGGGTGAGGCGAGCGCTAGCTTGCCGCCCTATGTCCATGCGCGAAAAACTCGATCAGCTAGCCCGGGCCCGACACGCGGCCGAACAGGGCGGGGGAGCGGCCCGTCTGGCCGCCCAACATGCGAAAGGCAAACTCTCCGCACGCGAGCGGCTTGATGTCCTCCTCGACGAAGGCTCGTTCGTTGAACTTGACCGGTTCGTAACGTCCCGCGAAGAAACCGACAGCCCCATTTATGGTGATGGCGTCGTTACGGGATATGGCCGCATCGATGGCCGCATCGTGTACGTGTTCTCGCAGGACTTCACCGTGTTCGGCGGCTCACTCTCCGAAGCGCACGCCGCCAAGATCTGCAAGATGATGGACCTGGCCGTACGAAACGGCGCACCAGTGATTGGGTTGAACGATTCCGGCGGTGCGCGCATTCAGGAAGGCGTGGTTTCGTTGGGCGGTTACGCCGACATCTTTTTGCGGAATACGCTGGCCTCCGGCGTTGTCCCGCAAATCTCCGCCATCCTCGGTCCGTGTGCCGGCGGCGCGGTGTATTCACCGGCCATCACCGATTTCATCTACATGGTGAAAGGCACGAGCTACATGTTCGTGACGGGTCCGAACGTGGTGAAGACGGTGACGCACGAAGATGTCACGATGGAGCAGCTGGGCGGCGCAGATACGCACGCCAGTACCAGCGGCGTCGCACATTTTGCGTGTGAGAGTGAGTTGGCGTGCCTGCAGCATATTCGCGAGCTGTTTCACTACGTGCCGTCCAACAATCTCGAAGAAGCACCGCGTGGTACGAGTGTCGATCCGCACGATCGCCGCGACGAAGCACTCATCGACATCATCCCGGACAATCCGAACAAGCCGTACGACATGCACGACGTCATTCGCCGCATCATTGACGATGGGTCGTTCTACGAAGTGCAGCCCGACTACGCCGGCAATATCCTTGTGGGTTTTGCGCATCTGGGTGGCAACAGTGTCGGCATTGTCGCGAATCAACCGGCCGTGTTGGCGGGCGTACTCGATATCAATGCGTCACTCAAGGCCGCGCGGTTTGTTCGCTTCTGCGATTGTTTCAACATTCCGCTCGTCACTTTTGAAGATGTGCCAGGGTTTCTTCCGGGCACCGCGCAGGAACATGGCGGCATCATCAAACACGGCGCCAAGTTGTTGTACGCGTATTGCGAAGCCACCGTGCCAAAGTTGACCGTGATCACGCGCAAGGCGTACGGCGGCGCGTACGACGTCATGAGTTCGAAACACATTCGCGGCGATTTCAACGTGGCCTGGCCGTCGGCGGAAATTGCGGTGATGGGTCCGAAAGGCGCGGTCGAAATTATCTACAAGAAGGAAATTTCCGACAGTGCGAATCCGCAGCAGGCCCTCGACGATCGCGTGGCCGAGTATACGGAGAAATTTGCGAATCCGTACATTGCGGCGGCGCGTGGGTATGTGGACGACGTCATCGATCCGCGCGATACCCGTCCGCGATTGATTGACGCGCTCGGGATGTTACGCGGCAAGCGCGACAAGAATCCGCCGAAGAAACACGGCAACCTTCCGCTCTAGGACGTACGAGATGATTGGAAAGTTGCTGGTGGCCAATCGCGGCGAAATCGCGCTGCGGGTAATTCGTGCGTGTCAGGAGCTGGGCGTTAAAACGGTCGCCGTGTACTCCGACGCCGACGCACACGCGCCGCATGTGCGCGAGGCCGACGAAGCCGTTCGTATCGGACCGCCGCCCTCACGCGACAGTTACTTGATTGGACAGAACATCATCGACGTTGCGAAACGCGTTGGTGCCGATGCCATTCATCCGGGCTATGGATTTCTATCTGAACGCGAGTGGTTCGCACGCGCGGTTCGCGATGCCGGGTTGATCTGGGTGGGACCGCCAGCCGAAGCCATCGAAGCGATGGGTTCAAAAACGGCAGCGCGTCAACTCGCCATCAAGGCTGGTGTGCCCGTTGTTCCCGGCACAACCGAAGGGTTGCGTGACGCCAACGAAGCGAAAGAAATTGCGGAGAAATACGGGTATCCGATTTTGCTGAAAGCGGCGGCCGGTGGAGGCGGAAAAGGCATGCGCATTGTGCGCCACGCATCCGAAATGTCCGACGCACTCGACTCGGCAAAACGTGAATCGAAGAACGCGTTTGGTGATGACGCAGTATATGTCGAGAAATACATCGAAGGTCCGCGGCACGTGGAAATTCAGGTGCTCGCCGACGCGCACGGCAACTGCGTGCATTTGGGCGAACGCGAATGTTCGGTGCAGCGCCGTCATCAAAAGATGATCGAAGAAGCGCCCAGTGTTGCGGTGTCGCCCGAGTTGCGCGCGCGGATGGGTGCGACGGCCGTGGCGGCGGCGAAAGCCGCCGGATATGTGAACGCGGGCACGTGCGAATTTCTGCTGGACAAGGACGGCAGTTACTACTTTCTCGAAATGAATACGCGTATTCAGGTTGAACATCCCGTGACCGAACTTGTCATGGGCATCGATCTGGTGCAGTGGCAAATTCGCATTGCGTCGGGCGAGAAGTTGCCGTTTGAACAGAAAACGTTCGTGCCGCGCGGCTGGGCGATGGAATGCCGTATTACCAGCGAAGATCCCGCGAATGGCTTTTTACCCAGCACTGGTCGGATCGAGTATTTGCATCTGC
The DNA here is from genome assembly GCA_040004335.1 of Gemmatimonas sp. Taxonomy (GTDB): domain Bacteria; phylum Gemmatimonadota; class Gemmatimonadetes; order Gemmatimonadales; family Gemmatimonadaceae; genus Gemmatimonas. Next base: position 5,142 of record JBDUBA010000094.1, read on the forward strand.
CAACGGGTCCGGGGGTTCGCTGGGATGGTGGCATCGAGCAGGGAAGTGAAGTCACGCTGCACTACGATCCCATGCTTGCCAAGCTCATTGTGCACGCGCCTAATCGTGCATTGGCGATCGCGCGTATGCACCGCGCGTTGCTCGAACTCACCATTGATGGCGTCGAAACTTCGCGCGGCTTTCATCTGCGCGTGATGGAACACCCCGAGTTTCAGCGGGGTGACATTTCCATTCAGTGGCTCGAGCAGACGTTGCCCGAACTCACGGGTGCAACACCAACGCCCCATGCGTTGAAGGTCGCGGCAATTGCGGCCGCGCTGGTTGCGGATGCCGACCGCGCCAACCCACGCGCGTCCGAGGAAAATGCGGCGGTAGCCTCAGCATCCACGAACGCTTCCAGTGCACACAACAACGCGTGGCGCAGAGCGGCTCTTCGCGAGGGATTGCGGTAACAGGTGGACCGTCGATGACCGATTTCAGGCGGCGCGGCAAGCGCGGTGCAACGAACGGTGTCACCGCTAAAAGCAGTGGCAACAAGGGCGGCACAGCAAATCACCTAAACGCGAGTACCAAAAACGCCGCTTCATCGGGAATACCAGGCGTTCGCGGGCCATCCACGCGCGCACCGGTCGTACGTGCGCAATCTCGAATCGAAACGCTGACCATTGAAACCATCGCGGCGGGCGGCGATGGCGTGGGTCGGGTTGACGGCATGGCCGCATTTATTCCGCGAACTGCGCCGGGAGACGTGATTGAGGCCTCGCTTGTGTCGCACGGACGGTTTGCGCGCGGGCACATCACACGCATGCTGGCGCCATCCCCCACTCGCGTTCAGCCGCTGTGTATGCACTACGACGCGGATCAGTGCGGCGGATGTCAGCTGCAACACCTGCCCGAAGACGCGCAACTTGATGCAAAGGCGCGCATCGTTCGCGATACACTTGCTCGTATCGGTAAGCGCGAAGTTGTGTTGCCCGAGGTGGAACGCAGCCCCAAAGCGTGGGACTACCGCCAGAAACTCACACTCACCCTGGTGCGAAACTCCGCCACTCGCCAGTGGATTGGCGGCTTGCATCCACTCGGGCAAGCGGACTCGGTTTTTGCGCTTCAAGAGTGTCGCATCACGGCGCCCGCCATCATCTCCGCGTGGCACGCCGTGCGTTTGGCCAGTGCGTGGTTGCCTGATGGTCCGTCGTTGCGGGTCACGTTTCGATTGGTACCGGATTCCGATCGGGTTGCGATCACGGTTGCCGGCGGCACCAGCTGGAAGGAGTGGAAGACGTTTGCTGGTCGGGTGAACATGCTGGGTGCGTTGTGGTGGATTTCATCGGCCAACGAACGGTCGGAACTCGTAGCGCCCCAGAGTGAGCATCAGAATACGGCGGTCAATTTCGTGCAGGTGAACATTGCGATGGCCGAACGACTGCAGCAAGAAGTGTTCGATGCCGTGATGACGTTCACACCCAAACACGTGGTTGATGCGTACGCGGGCACAGGTGAGTTGTCGCTCGCACTGGTTGCACGCGGCATCTCGGTGTCGGCCATCGAGTGGGACCACGCCGCCGTTCTGTTGTTGCGCTCCGGATTACCGGTGGGGTCGGCCGCACTCGCGGCGCCGGTCGAGGAAGTGATCGAGCGCGCGATGTATGACCCTACGAGGCCCGATGTTGTGGTGCTCAATCCACCGCGCGTTGGGGTGGATGCGTTTGTCGCCAGTACGTTGGAAGTGCAGGCCGGCGAAGGGTTGCGCGCCATCGTGTACGTGAGTTGTGATCCGGCAACGCTGGCGCGGGATTTGAAACGCCTGCCGTCGTGGAAAATTCAGTCGCTCCGCTGCTTCGACATGTTTCCACAAACCGCGCACGTTGAAACGGTTTGTGTACTGATTCCGGAGGGTGCATGAAATACGTCGTCGAGATTAATGGCGAGCGCGTCAACGTGGAGTTGGACGGTGCCACCGCGATCGTCAACGGTGAACGTCTGAACGTAAACTTGCAGTCCGTGCCAGGCACTCCAGTGCGGCTGGTCCGCATTGGCGAGTCCGTGCATCGCGTGGCGTCACGACGCCAACCAGGAAACGGTCGCGGCTCGTACGTGATCGATGTTGATGGCTTTCGCTACGAAGTGCTCACGCTCGACGAACGGATGCGCGCCATACGCGACTTGTCCGCGAAGAGTGAGGCGGCCAGTGGCCCTGCACCACTAAAAGCACCGATGCCGGGACTGGTTGTGCGAATTGCAGTGGCCATTGGGGACACCGTCGCCGCTGGGCAAGCGCTGGTGGTGGTTGAAGCAATGAAAATGGAAAACGAATTGCGTTCGTCGTCGGCGGGTGTGGTGACGGCCATTCGTGCGGTCGAGGGAACAGCCGTCGAGAAAGGTGCGGTGTTGATCGAGCTCGGACCGGTCGCGTAATCGCGATGCCATGATTGACGCGGCGTTTGATTCGCAGCGCAAGGCGTTTCAGCAGAATCCCAATCCGTCTGCGCGCGAACGTCGTGCCAACATCGATGTGGTGTGTCACATTCTGTCCGAGCACACGGACAAGATTGCTCACGCCATCAGCAATGATTTCGGTCATCGTTCGCAAACCGAAACTCGGCTCATGGAAATATTTCCAACGCTGAGTAACGGCCAGCATGCGCGGAAATATGTTGCGCGTTGGATGCGCACCGAGCGCGTACGTACGGGCACGTGGTTTCGACCCGGACGTTCGTACATCGTGAAGCAGCCGCTGGGAGTCGTGGGCATCGTCGCGCCGTGGAACTACCCAATCAATCTTTCCATCGGTCCGTTGATTGCGGCGCTCGCAGCGGGCAATCGTGCGATGGTCAAGTTGTCCGAGTTCACACCGCGCACCAGCGAACTACTCGACCGGCTATTTGGTGAGCGTTTGAATCGCGACCTTGTGACGTTTGTGCAAGGCGGCGCCGCAGAAGCAAAGGCGATGTGCGCAAAACCGTTTGATCACTTGCTGTTCACGGGTTCGACCGCAGTTGGACATTCCGTGATGACCGCTGCGGCCGCAAATCTTACACCGGTCACGCTGGAACTTGGCGGAAAGTCGCCGGTGATCATTGCACCGGGATATTCCATCGATCACGCGGCACGCCGAGTGATGCTGGGCAAATGTCTGAATGCGGGGCAGACGTGTATCGCGCCGGATTATGTGTTGTTGCCACGCGCAGAGGTTGCAGCGTTCAGGGATGCCGCCATCAAGGCAGTTGCGCAGTATTATCCCAGGGGAATGGGTAGCGACGACTACACATCCATTGTGAATGATCATCACTTCAATCGGTTGCGCGATTGGGTGCTCGAAGCACAAGCACACGGCGCGCGAATTGACCGCATTGGTGCGGACAAACCCGACGCGCGAAAGTTTGCGCCGGTGCTGGTGAGTGATGCTCCGCTGAACATTCGTGTCATGCAGGAAGAAGTATTCGGTCCGATTCTCACTCTTGTTGCTTATGACTCGCTGCAAGGCGCGCTGCGCTTCATCGCCGAGCGCCCGCGGCCGTTGGCGATGTACTACTTCGACCGGAGTGTAAAACGCACACGGAGCGTGCTCGAGCAGTCAATTGCAGGCGGTGTCACGGTGAATGACACGATGCTTCACTTCGCGCAGGATGCGCTGCCCTTTGGTGGGGTTGGTACGAGCGGCATGGGCTCGTATCATGGTGTGCACGGTTTCAACACGTTCACGAAAATGAAGGGCGTGTATCATCAGTCACGCGTGAACGGCGCGCATTTGTTGAACCCCCCATTCGGACGCACTATTGAACGTTTGTTGCGTCTGTTGACTCCATAAAAAGGGCCCCGCGAATGCGAGGCCTCTCTTTTTCCAAAGTTGGCTGTGAGTCGAAGGCCTGGATCGGGCAGACTGCGCAATCGCGGCAGGCGAGCACGCGGCCAGCGCTCACACCGCCGGCGGTTGATTCCGACGCAAACGATTCATGCCTTTGACGACCATGAACAGCGCCCACGCCACAATGAGAAAGGTCAGCACCTGGTTGATGAAGAGGCCGTAGTTGATCGTCGGGGCACCGGCAGCTTTCGCGGCTTCCAGACTTGCGAATGGTCCGCCTTTCAGGGTGACGAACAAATTCTTGAAGTCGACGCCGCCAATGAGCAGGCCGATGGGTGGCATGATGATGTCGTTCACGAGACTGTCAACAATTTTCCCGAAAGCGCCGCCGACGACGACACCGATCGCGAGGTCCATAACGCTGCCTTTCGTGGCGAACTCCTTGAACTCCGACATCATGCTCATCTTAGTTTCCTCGGTCGGGGGGTGGTCGAGCGATCGAGCAGTGTGCGTGGCCGCTACCGGTGGCGCAATAGGCTTGGTTCACGGCCGTAGAAATAGGGCAAGAATGGACAAGGCTCTCCTCGCGCGGATTGACAGAGGCTAAGTCGTTGGCTACGTTGCGGATCTGTCCCAACTCCCCTCGACCCCAGCCGAATTGCCGAAAGGCCTTCGATGGGCGAGGCACAGTTGTTTCCGGCCCGGATTGTCCAATCTGGAATTTCCGGGCCCTCAAAGACGCAAGCCATAAGCTCGTATGAAGACCTATAGCGCGACCCCGAAGGACATCGACCGCCAGTGGTTCATCGTCGATGCAGAAGGCATGGTGCTTGGCCGCCTCGCAACGGAAATCGCACGCATCATTCGCGGCAAACACAAGGCCATGTACACGCCGCACATGGACACCGGCGACTTTGTCATCGTGATCAACGCGAACAAAGTTAAAGTCACGGGTCGCAAGGCCGAGCAAAAGACGTACTTCCAGTACTCCGGTTACATGGGCCACGAAAAACACGTGCCCTATGCAACCGTGATGGCCGCGCACCCAGAGCGCATTATCGAGAAGGCGGTCTACGGCATGTTGCCAAAGACGGCGCTCGGTCGCCAGGTGCTCCGCCGCAAGCTCCGCGTGTACGCAAATGCAGAACATCCCCATGTGGCGCAGGCTCCTGCGTCGTTGTCGTTTCCCAAGGCTGAGGCCA
>JBDUBA010000114.1:0-3016 GCA_040004335.1 Gemmatimonas sp.
GAACAACGAGTGCCTGACCGGCGCTGCCTGATTCACTGGCGCTGACGCGTTCTGGCTTGCCCATCATCTCAACGTTGTTCAACATGAAAATGGGTGATTCGTTCCACCGCAGATTCTTGACCGCACGCGTGATTTTTCCTTTTTCAATCAGGAACGTGCCGTCGCGCGTGAGGCCGGTAAATAGAATTGTTCGCGGATCGACGCCGCGGATGTACCACAGCCGCGTAACCAACAAACCACGATCGGTGCTTTTGATCATCTCATCGAGCGTTGCGGTACCGCCTGACATCTTGAGTGATCCCTGCGCTGACGTTGGTTTGACACCCTTCTGCTGAGCCCAATACCGATCGTACGCGAGATTCTTCACGATGCCGTTTTCAATCCAGACGGACCGTTCGGTGGGCAAACCTTCGCCCGTGAATGAGCTGCCGTAGCTCTCGGGATCGTACGGGTCGGAAACAAGGGTCACACGTTCGTCGACAACTTTGAGCCCAATCTTTGTACCGCCGCCTGGCTTCGAAAAGAATGAACGCCCTTCATCGGCCGAGCGTGCTGACAACGATCCCTGAATCAATCCCACCATGTTGCCGACGGCCGTGGGCTCGAGAATCACGGTGTACCGTCCTGGCTCGACCGCGACCGGATTCATCGAGGCCTTTGCTTTCTCGACCGCTCGCGCACCCAAAGCCGTGGGATCGATCAGCGTCCAATCGTGCGTGCTGGCACCCGCCCATCCCGATCCCGTTCCGTCGGTTGTACGCACTGTGGTCGTTAACGCGGCCGCGGTGCTTCGCCCCCACGCAAACATTCCGTTGGATGATGCGACCGCGTTGGCACCGGCCGTGATTTCAAGATATCCGGTTGAAACGAGACCGTTCTTTTCTGCCTGACTGGTGATCTTTTGAATTGCTGTCGCACGTCCTTGCGGATCGAGCGCGGCCGTTGGATCGGACCATCCTGGCGATTCGCGAAATGATTGCGGACCGAGTTCCGGCATTGCTTCCGGATCTTCCGGTGACAACTTGGCCAACGCTTCCGCTTTCTTTACAAGCGCCTTGAGCGATTCATCGTCGAGACGATTCCCACTGGCCGTTGCGCTGCGTTTGCCAACGGTCGCGCGCACCGTGACCTGCGTTTGATAGCTGTCGCCTGCCGTAGAAATCTGATTAACCGCAAATCGTGAGTTGGCCAGGTTGCCAGATCCCACGCTTACGCGCGCCGCATTACCGGCGGACACATACGCAAGCACTTTTTTCGTGAGCGCCTGCGCCTCGTCTTTCGACATGTACTTTGGCGCTTCAAGGGCCGACAAAAACAGCGAGCGCGGCGTCATGCCTGCCGTCCCGTGTTGATGACGTTGATGTTGCGATGGCGCGTTGGCGGGCATCCGTGACTGACCGCGTTGCTTTGCGCTGGCTGGCCTTTGCCATCACCAAACGCACCGCCCAGCAGGTAACTCTTCTTGCCGCCGATCATGTCCATGCCGCCCCAGAACTCCGGCGTGCGCATCTGATACGCGACGTCCTTGAGCATGCCGACAATTTTTCCGCCCTTGATCTCATAGAACAGCTGCCCGCCAAACTGCGCGTTGTACCGCTGCTGATCGATGGAGAACGAGCCGTCACCGACAATCGCGATGCCACGATCGGTAGCCGCGATAATGTCTTCGTAGCTGCGCTCGGTGGCGCCGGGCAGCAGCGACACATTGGGCATGCGCTGGAACTGCACGTCGGCGAATGACTGCGCGTACGAGTTGCCGTGCGAGCGCATGGTCTGGCCGCTCTGCTTGTACCACCAGTCGAGATACGGGGCCTGCTCGCGCGTGGTCTGATAGTCGTTGACGACGCCGTTCTTGATGATCATGAACGTGTCTGGCTTCACGCCTTCATCATCCCATCCGATGGCGCCCAGCGAACCATCCTGTTCGCGGTCGGCCTGGATGTTCATGATGTCTGGACCGTACCGAAGTTTGCCCAGTACTTTTTCCGGCGGTGCGACAAAACTGGTGCCGGCGTAATTGGCTTCGAAGCCGAGCGCACGATCCAATTCAGTTGGATGCGCGACCGATTCGTGAATCGTGAGCCACAGGTGCGTGGGGTGCAACACGAGATCGTAACGCCCAACTTCAACCGCCTTCGCCTTCAGCTTTTCTTTTGCCTGCTCGGCCCACAGTGGCGCGTTCTCGACAAGTTTTCCGTCGAGCACATGTTCGTAGCCACGCCCCATTGGCTGAATGTCCGTGCTTTGACGTGACTGGAAATCACCGGTCTTGATGTCGACCGCCTGACACGTCATGCTGGGTTGCGCGCGGTACACGGTTTGCACCACCCACGTGCCGTCACTGGTGGCCAATGACTTTTCTTCGCGCAGAAAGAACATGCTCGAATTCACGAATCCAGCACCCTGCCCGCCCGGCTTGAGCACTTTCAACGCGGCTTCGTTGGCCTGAATGAGCAGTGCGACCTGCTCTTCGATTGGCACGTCAAACGGATCGATGCGCGCATTGGAGCGCCACGTTCCGTTGGGAGTTGGTGTGACGGGCGCCAGTGTCACGGGCCGCCGTTGGGCTACGCGATTGGCTTTGGCCTGAGCAACGGCCACCTTTGCCGTGCGCGCTACTTCGTCGCGCGTGAGGTCGCTGGTGGCAGCAAATCCCCACGATCCACCCACGAGCACGCGAATACCAATGCCGAATGTTTCATTGTCGCCCAGTCCCAACACCCGCGTTTCGCGAGTGTTGATGTTGCGGATGTTATTGCGGCTGATTCTGGCGTCGGCGTAACTCGCGCCCGCGGTTTTTGCGGCGTCGATGGCTAACATCGCCAGTTCACGTGCCGCCGGATCGGCAGGTGTGAACGGAGCGAGGGACGACAGATGAGACGATGGAGACGCTGCCAGCAAAGTACTGTTGCCGGCCACCAGACCAAGTGCAGCGGCTGCTGCTCCCGAACTCTGGAGAAACTCGCGCCGTGATATCGCCACGCAGTTTCGGATGGGGGACAGCGCGTCTCGTTTT
>JBDUBA010000246.1:0-10112 GCA_040004335.1 Gemmatimonas sp.
GGCGCGCCGCAAATACGGAGAAATTTCATCGCGCGAGACCACGGTGCGTTTTGGAAAAATCGGTCGTTTCCGGTTGCCGATGTGCTCGAGCGCGCGATCGAGTATCACCATCGTGGTTGGCGGCTGCACCACCGCGAGCACGAGCACCATTGGCACGGGCAACAGCAAGAATACGAGTATTGCAAAGACGGCTCGACGTGCCCACTTTCTCCAGCCCGTGTATTTCTTGCGCGCGCGCGCCATCACAGTGCGTGTACGAGGCGACGTTGCATCAAGGTTCGCGCAAATGTGCAGGCGTATCAGGCGGCTGACGGCGCCAGCGACGGTGTTGCCAGAAATATTGTTCGGGATACAATCGAATTTTCGCTTCCAACTTTTGCGTGAAGGCCAGCACAAGTGCATCCGTATCGCTTTCGCGATCACCAGTACGCGGCGCTTCGATCGCTTCGAAACTCAGCAGATAACGTCCACTGGGAAGGCGTACCGACGCGCCAAACAACATCGGCGTACCGAGACGAAGCGCAAAGACCGCCGGACCGCGCGGAGTCTTCGCCGGGCGCCCGAAAAACGGCACGAAGGTACTCGCCAGCCCCAATCCATCCTGATCGGCCAGAAATGCGATGAGATGATTTTGACGAAGCAGCCGAGGCGTCATGCGCACCGCGTCGCCGTCCCACACCATGTTCATTCCGCCCTTCGCCCGCGTGCGCGTGAGATACGCATCAAACACCGGATTCGCCATGCGACGCGATATCGCACTGAACGGTCCCTGCGCCGCAGCATAGGAACCGGCTATTTCCCAGTTGCCAATATGTCCCGTGACAACGATGAGGCCTTCGCCTTTCGCCCACGCCGCTTCAATCAGTTCCCAACCCTCCACGCGCTCAAACATCGATATCAGTGTTTCGCGCGAGAACGTTGGCAACAGCGCCGTCTCGATTGATGTACGACCCAGACTGTCGTATGACCGCCGAGCCACCTCGCGAACACGTTCGGGCGTGAATTCCGGAAATGCCGCTGCGATTTGTCGCTCAACCACGCCGCGCCGAATGCCCAATGGCCAATACGCGAGTCGCGCCAATTTCCCGCCAATGCGACCCGCCAAACGCCAACCCAACAGCCCAAGCAGAAACACGAGCGTTCGCGTCGCAACGTATTCGATGCGATGGGTGAGAGTAACGCGCTGTGCGGTTGTGGGCGATGCCGTTGCCGGACCTCCCTTCGACACGGACACAACGGGCGCTGACGGATTTGGTGCGGGGTCAGTTGGCGTAGAGTCAGTCGGCGCTGCGTTAGTCGGCGCTGCCGCGATTGGCGTTGCAGCGTTCGAGCCGTTCGCGTCTGGTGGAGCAGTCATCTCAGAAGAATAAGTAGCCGCCAATGTTGACGCACAAAAAAGCCGCGCCAATCCCGAAGGACTGGCGCGGCTTTCTGTTCCGCGAGAAAACTCGCGGCGTTAGTGCTTTAGTTCGACAACATCACCAGCACGCGGCGGTTCGTTGCGCGTCCGTTGTCGGACGAGTTCGGAGCCAGCGGATCGCCTTCACCTGCTGTGCGGGCGTTGACGCGTGAGTCGGCGACACCCTTCGATACGAGGTATGCCTTGGCCTGATCGGCGCGGTCCTGACCAAGCTTCAGGTTGTACTTCTCGCTGCCAATCGCGTCGGTGTTACCCGTAACGTCGATGGTACGTGAGGAGTTAACCTGTTCGTTGAGTGAAGCGGCGATGAGATCGAGGATCTTCTTCGCTTCCGGCGTGATGTCGGACTTGTTGAACGCGAAGTTGATGGCACCGATGACAATCGGCTTGCCTGCGACAACCGTTGCGGTTGCCTGACGAACTGGCGGCACGGTGTCGATACGCGTGGTGAATACGGTGTCATGAACTGCCGGCGGACGCACAATCGTTGTGTCGTACTGGATACGCGGCTTCGGATCGCGTGTGAAGAACGACAAGCTCAATCCCGCCTGAAGGCCGAGGTCCAAATGTGGGTCGCGCGGCGTTGGCAACGTTTTGTCGTCGCCCGGTACGGTGTATTGACCCGTGCCTTCAACACGCAACGACAACTTGTCATTGAGCACGAAGCGCAACCCAACCAAACCCTGCGGGCCACCGCCGCGAGGAGCAACGTTACGCTCGCGACCAAACGCGTCGTAGCCGTAACCGCCGCCAAGCAACAATTTCACTCGCTCGGAGATGGGCGCATTGTACAGCAAGCGGTATGACCACAGCGTGTGCGACACTTTGTCGAGAATTTGTCCGCGATCGACCAGCAGCGGACGCTTGAGCACATCAGCTTCTGCATAGCTGACATCCATCTCGACCGAGAGGTTGCGTGCGATAAACACGCCGGCGCGACCACCGGCACCCATGCCGTTGTCGATCTGCAGGGTGTCCGCAAACTTTGTAAAGCGGCCGAAGCCGCCAATTTCAAGCGCGCCTTTACGTTGCGCTGAGAGGGACGCCGGGATGGACAGCGCCAGGACAGCGCCGAGTGCAAACTTGTTGAGGTTACGCATATGCCTCCGAGGGTATGACATTTCTGGCGGCGTGAGCCGCGTGGCGTTTGCTGACTACATCTGGGCATGGCTGCCCTTGGACGTCTCAACACCCGACCACCTGCCGAACCGGATCGCCCGGACCTTCACCAGCAAAAAACAACTGGGCCAAAGTTAGCGCTCTTTCACTCTACCGCAACAGTCACCGGGTCACGAATGTTGTCTCGGCCTGTCAGGTCGTTAGGTGATTCCCGTCACGGTACCGGCCCGGGAGCACCCTGAGTGCCAACCATCGCTTGATTCTTTTAGGACGCTTAGGCCAGCGTTACGAAACACCGCTGGATCACAAATCAACTGCTTCCGGATATCGCTGCACGGTGCCAATTGTTCCCACAGATGAATCCGCCTCCTGTAACTGAAGCCGGGCGCCGGCCCACCCCCTCCCTGCAGACGGCCACCCGCACGTCCGGATCGTCGCGCCGTATACCCAGCCCCGATTCAGCCCGCGCCATTCGCATGGCCCGCATTGGTTTCGCAGTGAATGCGGTACTGACGGTGGTCAAACTCGTCGCGGGCATCCTGGGGAACGCTTACGCGCTGGTGGCCGACGCCGTCGAAAGTTCGGTGGATATGGTAGGATCGCTCACGGTATGGAGTGGTCTCCGCATAGCCGCGCGCGACCCGGACGATCGATATCCATTCGGCTATGGGCGGGCCGAGTCTCTGGCGGCCGCCGCAGTGTCCGTGATGATGCTGGGGGCGGCCATTGGAATTGCCTTCACGGCTGCCGCGGAAATTCGCACCCCCCACTATTTGCCAAAGCCCTACACACTCGTGGTGCTCGTGGCGGTCATTGTGGTGAAGTGGGTGTTGTTCCGACGCGTTTTGGCGACGGGTCGCGAAACGGGAAGCGCTGCCGTGGAAGCGGATGCGTGGCATCATCGCTCGGACGTGATTACGTCGGCGGCCGCATTTATCGGAATTTCGATCGGCCTGATCGGAGGTCCGGGGTGGGAGCAAGCTGACGATTGGGCGGCCGAAGTTGCAGCGCTCGTCATTGGTGTGAACGGATTATGGATGCTCCGAAACGCGCTACGTGATTTGATGGACCGCGCGCCGTCGCCGGGGTTACTGGAACAGGTCAGCCGGGCCGCCCTCAACACGCCGGGCGTACTGGCGATCGAAAAACTCAAGATGCGCCGTTCCGGAATGGGGATGTACGTGGATATTCACGTGCAGGCCGATCCCCTGTTGTCGTTGCATGATGCGCACACTCTTTCCGGGTGTGTCAAAACATCGATTCGTACTGAAGTTCCGTCGGCGCTTGGTGTGTTGATTCATATGGAACCCTTCGAAGACACGGTGAAGTGATGGCAGATATCAAGGCGCATCTCATTGACGGTTTGACACTCGAGCCAGTGAAACACAACGCGAAACTTTCGTTGAGTGACAAGGGCGCGCGGCTGGAAAACACGCCTCCGAAGGGCGAATTGAAGGAACACACCGAGGCGTTGCTTGCCCGTCTGACGGAATTGCAGGATGCGTTTCACGCGGATGGACGACGCGCACTGTTGCTGGTGTTACAAGGGCGAGACGCCGCGGGAAAAGACGGCACCATTAAGACGGTGTATGGGGCGTTCAATCCGATTGGTGTACGGTCAGAGTCGTTCGGTCCGCCAACACCGCTTGAACTGAAGCATGATTTTTTGTGGCGCGTGCATCAGGTAATTCCGCCGCGCGGAGTAATTGGGGTGTTCAACCGCTCGCACTACGAGGATGTGTTGGTGGTGCGTGTGAGAAAACTCGCATCAAAAAGTGTGTGGGAAAAACGGTACGAGCAGATCAATCATTTCGAACAATTATTGAGCGACAATGATGTGGTGGTGCGCAAGTGTTTTCTGCACGTCTCGCGCGAAGAACAGAAAGAGCGGTTAACCGAGCGCCTCGCCGACCCCGAGAAAAACTGGAAGTTTCGGTTGGGCGATCTCGAAGACCGCGCGTTGTGGGATGACTACACCGACGCGTATCGCGATGCGCTCACGAAATGCAGTACGAAACACGCACCGTGGTACATCGTGCCGTCGGACAGCAAGGCGGTGCGCAACTATCTCGTGACGCGCATGATGGTCGAGACGCTCGAGTCGCTCGATCTCAAGTATCCGTTGATGGCGCCGGATGTAGCGAGCGCGGCGCGGGGGTTTGCGTGAGGTCGGGCAAAAACGGTACCGGGGTCAGAGCAAGGAAACGGTACCGGGGTCAGAGCAGAGTACCAATTCGTTGCGTGATACCGGGGTCAGAGCAAGGAAACGGTACCGGGGTCAGAGCCGAGTGCCAATTCGTTGCGGCGCACCGCAAGGTTTTGATACCGGGGTCAGAGCGGAATGAGAATTCGTTCCGCACCAAAACACTGCGAACGTCGTGATCAGGTAACGTTTCATAGTTGCCACCTGCCATCCATGTCCGAAAACGGCCAGCCCCCTCTGGACAGCGGTGCTAAGCTCCGATTGTGAATCTCAATCGCGATACCTGCATTCGGGCGCTCAATGCGCGCGATCCCCGCTTTGACGGCGTCTTCTTCGTTGGTGTCGCCTCAACCGGCATCTACTGTCGGCCCGTGTGCCCCGCACGCCCACCTCGGCGCGACCGATGCCGGTTTTTTGCCAACGCCGCCGCGGCCGAACGCAGAGGGTTTCGACCGTGTTTGCGCTGCCGACCGGAACTCGCGCCCGGGCAGGCGAGTGTTGACGCAACGGCGCGTGTTGCCAACGCCGCAACGGCACGTATTGCCGAAGGCGCGTTGAACGGTCGGAGTGTTGACGAACTCGCCGCGGAATTTTCCATCACCGGTCGACAGCTGCGCCGAGTGATTGAACAGCAGACCGGCGTCTCTCCAATTGATCTGGCGCAAACGCATCGGCTGTTGCTCGCGAAGCGGTTGCTGACCGACACCGCACTCCCAATGGCGCAGGTTGCGTTTGCCAGCGGCTTTCAAAGTGTGCGCAGGTTCGATGCGCTCTTTCAGGAGCGGTATCGACTGGCACCAAGTGCCATGCGACGCCGTGCCGCAGGAAAGAGCAACGGCGACAACGAAACGATTTCGCTGACACTCGGATATCGCGCACCGCTCGCGTGGGATACACTACTGCAATTCTTCGCGGCGCGCGCAACGCCAGGTGTGGAATACGTCGACGCCAATAGCTATGGACGGACCGTCAGTATCAACGGTGTGAACGGGTGGGTCCGCGTAGAACCAGCGGAGCACGCGCGGAAGGCCGCGCAAAAGTTGTCGGACAAACGTTCGCTCAAAGTGGAAATTCCGGCTTCGCTCACGCCGGTGCTGATGCCGCTGCTTGCACGACTACGCGCACTGTTTGATCTCGATGCTGATCCCGTTGTCATCGAAGACGCACTCGCCGCGAGCGGACTTGAAGCACTGGTCCGCACGCGACCGGGGCTTCGTGTGCCAGGCGCGATGGACGGATTTGATCTCGCACTGCGCGCGGTGCTAGGGCAACAAGTGAGCGTTAAAGGTGCGACGACGCTCGCAGGTCGGTTTGCCGAGCAGTTTGGTGAACGCATCGTGACGCCTGATGTGCGTTTGCGATTTGGTGTGCCGAGTGCGGAGCGAGTTGTTGCGGCGTCTGTTGATCAGCTGCGTGCGCTCGGAGTGACTGGCGCGCGGGCGAGAAGTATTCACGCACTGGCTACCGCGGTGACGAGTGGTGAACTCCGCATCGAACCCGGTGCCGACGTTGCGAGTGTCGTGGCGAAACTGGTGGAATTACCAGGCATTGGCGATTGGACGGCACAATACGTCGCGATGCGAGCGCTCCGCTGGCCCGATGGATTTCCGGCATCGGATCTCTGGCTGCGCCGGGCTGCGGGCGGATTGACTGCTGCGAGACTTGAGAAAGAGTCGGCCAAGTGGCAACCGTGGAGGGCGTATGCGGCGATGCACCTCTGGCACTCGGTGTGAGGGCAGGGCCGAGTTGAAAAGAGAATTCAGACAACTGCAACCAAAGGTTCCAGCTGCAGCTCGTAAGCTGCCAGCTTCCAGCGCTTTGCTGGCGGCGGTGTCAAACTCAACAGCGACTCGCTCGCGACGAAATGAACACCGGTCAACGATTTAGATGACGCACGGCTTGCGAAGACTTCGTAACATCACCTCACAAACGGAATCTCGCGGTACAACAATTGCCGCCGGGTTTAACAACAGCTACAACTTCACAATGAAAGCACAGGCTCCCACATGTTTGCTACGGCAATGATGGAAGAAACAATCGACACCACCACGGCCGCAGAGAACGAAGCGGAAGCTGCCGTTTGCACACCTCATGGTGGCCTCGTGTGGTACATCGAAGTGCAAAGCCCGATTGGTTTTCTGGTCGTGACGAGTGAATGGGATGCGATCACGGGACTGTACATGGAATCGCACCGTCACGGCCCGGTCAATCGCGGCTCATGGATTCTGGACGCACATGAGGAACGCGAAGCGCTGCGCTTGGCACGCGCACAACTGCAGGAATACTTCGCCGGAGCCCGACAACTTTTTTCACTACCGCTCGCGGCGCAGGGATCCGCTGTTCAGAAAGATGTGTGGCGCGCCCTCACGCAAATTCCCTACGGGGAAACGCGCAGCTACGGCGAAATCGCCAGGCAGTTGGGAAAACCGAAAGCGTCGCGATCGGTCGGTTCGGCGAATGGTCGCAATCCAATTTCGATCATCGTCCCGTGCCATCGCGTCATTGGTTCGGACGGATCACTGACAGGATTCGGCGGCGGTCTGGAACGCAAGGAGTGGTTGTTGGCGCACGAATCACGCGTGAGCGGTAAACCGTCCAGGTTCGAGCGGCGCGATTTGTTCAGTCCACTGTGAATCGCGAAAGATGACACTCCGCAGTCCGACACGGAAGCACAGACCGCTGCGTACGAAAGTGAATCAGGCTGACCAAATCCGGCAGCAAAATCAAGTGGCAAAATCAGTCAGTCAAAATCCGGCAGACCGGCGTGCTAGAGAAGGCCGAATTGAGTTCCAGGTATTCTGACGGCACTGTTGTATTTGCTGTTTGGCGGTTGCAGTTGCTGTTCGGCGGATGCGGCACCACCTTCGGCGCCTGTCGCGCCACTCCGTCAACTATTGCTCCCAATCATCCGCTGCACTGCCTGCAACAACGCCTGCGACAGCTGCGACGGTTTATTAACCACACGGTATCCCGCCGTTCCAAATATCTCCGGCAAATACGTTTCACCATCCGTCGCGTCGACGGTAATGCAGAACGGATGAATGCCCTGAAGACGCGCGCTCATCACTGCCTGCCGCGAATCCTGCACGGCGTAATCCACAAAGTAGAAGTCGTAATCGTGCGGCTTTCCATCTGACAGTATCAACAGCAAGCGATGCGGCGCCGGATGATTGCTCAACATCGCGGTTGCATGCCGCACGGCGGATCCAAGTCGTGTTGTGCCATGCGGAGCGAGCGCACTGATTCGCTGCAACACGAACGAGGAATTCTTTTCGCCAAACTCCTTGAGTGTGTGCACGCGTACGTTCGTCGCACCCGCACTGGAGAACGCAAGAATCGAGTAGTCGTCGCCGAGTGCGTCGAAGGCGGCGGTGGCGACCAGTGCGGCGATGCGCTCGAGATCGATGACGCGCTGTTCTCCCGTAACCATTTCACCAGTTGAACCGCTTACGTCGATCAAGAGCGTGATTGCGAGATCGCGTCGTCCCGGCCGTGCCTGCGAATACAGGCGATCACTTGGCGGAACGCGCATGCAGCGATCGACCATTGCTTCAACACACGCTTCGAGATCGAGTTCATCGCCTTGCACCTGACGTCTTAGCCGCAACCGATGCGAACGCAACCGCTCAAACTGACGCTTCGCCAAATGCGTTTCGCGGGCGTGTTCCTGCAACGCCAATGTCGCCCAATCTGATGGTCCAAGCGGCGGCGGTACTACGCGCACAACTGTTCCGCTCTCCGTAAAAGTGTGCGCATTAAAATCCCATTCAGGATATCGGAACGTGATTCCTTCGGCCAGTTGCGCGTCGTCAACGGCATGCTCCGAATGGTCAACGCCCGATTGATCACCAACGCCGTCCAGGCTGGTGGTTTGCGTGGCCTCGGTGTGATCGTCGTGTTGTGGCGATCGCTTGCGCTGCTCCTGCGCACGTTTTGCCGGACGCAACATGTTTGACTTGGACGCGCTGTTGCGATTTGTTTTTGGCGGCCCCTTGTCGCGTGATGGTTCGGCATCAACACCACCATCAGCAGCGCCTCCAGAGTCCTTGTGTGACGATGGTTTGCCGTTGTCTGATTGATCGGGCGTGTTGCCGGGACTCTTGTCTCCCCCGCGAGATGAAGCTCCACCGGGAATGATCGAACGATTGGGCGCATCCCATTCAGGTGTGGGCGAATCGCTTTTGCGTTGTTGTGTTTCTGTTTCAATTGCCGACAGTTGATTCTCCGGGAGTTCTGTTCGAACCGACGTGTGCCACAGCGTGATTTCGGGAACGCGGCGATACGTTTGCGCGGCCTTCCTTCCGTACATCGATTCGAGCGTGACCGCTGTGCGCCGGGCCCACGTCGCATTCGATTCGGCGTCGTTGTTGTGCGGAACTGGCGGAAGATCTGCGTGTAGCGTCGCACCCGTCTGCGTCGCGGAATTCGCCGCAACAGTGAAACTCGGCCACGCGCGCTGAAACATCTCCTCAACGCGCAGCTCGATGTCGGTGCGCCACCTGGGCTTCGGGCGTCGTGTCATCGACTCCGCACGGGCCGCCTTGAGGGCTGCACAGAGCCCAGGTTGGCTCTCAGCAATCTGCGTGTCAATTGTCAACGACTCGGCCAGTTGATACAGATCACGTTCCAAATTGGACGAGACGCTACGCGCATGTGTCGCGGTTGCGCGCCGCAATCGCTCAGCGTGCTGCACGGCCATCACGCGATACTGTTCGAGCGGAGTTGCACCACTATCGAGCGTTGGAATGGATTCCGGCAGTCGAATACACTGCGCACTGCTTTCGGATGCGCCGTTTTGTTTTACCAGTGCAACTTTCTGCAGCAAGCGCACTGCAACATTGGGTTTCTTTGGTGGGGCGAGCGACTCGACGGCCAACCCTTCGCCGTACATGGCGCGCAGGTAATGTTGCAAGCGTGGGCGAACGTCATCGAGTGTGGCAGTTGATTCGCGTTTGGTCAAAAACACACGCGTATTGTCCTGCGCCTTGAGAACAAGCCGTTTTATTGGATGCCAGAACCGCGTTGGCTTCCGCGCCACGGTTTCAGATCAACGCAGAGATGACGTCATCAACAGCAGCGAGCAAGTCCGCATCATCGCTCAGGGCTGTCGTGATGGCAGCGTGACACGCATCGCGTGGTGAGACGCCATTTACGATCAAACGCGCGGCGGCAACAAGTACGCGTGTACCTGGACCTTCCTGCAACCCTTGATCGCGCAGGTGACGCGTCTTTTCTGCAATGCGCACGAGTGTAGCCGCGATGCGTTTGTCGACACCGCTTTCGTGCATGACAATTTCCGTTTCCGCGGCGGCCGGCGGAAAGTCGAATTCAATGTTGACGAAGCGTTGCCGGGTGCTGGGTTTGAGATCT
>JBDUBA010000070.1:0-10074 GCA_040004335.1 Gemmatimonas sp.
CGACGCAATTCCGGAAACCGAATACCAGGAAAAGAGCGGTCTTCGTGCGTATCAACTGAAGCATTACCCTGGGGCGGCGCTCGCGCCCGATGTGCACTGGAATTTCGAAAAGTTTCTGATTGATCGGAGCGGCCGGGTGACGCGGCGATTCGGATCTGACACCGATCCAAAAGCGCCCGTGGTGGTGCAGGCGATTGAACACGCACTCGCGGAGAGCTGAAACCAATGTTGCCTATCGGCGCCTCGTAGCGGTACCTTCGCAACGTGAGCGAATTCTCCTCTCCACACAATCAGACTTACCTCGCCGAAGGCGACTACCTCGGACGATACCGGCTTATCAGCGCCATCGGCGTAGTACTCGACCTTGGCATCGCCCTGTGCGGTGCCGAGGCGCATTTGGAATTGCTCAAGAGCCGTCACTCCACACTCGCGGGTTCGCGCGAAGCGATGGACCTGGGAGTGATCCAATCAGACAGGACCCGCGTTATTGGCCGATGGTGGAACGAGTTGGGCTGGGGAATTAGGGCGAGTTTGGTAAAACCGTTCAGGAGTATTTGCGATCGCCAAGTCGTGACCGTTCTCGCGAACTGAAAGCCTTCAACGGTTTATAGCAATCCTCCGCCCTGGATCGCCAACTGATGCGTGATGGTTTTGTACGGGTGCGCGGCGCCCGCGAACACAATCTCAAAAATGTAAGCGTTGACCTGCCGCGCGATGCGCTTGTTGTGTTCACCGGCGTGTCGGGATCTGGTAAGTCATCACTGGCCTTTGGCACGCTCTATGGTGAGGCGCAGCGTCGCTACCTCGATTCAGTGGCGCCCTATGTCCGACGCCTCATCGATCAAGTGGGTACTCCCAACGTCGATTCAATTGACGGGTTGCCACCCGCGGTTGCACTGCAGCAGCAACGCGGCGCACCAACATCACGATCATCGGTGGGAACTGTCACGACGATTTCCGATTTGCTGCGCATGTTGTACTCGCGCGCCGGAAACTATCCGCCGCATCAACCATTGCTGTACGCAGAATCGTTTTCGCCAAACACACCCGAAGGTGCCTGCCCGAAATGTCATGGGTTGGGCCGAGTGTATGAAGTGACGGAGAAGTCCTTGGTGCCCGATCCATCGCTGACCATTCGCGAACGAGCGATTGCCGCTTGGCCTCCGGCGTGGCACGGACAGAATCTTCGAGACATTCTTGTCACGCTGGGCTACGACGTTGACACGCCGTGGAACAAGATGTCGCGCCGGGATCGGAACTGGATTCTGTTTACGGACGAGCAACCGGTCGTGCCAGTGTACGCTGGTTTTACATCCGCCGAAGTAAAACGCGCGATCAAACGGAAAGACGAGCCCAGTTACATGGGCACCTTCACGAGTGCTAAGCGTTACGTACTTCACGCGTTTGCAACATCACAGAGTGCACTCATCAGGAAACGAGTTTCGCAATACCTTCTGAGCAACGCGTGTCCGCTGTGTCACGGCAAACGCCTGACCAAAGCGGCACTGTCGGTAAAATTTGCGGAGCTGGACATCGGCGAATTCTCCAGGCTTCCGCTTCGGGGATTGCTGGCACTGCTGCGCCCGTTCACATCTGCGGTGCCTGCAATGAATGCTTCCGCGGTGGACGATCATCCGGAAAGAACTCAGGTCACGCAGCGGATCACGAGTGACCTCATGGCGCGCATAGAAATTCTTGTGCAACTCGGGCTCGGTTACCTCTCGCTCGATCGCACCACGCCAACACTTTCGCCGGGCGAAATTCAGCGACTTCGTTTGGCAACACAGGTTCGGAGCAATCTATTTGGTGTTGTCTACGTTCTGGATGAACCATCCGCGGGCCTGCACCCAGCCGACACGGAAGCGCTACTCGATGCGCTCGGCGCACTGAAACGCGCCGGTAATTCCCTCTTCGTGGTCGAGCATGAAGTAGATGTGATACGTCGCGCGGATTGGATTGTCGATGTCGGGCCAGCGGCGGGAGAACACGGCGGCGAGGTGTTGTACAGCGGCCCGCTACCGGGTCTGGCGAACGTGAGCGGTTCCGTAACGGCTCGTTATCTGTTCAGCAAAGCGAAAATGTCGGAACGCGTTCCGCGCACGCCCGTGAACTGGCTTCAATTGCAGAATGTCTCACGCAATAATGTTGGCAATCTCGATGTACAATTTCCTGTAGGGGTTCTGACCGTTGTAACCGGCGTTTCCGGTTCAGGCAAATCCAGTCTGGTCACACAGGCACTGGCAGAGCTCATTGTTGAGGAGTTGGGCGAGGATTCAATAAGCAGTGACGAGCCCGACGAAAGCACGTCGGAAACGACGGA
Source organism: Gemmatimonas sp. (assembly GCA_040004335.1). Lineage (GTDB taxonomy): Bacteria > Gemmatimonadota > Gemmatimonadetes > Gemmatimonadales > Gemmatimonadaceae > Gemmatimonas. The sequence continues at coordinate 2,321 of JBDUBA010000070.1, forward strand.
CATTCCCGTGACATCCGGTCGTGTTGTTGGCGGAATGGAGCATGTCAAACGACTTGTGCAGGTTGATCAAAAACCCATTGGACGTACACCGCGATCAAATCTCGCCACGTACACCGGGCTATTTGATGGAGTGCGCAAATTGTTTGCGGCAACGAAATCAGCGCGAGCACGCAAATACAGCGCGGGTCGTTTCTCGTTCAATGTTGCCGCGGGCCGTTGTCCTACATGCGAAGGTGAAGGATTTGTCAGCGTAGAGCTGTTGTTTTTGCCCAGCGTGTATGCGCCGTGTTCGACTTGTCATGGCGCCCGGTACAACGCGGACACTCTCAAGGTACTGTATCGCGAACAGAACATTGCCGACGTGCTGGCGATGACGGTTGAGACAGCGTGTGACTTTTTTGTTGACGAACCCGGAATTTTGCGCTCGCTGACAGTACTTCGCGATGTTGGATTGGGATACCTACGCCTGGGGCAGCCAGCAACTGAATTATCCGGTGGTGAAGCGCAACGCATCAAACTCGCGACCGAACTGCAACGCGTTCGCCGTGGAGATACGGTGTACATTCTCGACGAACCCACCACGGGATTGCACCCGTCTGACGTTGACCGCCTTATGATTCAACTCGACGAACTCGTTGTCGCGGGCAACACCGTGATTGTCATCGAACACGACATGCGTGTTGTGGCCGCGGCCGACTGGGTCATTGATGTTGGGCCCGAAGCCGGAGAGCTGGGCGGCCAACTTGTCGCGAGCGGAACGCCCCGCGAAGTGGCGCAGTCTGCGAATAGCAGAACGGCGCCATATCTCGCGCGTTACATGGGTATGTCTGTCGCAGGACCGTAAGTATTTGGTCGCTACCGCTCCCGAATCCACACGATGGAACTTGCCTGTGGTTGTGCGGCACGCGGTAACGGTTGTCCAGCGGCAACGGCGCGCGCGGCGGCCTCCGCGGCTTCGCGAGCGGCGGCAGCACGTGCGGCTGAATCAGGCGCCGCTACAGGCACCACAACCGGTTGCCGATTGAATCGTGCGTAGTTGGGAATGGCCGTGAACGCGGTTCCGTTCGCGAACGCACCCTTGATGACCGTCACGCCGCCCAGCAAATCGCTGCGCCATTCTGTTGTAAGCGGCGCGCGCGGATCGAGCACGCCATCGATGTCCTGATCGACTCGCTCGATGTTGTACACAAGTGGTCCGTACCGAAGCGCCACGCGATCCTTGTCGGCGTCGATCTTTTCACTTGCGCGCACGCGTTGAATTTGCATGGGAAGTTCGAGCGAAATGCGGTCACCTTTGGTCCACAGGCGTTTGATCGTTGCGTACCCGTCAACTACTACCGGTTTCACTGCCTTTCCATTCACGGACAGTGAAGTGATGCCGTTGGCTTCGGGAGTCGCTTTGTACAGTTCGCTGACGTCGCGTGTGGGAACTCGAAGTTTGATGGAAAATTCCTTCGACGCTTTCGGGTTCACGACCATCGCAATTTTTCCACTCCACGGATAGTCCGTTTCCTGCACCATCTCGACGTCGGTGCCGGCCACACCTTCCACCGTAATCTTGCTGCCGGCAAACAGATTCACGTGAATCGAATCGGCACTCTTGGAATACATCCACGTTGGCAACATGAGCAGCGTGCGCGGAATGTTTCCCGTGCAGCACGGTACGCTGTGCCACGCCGAACGTTGTGCGGTTTGCGCCAGCGGATTCGTGTAGAAGAATCGGGTGCCTTCCTGATCGAGTGCACCAAGTAACGCGTTGTACAACGTTTGTTCGTAGAGATCCGCGTATTTTGCTTCGTGGTAGGCGAGATGCAACTTCCACTGAAAGAAAATTTCGCCGCAGCTCGAACAGGCTTCGCAGTATGAATTGTTACGGAGCGAGTAGTTGGGCCCGAAACCTTCGGATGATTCGCCGCTGCCAACGCCACCCGTGACGTAATATTTGCGATGCACGATGTTGTTCCACAGCGACTTTACCGCGCTCTGGTAGTCGACGTCGTGCGTTTCCGCCGCAACATCGGCCATACCGGAATAGTTGTACACCGCGCGCACGGCGTGACCGACGGCTTCGTATTGTTCGACAACCGGTAAATGACTTTGATCGTATTCCGATCCGTTCTTGCGACAGTCCAACAAAAACTTCGCAAGCGACACGTAGCGATCGCCTTTGCCGCCACCTTCCACTTCATTCACGAAACGCCCAAATCGCACGAGCGCCTGTTCCATCTCCTGATGTCCGTCAAACCACTCCTGTTTTGGCGCAGGACCAATGTGATCGGCCCAACAATCAGCCAGCTTCTTCGCCGCATTGTAGAGTCGAGCGTCCTTGTGCTCCGTCATCGAGAAGTGATTGATCGCCGACTCGAGGAAATAACCGCTCACGTAACCTTCGTGATTCGCGCGCGCTGACGGCTGCCAACGTTCGGTCCATGCCTGTGCCGATCCGCCGGGCAATCCTGGGCCTGCAGGACGCGGCGCATTACGCAACGTGAATGCGGTTTGCAGATAACCGTCCGGATGTTGTGCGGCAAGAATTTTCGGAATCCAATCGTCGAGTGTCGCACGCATTGCTGTTTGCGCGTCGATGATTTGTTGGTCGCCTTGTGGATCAACCATCAACGCAAGGCTCATCGACTCGACGGTTTGATGGACCCACGCATTCGAGAACACGTACCCTTTGTGCGGCGCGTACGGATCACCGTTGAGTGCTTTGGCGGCTTCGATGAAATTGTCGAGACCTCCGTCGCCGCGGCCAGCCGGAATGTCGGTGCGATTGCACGTTTCGATGCAGTGCGGAATCCACGAAGTGATGAGCGTTTTTGTGCGCGCCTTCCACAACGGGCTCGTGATGGTGTGTCGTTTGGTGACGACGGGCGCCAATCGAACGGGTGGCGGTGGAAGTTCAACGCGAACCATGACCGTCGATGACGCTTTGCTCTCACCGTTATCTGCAGTCACCTGCAACACGTAGTCGCCGGGCGCCGAAAACGTGGCGGTCGTTGCGGCGGCGCGTGGGTCGGCAAAGGTCACCGTGCCCGGACCGGATACTTTGCTCCAGGACGTTGTCGGCGGTGGACCGGGCGGCGTCACCGGTGCGGCGGCGCCACGACCACCTCCCCGTCCTGCGCGAGGTGGGGCTCCATAACCCACCCAACCCCGCAAGTACGTCCTGCCGTGTTTCATCACGACGCGATCGATGCCGGCGACTGCGTTCACGGGTTCGGCTTTTGCCGTCAGGGCAAATGCCTGCTTGAGGGCGCCGCCTAACGGCGTCGCGATCACCGAGACAACTGCCGTGGTGGTGAGGCGGGTCACGAGCTCACGTCGCGTGATGGAGGGGCGTTCGTCGTTGTGGCGCATGCGACAGTCGGCCGAGAGGTAAGGGTGGCAACTCCGAGTTGAGCAAACGCTCCGCCAAGGCCGCGATTGCAGGACGCAGCCGGAGGACTTGCGGTTGCTCCGTCTTCAATCAACATCCATAAAGTGGGCGGCAAGTCAACCGTTCATTCGAAAGCAGAGACGGAAATTCGGGCAAACGAATATTTTTCTTTCTCGTTGAGCATGACTCGCGCTACGGTCGCATCGGCGTTTAACTGAAATTGCAGCCTAATTGGAGCATTGCGACCATCACCCAGCACCGCACGAAACGTGTCGTAATTCCAGTGCGTCATCACACCGGTGCGTTGAGGACCAGCGCCAATCGTTGCACGCATTCGGGAACTTCTCCCGAGGTCACGCTGGGGCTCTTCACTGCTGATTAACTCGCACTTGAGTGGGAGACTTCTTTGAGGGAAGCGCCTGCGTCATCATTACTAAACATCCATAAAGTGAACTGCACGTCACCCACAGTCTTGCAAGCGATGAGTTCCGCATGAGAAGAACCTGGGCAACGCCAAGCCCGCGTGGATGGGCGAGGCGCGACACGAAAAAGATTTGGATGTCCGCAGTGCTCGCGGCCGCCACCATGTCGATTGGTGCGTGGACTTCAGGTGTGCTGCGCGCGGAAACATCGCTCGCAGGCGATTGGAAACTCGAATTCCGGACAACGCCCAACCCGGCAGATTTGCAATCGAAGACGGCGCCCTGGCTCACGTTTATCGCGACGCTTGTGCAGGTAGACAGTGCTATCGGTGCCTCAATGCGTTCCGACGGACCAAGCGGACAGTTCGGGTGCAAACGCCGGGCCGACGACGCGTGCAGCGCGGGGAAAATGCGTCTCAGTTGGGATGAGCAAGACTGGCAGCTGTTCGAGTTTCAATTGACACCGGGATCAACCGACAAGGGTACAGGCCGAGCGGAGATTCGTTTTCCCACCGGTCAGACGGATCGCTACACGTTCACGATGACGCGAGTGGTTCGTTAGGACCCCTACGGTGACGAGCTTCGGTGAATGCAAACTTTCGCTCAACAAGACCTGACGTATGAATTCAGTAGATCCGTACAATCTCGAACGTTTTGTTACGGCGCAACGAATGTCATTCGACAGCGCGTTGGACGAAATTCGGAATGGCCATAAAAGATCGCATTGGATGTGGTTCATTTTTCCGCAATTCGCTGGACTTGGTCACAGTTCGAGATCGATCAAATATTCGATCAAAAGTGTTGCCGAAGCAAAAGCTTATCTGACGCATGATTTGCTTGGCCCACGTTTACTCGAGATTGCGCGCGCTACACTTGCCGTTGATGGACGTAGTGCACTCGAAATATTTGGTGCGCCGGACGATGTCAAATTGCAATCGTGCGCAACGTTGTTTGCGCAGGTATCTCCGAACGACTCAGCATTTCACGCGCTGCTTGGCAAATATTTTGACGGGCAGATGGATGTACGAACGCTGCAGTTGATGGACGACCGTTGATTCGCATATACATCACAGCCATGATAAATGATTACGCTCTGCGCTTCGCAGAAATTCGACCGTTGGTTGAGAGTTGGCCTGCAAAGCGTTGAATAACTAGTTCCCGCTCTTCTTGTGCCATGCTGCGAGCACAGCCTTTTCGCGTTCCGTTTCCAGGCCCGCCGACTTCAACATCTGCGTGCGCGCCGCTTCGGGCTGTTCATTGAACCACGCCAGAGCATCGGCAGAAGTTTGCGATAGTGGCCGGAACGTCAAGCCTGCTTTAAGCGCACGACTGATATCCGCACGCGAGCCCGCCGAGTCATTGTCCGAACGCGGAATCCACGTTGGCATGTCACGCCACGAGCTCACCTTTTGCTCCGTGAGAAATTCTGTTGGCACCCAAGTGAATCGCACATCCTTGTTCGCGGCAACACCTTTGCGCACTTCATCGAGCTGCAACTTCATGTCCATCGGTTTCGCCGGTCCAACCGCATTGAACACACCCATCGTCTTGTTCTCCACCATGCGAACCGTCCACTCGGCAATGTCGCGCGCGTCAATGACTTGAATGAGATCCTTTCCATCACCGGGCGCCAACACTTCACCGCCCTGCGCAATGCGATACGGCCAGTACGTAAATCGAAACGAACTGTCGCCAGGCCCAACGATCAACCCAGGACGAATGATGGTCGTGGCGTTGCCAAACCATTTCACGGCTTCGCGCTCGGACGCTGTTTTCATTTCTCCGTAGTATTTTCCTGCATCCTGCGGAGTGACAGACATTGGGTCGCCACCCTTGTATTCAACCAACGGCGAATTCTCGTTGATGTCTTTGCCCCTCGAAGTGTCGTACACCGAGACTGTAGAGATGAAGACGTAATGTTTTGTGTGTTCCTTCAAAACTTCGCCCGCATCCTTCACCCAGAATGGCAACGTTGTTGGATTGTCGATGACAACATCCCAATCCTTGTTCTTGAGTGCATCCATTTGATGCAGGTTGCGATCGCCCAACAGTTCCTCAACACCTTTCGGCAAACGCTCATTGTGGCGCCCGCGATTGAACACCGTGATCTGATGCCCGCGTGCCAACGCATACCGCACCTGATACGGACCCGTAAGTCCAGTGCCGCCCAGAATGAGAATTCGCATCGCGCGCAACGCGGATGGTACGTCGGGCAAGCCCTGATAGAGCCCCGCTTCGGTTTCAGATGACGCGCGCGTCCACCCGCCCAGCGCCGCAGCGCCTGCAGCGGTACCGGCAAGGCGAAGAAATGTGCGGCGATCGGTCATTGATGTCTCGGGCGTTGAACGTGGCGGGAACTCGTGCGAATGCTGCACAGTCTGTGATCAATTCGCGAATCGCGCTTCGCCCGCGCGCCAGGCAGAGGTGTGAGGGGATGAATTGATGCAACACGCCCTCGAATGGTGATGGGCTGCGGTCCGCCGGCGCGCAACTTCGCAGACCACCTTTCACTCAACTTCGAGGGACTTTCACATGACTGCAATAACGACGGACCAGATTCTTGACGAACTCGATAGCGCACACCAACGCGCAACTTACGGCGCCGTTGCGGCCGTTGTCGGGGTTTCCCCACGCGCTCTTATGTCCGGGCGCGAACGTAATCAGCGACACTCGTGGGTCGTGAATCTCAAGAGCGGGCTCCCTACTGACTACGCCGAGGAACTCATGCATCCCGAGCTGACGTCGAACGACACCATTATCAAGACAAAAGAGGATCTCACGAGCTGGCTTGCCGAGCGCGGTCTCCGGGTACTTGCCGAACAGGCAGCCTGAGTTGACCGATACTCAAGCTTGCTCACGAGTTTTTGCGGAACGATGAGGGAGATCCCTTGACATGTGCCAAACATGTGTTGAATGTTCCAAGCATGTCCAAGATGATACAGCTCCGCAACGTTCCCGACTCACTCCACTCGAAGCTTCGGATGCGTGCCGCCATGGCCGGAATGTCTCTCTCCGATTACCTCCAGGGCGAACTCACTCGGCTAACCGACCAGCTTAGCGTGTCCGAGTTGCGTCACCGGTTGGATGGGTTGGAGACGGTATCGGTGTCAGAGTCGGCCGCTGACATCCTGCGTCGGGAGCGTGACGCGCGGTGATCGTCACCGACGCGTCAATTATTGTCGACGTTCTCCTCCGAATGCCTGGTGCCGAAACGCTCGACGCCAGGCTCTTCGACGGAAACCAATCGCTGCACGCTCCGCATCTTATCGATGTCGAGGTTGCGCATGTTTTGCGACGTTACGCCCTGAGGGGCGAAATCACCGATGCGCGCGGAAAATCGGCACTCGCGCTTCTGCAACGCTTCCCGCTAACACGACACCCGCACGAGCCGTTACTCAATCGCATGTGGGCGTTGCGTCAGAACGTCACCGCATACGACGCTGCGTACGTCGCGCTCGCGGAAGGGTTAAGTGCTACGCTCTACACGCGTGACGCGGCGCTCGCCTCATCATCCGGACATCAGGCGCGAATCGAGCGGCTTTAAGCAGAATCACAGTACTCACTCAGCTCCCGATAACTGTTAGCTGAGACGATGCGATGCCGCCGGCGTTGGACTTCGCGGTAATCACAGCCGTACCTGCCGACACGCCCGTCGCAACACATGTACTGCCAACTTTCGAGACGGTGGCAATCAGTGCATTTGAACTGGTGCAAGTTGAGAGCGTCGGGGTGTCACGACCGCCAGTAACCTGCACTGCAAACGTGGCGGTTGCGCCAACGCTTACGGTTTGGCTTGCAGGCGATTGAACGACGAAGATTGTATCGCCCGTCACCGGTATGAATTCGCGGTCGTCGCCGCACGCCGCCGGAAGGATGATTGCCAGGATCAACGATGCTGCTCGGCGCCAGCGAACAGCGCGATTGTGCAAGATGATGTTCATTTGCAAAAACCA
>JBDUBA010000168.1:0-10048 GCA_040004335.1 Gemmatimonas sp.
GGAATTGGCAGAATATCCAGAATGCGGCCACCAAGATCATAGGTGACGGCGTCAGCAGGCCAGTTGGCGATGCCGAAGAACGCGCGGACCGAAGCGGTGTCCTTCTTTACGAGCGTGACATCGGCACGACCAGCAAACTGCGCGTCACCTGCGACATGATCACCGTGGCCATGCGTGTGCGCAACAATCAACGGAATGGATGCGCGTTTGTGTTTCGCCAACCATTGCTTGATGACGCCGTCAACTGCCGCTGGAACGTTGACCTTTCCGGCACCTGTATCGAACAGAATTACGCGATCGTTTCCGAACAGCAGATACAGAAACGGCTTTTCGTAATTCGTATACGCGGCCTGACGCAGAATGTAAAAGTCGTCGTTGTACGCGTGCACCTGAAATTCAGCGCGCCCGGTTCCATCGGAACCACCGGCATACCACGAAGCGGGAAGCGTCCCCGGAACTGCACGCGTTTCTTGCGTCATTGACGTTGAGCTCATGGAAGACGGGGAGTGCGCGCATGCAAGCGCGAGCGCACAGGCAAATACGGCGGCTGTGTTTTTCACGCGCCCGTCCGAACGTGCGCGGCAACGCTCCGAAGCTCAGGCAGGACGTGTCCAAGCCTGACGCCTTGCGATTCGGGATTGCCCAGCGAGAAATACAGATCGCGATACATCGCGTACAAACGCTCGCACGTTACCACTGCATCTGGCTGCGGCTGCACTACGCGAAACGGCACACACAACGCGCGCTGCGCATCTTCCAGCGTCGCAAACACGCCCGCTGCGAGAAACGCGAACAGCGACGAACCGAGACTGGTAATCGGCCGTTCGGGCACAAGCACGGGCATGTTCAGCACATTGGCGTACACCTGATTGAGCTCCTCACTTTCCTGTGGAATGCCGCCGCCATGAATAACACGATTGATGATGACGCCATGATCGCGCATGCGTTCGAGGATAATCCGCGTGTGAAACGCTGTTCCTTCGATCGCGGCAAATAACTCGTCTTGCGCGGTGTGCGACAAATTCCATCCCAGGGTAACACCACCAAGATTGGGATTCACCAACACAGTGCGATCTCCGTTATCCCACGACAGACGCAGCAATCCCGTTTGACCGCTGCGATAACTGTTCAACCCCGCCGCAAGCGCCTTCACCGACTGACCCGCGCGCGTTGCAATGGCTTCGAAGATATTGCCAACTCCGGACAATCCCGCTTCAACGCCAACGTAGTTTGGATGCACCGATCCGGGCACCACACCGCACACACCCGGCACGTTCTGCGCCTGTTTCGAGATGGCGATGATACACGTGCTCGTGCCGATCACATTGACAACATCCCCTTCGGTCACACCCGCTCCCATCGCATCCCAGTGTGCATCAAACGCACCAACAGGAATTGGAATTCCCGCGTTCAACCCCAGACGATCGGCCCAATGTGTAGATAGTGTTCCGGCCAAATGTCCCGACGTGCGGTAGTGCCCACCAAGCTTGTCGCGCACGCCCGCCAGGAGGGGATCAACCGTTGTAAAAAATTCTTCGGGTGGAAATCCGTCGAGTTCGGCGTTCCATAACCACTTGTGGCCCATCGCGCAAATGCTGCGTGACGCGGCCGACGCATCGGTCACGCCGCACAGTATCGCCGCGACCATGTCGCAGTGTTCGAACGCCGTGACAAAACGATCGCGCTTGTCAGGATTGTGTCGGAGCCAATGCAACAGCTTCGCGAAACCCCACTCCGACGAATACACGCCGCCGCACTTGTCGATGGCCGCGATACCCATTTCGTGCGCGACCTGCGTGATCCGCGCCGCTTCGTCCTTCGCGCGATGATCGCACCACAGGTAGTAGTCATCGAGCGGGACGAGATCCTCGCCAACGGGAATCACCGACGAACCCGTCGTGGCGAGCGCGATGGACAACACGTCGCTTCCACTGACACCCGCGTTCGACAACGCGGCACGTGTTGCCAGCGCCAACGCACTCATGTGATCGTCGTGCGACTGCGTGGCCCAATCGGGATCCGAGCGATTGCGCTTGAGCGGAAATTCACTCACGCCAAATCCGATCACTCCACGCACGCTGTCCACAATCGACACCCGTACGCTGAGCGTGCCAAAATCGACGCCGGCTACAATTGCCATTCGCGCACCGGTGCTGAATGTCTGGCCACAAACGCATTACCCATGACGAATGACGTCCCAGCCAAGGTAGCGTGTGGTCGCTTCGTGCACCGCGTCGGCCACGTGTGAAAACGTGCCGGCAACATGGTGCTCGAAGCCGTTCCGGCAGATGAACATGAGCAGGTGCTGCAGCTGCGAAATCTCAACAACGCCCGCACCACCAAACGTCGTCAGCGGATCTTTCGTGAAAGCGCCCTCGCCCACGTAACCGCGAATCTGCCCCGTGCGATCGTCGGTCGAGAATCGCGCAAAACTCATGTTGCCCGCTTTGACTTTGCCAACAACGGTGCCGTACGTGTTGTCGCGTCCAACGGTGCCCGCAATGATGGCCTGATAATCCATCTTCGCATCATCAAAGAACTCGAGCGGCAAATTGCTGCAGTGAAAACACACGGCCTTGTCCGGATTGTCGCCGTAGTTGTTGTTCCAATCCAGCAACGCACTGGGCGTCTCTGACGCGAGCGTCAGCGCCAACATACTGACAGTGCCCATCACATCCACTTCACAGGCGCTGGGCGTGTTCTCGTTGCTCATCATGCTCATGACGGTGCACGGAACGACACCAAAATATTCCTCCATGGCGGTCCAGCACTGCACGGCGCTTACGGTCACATCCACTTCCTTCATCCAACGATCGATCACGAGACCAAGTTTGGCCATCTTGAACATCGCGCTATCCGGAATGCCATCCGTATTCACATAGGCGCGCATCTCCGCGATTTTCGCGATGACATCGGCATCCTCATCCTTGAGCCGGTCAATACGCCCGAGTATTTCCGAGAGATCGATGGGTTCAACCGAAATTCCGCTGGCCTCAAGAATTTTCTCGCTGAAGCGCACGGTCTTGAATGCTGCGGGACGCGCACCAATTGCCCCAATGCGCGCGTTGCGAAGTCCTCCGACGACCCGACATGTCGCGGCGAATTGCCGCAGGTCCTTTCGAAAGCTCTCCGACTCCAGTCGCTGCGTATGCAGTGAGGTGAGGGTGTACGGAATGCCGTACTGCGACAACACGTTACACGCCGACATCTTGCCGCAAAACGCATCCCGACGCGCGTCGATTCCCATTTTCGCCGGATCATCGGCCGTTGCCTGAACCAACACGGGCACGTTGAGATTCGCCATGCGCAGCGTGTCACCAATACCACGCTCATCACCAAAGTTTGGCAACGTCACGATGACGCCGTCTATTTCGTGCGCATGCCGGCGAAACAGATCGGCGCACAACTTGGCTTCGTCGCGACTCTCTACCGCGCCATAGTTCGTTTCTTCAGCGCCAAGTATGACGGCGTCATACCCCTCCTCACTCAGCGCCTGCAAAATTTCGTCGCGGCCAGTGCGGGCAAGATGACCGGGGAAAAATCCGCGGTTGCCAACAATCACGCCGAATGTCACACGACGTGCGAGACGCGGTCGGGCTGGACGCGTGGCCGCCTGGGCGGCCGTCTGCCTGGCGGCAAGTTTTCCGCCCGCGTTCGATTGGAGCTGGTGGATGCTCATCAGAGACGATATGAAATTCGAAACGGTGGGAGTACAATTGGCCGATTTCCAAGCCGGTTCGGCGCAGGAACTCGGCAGGAAGTTGCGCGCGAACTTCCGAGGTGAAACCCTGTGCAGAAACTCAGGGATCGCTCCCGCAATCGCAATGCGCAGTTTTCGTTGACCGCGTTACGACCGCTTCGTAACTTTGCCACGAATGCCTACCCTGCCGCCAGAGCCCGTCGCGCCACCGACCCTGAGCCTCGCCCAACAGATTCTGCGTTCGCAGGAACTGGGCCTCATCATAGTCGTCCTCGCACTTGGCACCGCACTCACGTTCGCCGCCGGTTCGCACGCCGATCCGTTAACGGGACGGACCGTCAACAACTTTCTCAACGCGTACACGCTTATCCAGATGGCTACGGATGCGAGCGGATTCGCGATCATGGGTGTTGGCGCAACCATCGTGATCATCTCCGGTGGCATCGACTTGTCGGTGGGTGCCATTTACGCGCTGGCGGGAGTTGCGATGGCGATGGTGCTCCGCGCGATGGGTCCGATGGATCCGGCAACAACGGTGTTTATCGGGCTGACCACGTGCATCGCCGTCAGCATCGCGTGCGGACTCGCCAACGGCCTCATGGTGATCGGACTTGGCGTGCATCCATTCATCATCACGCTTGGCACCATGTGGATGGTACGCGGCCTCGCCTTCGTGATCAGTCACGCGGAAAGTATTCTGGTGCCGCAATCACTCACCGGTGTGGCAAAAGCATCATTGGGAATGGGATCAGCACTCTATCCTGTTCCGCTGTTGGCCATGCTCACCGCCACCGTGATTGGTGGGGTCTATCTCAAGCGCACCGTGATGGGCCGTCACGTGTTTGCCGTTGGCGGAAATCCCGAAGCCAGTCGCTTCTCCGGCTTACGAGTAAATCGCATTAAACTTGGCGTCTTTCTTCTCTCGGCTTTTGCCGCTGGCGTTGCGGCGTTTCTGGGTGCCTCTTTTTATGGATCGGCCACTTCGTCCGACGCGAACGGCTACGAGTTGTATGTGATTGCATCGGCGGTGGTCGGTGGCGCAAGTCTTACCGGCGGAAAAGGCAGCGCACTAAGCGCGATGCTGGGCGCCATTCTTATTGTGATGATTCGGCAGGCTATTCGCACGCTGCACCTCGATCAGAACTACGAGTGGATTATCATTGGTGGCGCGATGATTGTCGCGGTAGTGCTCGATCAAGGGGGCAGCAAACTGATCGCGCGTCGATTGGCTGCCAAGAGTACCACGTCCCGCGCGGGATAATTGGCGCGCAGCGCTATCGGCAACATCAGGATTCTTGCGGGCTGGCAACGTTAGTAGTTCCACTCGTTCACTCATTCGGGAGCAGTCATGCGTTCACATTTTTCGTTCAAGCCGCTGGTCGTGCTCGCGGCAACCGCCACGCTGTTCGCCTGCAACAAGGGTGACAAGGCCAGTGCTGACAGCGGCGCTGCACCCGCCGGCGGTGGCAAAACGTTCACAATTGCCATGATTGCCAAGAGCTCTACGAATCCGGTGTTCCTTTCGGGACGGAAAGGCGCAGAAGTTGCGGCCGAGGAGTTGTCGAAAGAACACAACATGTCCGTCACGATCGATTGGCTTACACCACCAAACGAAGACGGCACAATGCAAGCGCAAAAAATTTCGCAGGCGGTCAACGGCGGTGCGAACGCGATTCTGTTTTCCGCCAGCGATCCGGGCAAAGTAGTCGGCGCAATTAACGAAGCCGTTGATCGTGGCGTACCGGTCATGACGTTCGATTCCGACGTCCCCGATTCAAAGCGCTTCTCGTTTTACGGTGGCGATGACGAAATGATGGGCAAGCAAGTGATCGACGAACTCGCCGCGCAGATGGGCGGTAAAGGCAAGGTTGCAATAATCGCCGGCAATCAGAACGCGCCAAATTTGCAGAAGCGTGTGAAGGGCGCGCGCGATGCGGCGAAGGCATTTCCTGGCATCACGATCATTGACGCGTTCTACCATCAGGAAACACCCCAGGACGCCGCTGCCGAAGTATTGCGTATCAAGAACGCGTATCCAGACGTGAGTGGTTTCGCGATGATTGGCGGCTGGGCGTTATTTACGCGCACCTTGCTCACCGACCTCGATCCCAAGAAAATCAAGATTGTGTCCGTCGACGCACTGCCGGCCGAGCTCGCGTACGTGGATGCCGGTCTTGCCCCCGTGCTGTTCGCGCAGCCCGTATACAACTGGGGCTACGTATCAGTGAAAACCATCTTCGACAAAGTCTATCTCAAGAAAGACGTGCCAGCCCACGTGCAGATGGATCTCATCAAAGTATCAAAAGAAAATCTGGGAACCTGGGCACGTCAGTTGCGCGATTGGGGCTTCACCGACGTCGATCCGAAGTTCCTCGCACTGCCCAAATAGTTGTGACAACTCCCGCAGTTCGTTTCACCAACATTACCAAACGGTTTGTTGGCATCACCGCACTATCCGGCGTGTCATTTGATGTCGCGCCGGGTTCGTGTCAGGCAATCTGCGGCGAAAACGGCGCCGGAAAAAGCACGCTCGGCAAGTTGTTGGCGGGGATCATCCCACCCGACGAAGGCGTTATTGAGATTGACGGAAAACGCGTGCGTTTCACGTCGCCACGAGACGCACTGTCAAACGGCATTGCGATGGTGCATCAGGAACTCGCCTTCTGTGAAAACCTCACCGTTGGCGAAAACCTCTGCTTGAGCGCGCTACCGCGCAAATTTGGATTTGTTGACGAAGTTGAACTTCGTCGCCGTGCGCACAACCTGTTGTCCGCCATCGGTGCGAATATCGACCCCGATCGCGGCATGCGCAGCTTAAGTGTTGCCGAGCAGCAGCTGGTGCAGATTACGGCGGCCGTGGCCGAGGGCGCGCGCGTTATTGTGTTTGATGAGCCCAGTAGCAGTTTGGGCGAAACTGAAGCGCAACGGTTGTATGCCTTGATTCGCACGCTCAAGGCACGGGGCGTCACGCTGTTGTACGTGTCACATCGCATGCCGGAGATCTTCGCCCTGTGCGATTCGATCACGGTGCTGCGTGACGGACAACATGTTATTACGTGTCCCATCAGCGACGTCGATGAAGCAACGCTGGTGCAACACATGATTGGCCGCAAACTGGAGCAAATGTACCCGGAACATCTCGACAAACCACTTGGCGGTGAAATGTTGCGCGTTGAGGGATTCACCTCGCCCGGGAAATTCAGCAACGTGTCGTTCCGCGTGCATGCAGGCGAAGTGCTGGGAATTGCGGGACTTGTGGGTGCTGGTCGTTCAGAAATCGCGCAGGCATTGTTTGGGCTCGATCCCAACGTATCGGGCCAAATATTCATTCGCGCGCAGGAAGTCAGCATTCGTTCGGCGCATGATGCAATGCACTACGGCATTGGGTACGTCCCCGAGGACCGCAAGCTGCAGGGGCTGGTGTTGGGCATGCGCGCTCGCGAAAACGCAACGCTTCCAACGCTCGAACGTTTCGCGCATTTCGGCCTGATAAATCAAGCCGAAGAAACAAAAGTTGCCACCAACGAATTTGTACGACTCCGCATGCGCGCCACGCCCGAAGTGACAACCGGCACACTCTCTGGCGGCAATCAACAGAAGATTGTGTTGGCCAAATGGCTCGCGGCCGACGGACACATTCTCATTCTGGACGAACCAACGCGCGGTGTCGATGTGGGCACCAAAGCCGAACTGCACGCAATGATTGCTGAGCGTGCCGCCGATGGTATGGCAGTTATTGTGATTTCCAGCGAGTTGCCAGAGCTCATCAATGTGTCGTCGCGCGTCATTGTATTGCGCGAAGGCAGCATCACCGGCGAAACGTCGCGAGCCGAAGCTACGCAGGAGCGGCTCCTCCGGATGATGACGGGGTTATAACATGCATGCTACCGTCATCGCCTCATTCAAACGCGCCGCCGCCATTGCGCGCACGAGAAATTCCTGGACTCGTGATCACTGCGGCCAAAGGTTGGTCCAGCGATAACGTTCCGCGCCTTGGAGCATCCTTAGCGTATTACACTCTATTTTCCATCGCGCCGGTGCTGATCATTGTGATCGCAATCGCGGGGTTGGTGTTTGGTGCCGAGGCGGTGCGCGGGGAAATCGTTGGCCAGATCAAGGGATTTATTGGCGACGACGGTGCGAAGGTTGTGCAGGATCTTGTTCGGAGCGCTGGACTTTCGGGACGCAGCGGTCTGGCGCTGGTGGTGGGGTCCGTGACATTCATGCTGGCTGCGACGGGCGTGTTTCTCGAGCTACAGTATGCGCTCAATACGATTTTTCGCGTCAAGCAGAAAGTCGACAGCAATATCAGCGCATTCGTGAAGGCGAGGCTGCGGTCATTCGGACTCGTGTTATCGATTGGATTTGTCTTACTTGTTTCGCTGGGCGTGAGCGCAACATTGGCAGCAATTTCCAGGTATTTCGATAACATTGGTCTTGGGGCCACGGTGGTCTGGCAAGCCGGAAATGTGGCCGTTTCCTTTGGTGTGATCACCATGCTGTTTGCGCTGATCTATCGCTTCCTTCCCGATGTCAAGCTGGTGTGGCGCGACGTGTGGATTGGATCAATGATGACCGCGGCCCTGTTCACCATCGGTAAACAGTTGCTCGCGATGTACCTTGGGCGCAGCAGCACCACGTCAAGTTATGGCGCCGCAGGATCAGTCATTGTATTGCTGCTCTGGGTGTACTACTCAGCGCAGATCGTCTTGTTCGGCGCAGAGTTGACGCGTGTGTACACCGAGCGCGTTCATGGTCCTCCACCCACCGAAGCTTTTGCCGAACACGATTCGGCCGCGCACCCATCAGTCTGAGCGTAAGTGGGATTGAACAACTTGTGCTCTGCCAACCATGCCTTCGAATTCTGCGACTACGGCAGTTACCGATTCGCCATGAGTGGCTTTGACAATCGCGTATCCACACCGCTCCGGCCGGACGCATTTTACTTGAGCGCCACCATGCTGGTCGCCATCCCCAGCGCAAAATGCGGAGGCGACGTGGGCGTGTCCTGAAACGTGCACACGATCAGGTATTCACGGCCTGCCAGCACTTCAAAATCGAGCGTGCCCAGCGGGGAAGTCCCGGCCCGCGCATGTAGAACTCCCAGCGCCTCGTCCATGAGCGCATCAATATCGCCACCTTTCCCGGCAACCTCGAGCACCTTTAGCACCGTCACACCCGGCTTGAGCAGAATCAAATTAATTTCGTGCCGTTGCTTGCCAGCGTTTACGAATGCAAAGTGATGCCAACCCGGCGTGAGCATTTTTGGATATTTGGTATACGCATAATCGGTACCAACTATTGTGTCGATCGCAACTGGTGGAATCACCGGCGCTGCATTGCTGCGTACTGAAATTGATTTGAACATTCCCAATTCGCGATGCGTTGGCGCTTTCTCAGTATCGCGGTTAATGCACTGAATCGCGTACGTACGTCCTGCCCGCATCTCGGCCGACAACACACCGACCGACGTCTGTCCCGGTTTTGCAAACAACACGCCAACAGGACCGTCAATGAGTGGCGCAGTGGGCGCCGCTTTGTTGGCAGCGTCTATGTACTGCCGCAACGTCACTTCCGGCTTGAGCAGGACGATGTTGTACTCGTGGTCCACCTTGCCCCGGTTCGTAAAGCGAAACGCCGTCCGCCCCGCGTCAACCGAATCGGGCATGCTGAAAGCATAGTCAAGGCCAAGCACTTCAATTTCCCGCGCAGCGCCGCTTGGAGTGACATTGGACGTACTTTGAACCGCCGACATACTTTCGCCCGACGTTCGATCGCGTGCACTGTTTCCACATCCGGCTGTAACGAAGTTTATTGCAAACAGCACCAGGAAACTGACACGGGATGTTGTACGCATGCGGCCTTTGCGGGAGGAGGTTGATGCCGAACACCTCTGCAATCTACCGCAGCAACTCGCTCCGTCCCATCAGGACTTCGTCGAGGGCCCGCGCGGCTTGGCGTCCGCCACTCGTCATACACTTCGAAAACGTTGGCGCGCTATCTCGCTCCCGCCATCTCTGCGCGAATTGCCGGAATAACCATCACGGTCAGTGATGCCGATTGTGGTGCGACGTTGTCACCCTGCGCCTGCACTGTAGCAGTGTACGAGCCAGCCGCGATGGTGTTGTCAACCAGTATGGTGATAATGCCAAATCCCCCGGATATCGAACCGGGTGCAACCGTCGCAAACACGCCTCCCGGAAATCCGGTGATGGTCACGGCAACTTCTCCAGTAAATCCACCAGACCGCGCGATGGAAATAAACGCAGACGTCGACCCGCCCTTGTTAACGGACACCGCCGATGGTGAAACGTCGAGAGTAAACGCACCGATCGCCGAATTGCCAAC
>JBDUBA010000289.1:0-10044 GCA_040004335.1 Gemmatimonas sp.
ACGAGAGCCAGGCTAATAGCGCCTCGAAGCTACGCACGAGGTCCCCGCGTGGGGTCTGCGTACTGAAATCGGTGTTGACGAAGTCGAGCCACAGCCGCGAGCGAGATGCGGCGGAACGCGCCGGGCGTTCGCGGTCTTCGGCCCGCCGGTTGACTGCAGGGGTGGCGGGATTCACTGGAGGCTACGTTACTTCTGCACGTGTCCCCGAGCAAGCGATCACGCAGGAAATTTCTGGACAGGGGAACACTTCCGATCACTCCACTCCTCGCTCGTAGCACGCCAATGCCGCAGCCGCTGTTACCGTGGGTACGAAAAGTTGTCGTTGGATCAACCAACCCCGTAAAGATCTCCGCCGTGCGCGCGGTGATCGCTCGTGTTGCTCCAGATGCAACCGTCCATGCGGTAGCCGTCGCAAGCGGTGTGCCAGACCAACCGTGGGGTGACGAGGAGACGCAGCGCGGCGCCAACGAGCGGGCCCTACAGGCGTTGGCGCACGCAGAGTTCGCTGACGCCGATATCGGATTTGGCGTCGAGGGCGGCGTGGTGCAGCAGGCGGACGGAAGCGTGCGCACGTGCGCCTGGGCGGTGGCGCGGACACGCGACGGACGAAGTGGAACCGGTGGATCGCTGTCGGTGCAACTTCCGGTGGAAGTTGCGCACCTCGTGAAAAGCGGGACCGAGTTGGGGCACGCGATGGATGCCGTTGCCAAATTGGTCGATACCAAACGACGCACCGGGGCCGTTGGTATTCTGACAGCGGGGCTGATTGATCGACAACGCGCATACGAACCGCTGATCACGTATGCGCTGGCGCCCTTTCTCGCTGCGGACTACTTCGAGCGTCTGGCGCCGAACAGTCAGGAACGCTGAGCGTCGCGGGCCTCGATTTTCGAGACGTCTTCTTCCGACGGCCGATACACCAACATCGGTTGCTCGACACCCTGCAGCACTTTGTCGGCAACGCTTCCCAGGATCATGCGCGCTAATGCGGAGCGCCCGTGTGTTGCGATGGCAATGATGCCGGGAGCAGACTGGCGCACATACGTCACGATCGCCCGCGCCGCCGAATTGTCAACGAGTACGGTGATTTTCGGTGGATGCTTGAGCGAGAACTGTTGCGCCTGTCGCACGAGGTAGCGACGCGTATCACTTTCTTCGTCGGTAGTGACAAAATCATCGACAGCCAGTGTGGCCGCACCAAATAGCGCTATTGGAGCGGCGACTGGTTCGGCGACACTCAGCAGCTCGAGGCTCATGCCCAATGTTTCGGCGAACACCGCGGCGTGAGGCAACATCGATTCGGCAAAGGCGGAACCATCAAGGGTGATGAGCATTCGCCCGGTGGGAAGTTCGCGTCCGGGTGCAGGCGCATCCGGGCCGGCCGGTCGCACCAGAAAAACCGGCACGGATGATCGCGCGAGGAAACTCGAAGCAACGCTGCCGAGTCGCAGCCGATCGAGGCCGCTCCGACCGTGTGTCGTCATGATCACGATTTCGGCGCTGGTCGTCATCACATGTTCGGCCAGCGCTTCAACAACGGTGCCTTCGAGTAACACCCCGTTCGTCGGAACACCAGTGTTCGAGATGGATGCGGCTTGCTCCTCCACCCACAATCGCAGGTCGCTGCAACGGGCGTCGGTGATGTGGGAATCAAAAACTGGTAACGTCGCTTCGCCGGGGGCGAAATGCAGCATCGCACTCGGATCGAACACCACGACCAGGTGCAACGCGGCACCGGAACGCCGAGCCAGGGCGGCAGCAGCGGGGAGCGAGCGGGCGCTGAATTCCGAGCCATCCAGCGCAACCATGATGGATTGATACATGCACGAACGGTGGGTCGTGGACGGGGCAGCGTAAAGAGGAACGAGCGGGAATTCTGTCTATATTGCAAGCATGACTGCTGCAAACGAGAACCTTCTCCCGGATCCGGCGCGCCCGTACCTGTCCACCGACCGCGTCCGCTGGGCCGACGTGGACCTGGTGGGCATCATGCGATTCAGTGCCTTTACCAGACTCGTGGAAAACGCTGAGCAGGATATGTGGCGTTCGGCCGGATTGCGATACGGCGAGAATATGCGACAACCCGATGTGTGGATGCCGCGACGCAATCTTTCCATCGAGTACACCCTTCCCGCGCGAATTGACGACGTACTGCAGCTCGTCACGAGCGTCAGCCGGATTGGGGATTCGTCGTTGATCCTCAAGGTGGATGTGATGACCGACGACTTCCGGCAGTTATACGCGGCGGCAACGGTGGTGACCGTTTGCGTGAACGCCAAAACGTGGACGAAAGAATTGGTTCCCGCGGAATTTCGAAAGGCATTGGCGCCCTACACGCTGAGCGCGGAAGCATCGCGCGCATGGGTGCGTGAACACATGGTGGAACAAGGACAGGGCGTGTCATGACCGATACATACATCCGCAAGGGTTTCGGCCTCAAGGAAGCCGTGCAGGATACGTTAGCCAGCGACTACACGGGCCGCCTCGTGGATCTGCTGCGCGCGCGTGACTATGTGCTCACGGCCGGCAACACCACCGTGCGACTTGCGCGTGAATTTGGATTTTGTTACGGCGTGGAACGCGCGGTGGATTATGCCTATCAGACACGTATCAAGTTTCCCGACAAGCGCATATTTCTGGCGGGCGAGATCATTCACAATCCACACGTGAATGCCAAACTGCGCGATATGAACATCACGTTTCTCTCGGCGAAAGGAACGGGCTTTGACTACGCGCCAGTTGCGAAGGAGGACGTTGTAATTCTTCCGGCGTTTGGTGTCACCATTCACGACTACGAAACGCTTCGTGAAATGGGTTGTGTGGTGGTGGATACCACGTGCGGTTCGGTGCTGAATGTGTGGAAACGGGTAGTCGCGTATGCGCGTGACGGTTATACGGCACTCATTCACGGCAAGTACTATCACGAGGAAACGCGAGCAACGGCGTCGCAGGTGGAGAAGTATCCGGGCGGCACCTTTCTGGTTGTCCGCGATATGAACGAAGCGCTGCTCGTGATGGACTACATCGAAGCGTCGCAAGGACGCACTACCCCCCGCGAACCGCTCACGCGCGCGGAGTTCCTCACGCGTTTCGAAAATCAGGCGCCGGCGCACTTTGACCCTGATGTACATCTGACACGGATTGGAGTCGCGAATCAAACCACGATGCTGGCGCGCGAATCACTGGAAATTGCCAAGGCTGTTGGAGAAGCGATCGAGCGGGCGTATGGTGCGGAAGCGCGCGCCGAACATTTTCGCTCGTTTGATACGATTTGCAGCGCAACGCAGGACCGGCAGGACGCCGTGGTGGAGTTACTGAAGGAACCGCTTGATTTGATGGTGGTTGTTGGCGGCTACAATTCGAGCAATACGATTTCGTTGGCGGCGCTGTGTGCGGAGCAGGTGCCGACGTATCACATTGCCGATCCTGATGATATCAACGTTGCCGAAAATCATGTGCGGTATCGTGCGATTGGCGCACATCATCACGAGTTGGAGAAAGGCGACTGGCTGCCCAAGGGCGGAGAGTTGCGTATTGGGATAACCGCGGGTGCATCAACACCGAACAACAAGATCGGTCAGGCGGTGGCGCGGGTGTTTGCGGTGCGCGGCGTTGATCCGGCGACGATTGAGTAACGGCCGAGAAGCTCCGAAATACGCGTTGCGTCTCGACTTGCCAGCGGAACCTCACTTCTCACGTTCAGAACGCCGCTCATAAAAACGGGAAATCCAGACTCACGCGTATGCATTTTCTCGTCGCGAAATTGAAAGTTGGATCGAAGCGCGGGCGGCGCGGAACTCTCTTGAGCGCGCTGGCAGTTGCTGCCTCACTGACGGACGCGTGCGCCGCGAATTCCGGATCATCCGGCGGTGTCGTTCGCGTACCAGCTGCGACTGTCCCTGCGGTGCCCGCTACACCGGCGCGCGTTTCAACCGTTCGATTTTTATTGGTGAACGACGTGTACGTAGCCGATGGCCAACGCGACGGTTCAGGCGGCCTGGCGCGTGTGGCTGCGTTGCGTGATTCACTCGAACGTGCCACCGGCGCGCGCGTTTTGTATGTGCTGGCCGGGGACGTGTTGTCGCCAAGCTTGTTGGGCAAGTGGTATGGCGGTGCGCAGATGGTGGATGTGTTCAATGCGTCGCGTCTGGATTTTGCGGCGCTGGGAAACCACGAGTTTGATGGTTCGCGCGCGAACCTCGTAGCGCGCGTGGCGGAGTCGAAGTTTCCGTGGTTGTCAGGCAATTGCACGGAGAAGGGAGGCAAAGCGTTTCCCGGTGTGAAGGGTTGGGACACCCTGACGGTTGATGGTGTGCGCGTTGGCGTGTTTGGAACGGTAATTGTGCGAGAATATCCGGCGTATGTTCAGTGTGCCGACGCGGATACGGTCACGCACGCGTTGGTCGATACGTTGTCGCGTGTTGGTGCGAAACTCATTGTCGGTATCACCCATCGCAATCTTGTGGATGACGTGCGGACGTTGCGGCTCGAGCCCAGTGTCCAGGCCATTCTGGGTGGACACGAACACATTGGCAAACGCGAAGAGGTTGGCGGCCGCCTGGTTGTGAAAGCGGTGTCGGATGCACGCACTGCGGTGTTTGTAACGTTCACGCTGCGTAATGGAAAGTGGGAACGTACGGACACCAGTTTTACTATCAAGCCCGGCCGAACAGAAGACGAGAAGACTCTTGCGGTCATTCATGCGTGGCAGGATTCTTTGGCGCGCCATATTGGACCGGACCGCGTGATTGGCGGATCGCCCGAGGCTGTTGATGCGACGGACAGCACGTCACACAGAGGCGAGAGTATTTTTGGCAACTTCATTGCCGATGCAATTCAGATTGGAGCGCGCGTCGATGTGGGGCTGATCAATACCGGAGCGATGCGATTTGACGACTACATCATGCCGGGGCCGATTACGACGCACGAAATGGAGTCGATTTTCCTGTTTGCCGATGAAACACGCGTGGTAACGTTCACGCTGACCGGTGCGCGCTTGCGTGAAGTGCTGGAGCATGGCGTAGCGCAAGGCAGTCTGCTGCAAGGGCCCTTTCTTCAGCTGAGCGGCGTGCGCTACACGTTCGATCCGAAATTGCCCAGTGATCATCGGATTGTCGGGCCGTTGTTGCGGGCCAATGGAAAGCCGATGGCAGATACGGACAGCATCAAGGTGGGCTTTGTATCGTATCCCGCCTGTCGTGGCGGGGACGGTTACAAGATTCCCGAGGCGGCGGCGGCGTGTGCGCGCATGGACGCAGATCCGAAGTCGGCGAAGCGTACGGTGGATTTGGTGATTGAGCACATTGAAGGAATGGGCGGACAGATTGTGTGGCCGCGAGTGGGGCGGGTTACGCGGTTGAACTGACACGGTGCGTCCAGAAGGCACGCGTCTGGCGAAGTAAATGGATTTAGCGGATACTTCCAACTCTTGAAGTGGAATCTCGTTTTTTCACAACTGGAGCCTGATGAGACAGAACTGGGCGATCAATGCGATGCGTCGACACGTTGCCGCGCAGTTTGCGCGCAAGTTTGTCGGTGCAACAGCGTTTTCGCTGTGTGCCGCGAGAGGCGCGATCGCACAGGTGTTGCCAACGCTGATCACAACACCTCAACCCCGACTCAGCATTGGCTCCGAGAACGGAGCGGCCGCGCTGCAGTTCAATGGCATCAGCGACGTGATGCGATTGAACGATGGCCGCATTGTCGTCGCCAACTGCGGTTCGAATCAGATTCGGTTTTTCGACGCGAGAGGCGCGTTCCTCTCATCGGTCGGCCAGACAGGGCGTGGTCCGGGCGACTTCCTGTCGATGCGTCGATTGTTTGCGGGCGGCGGTGACAGCATCGGGGTTGCTGAAGGTTTCAATCCGAATTTTCGAATCACACTACTTTCATCCACCGGCAAGGTAGGACGAGTTGTCTCGGCTCCTGTTCAAATGGATGTATTGGGGCGATTACCCGATGGAAATTTTGTTGGACGTATGAACGGGCGTCCTTCAGGAACCGGCGCGCAACGATGGCCGGTCACGCTCTATCGTTTGGACGCAAATCTCAAACTGACCGATTCGGTCACGAAAGTTTTTGGACTTGAAGGCCCAGACGGGATGCACATCATGCGCATGACTCGTTCTGCAATTGCCGCCGTGTTGCCGGATCGCATTGTATTCGGTGGTCAGGACGACGACTCGTTCACGGAATTCGGAACGGATTTACGATTGGTTCGCAAGGTTGCAACCTTCACAAAAGGCGAACCAATAACGGCCGAGTTGAAACGAGCGTGGGACGCGGGCAAGAGCGTCATGTTTGCAGAGGGCGGAGTGGGTCCGGTGTATTCCACAGAATACGCGCCAACCATGCCCGCCTACCGTGACGTGGAAACCGGAACCGACGGTGCAGTGTGGTTACAGGATCCGTATCGACCGGTCATCTACCCGCTCGCCTGGACTGCTTACAAAGACGGCAAAACTGTT
This sequence comes from Gemmatimonas sp., assembly GCA_040004335.1. GTDB lineage: Bacteria > Gemmatimonadota > Gemmatimonadetes > Gemmatimonadales > Gemmatimonadaceae > Gemmatimonas. The sequence goes on from JBDUBA010000289.1 coordinate 6,468, forward strand.
GCGCGTGCGGAACTGCCGCCGCGTTTTGCGCCGACACAATTTGGTGCCAATTGGGTGCTCGGCGTTGCGTTCGACGAGTTTGGCGTGGAACGCGTGCAATTGTTCGATCTCAAACCCGGAGCGCTCTCGGGGCGGACATTGTCGCCGAAAGTCGCGCAGCCGCCGGACGTTCCGCGCTGCGGTGTGTGGGCCAGCCGATAGTGCGGTTTTGACGGCAACCATCGGCGCTTCGCGAGCTGCGCGTGATGACGTTTCAACGTTGCGTACGAATTTCCGGGCGAGCAAGCGCGTTAGGCTGACGGATACACCTCAAAAATTCCCGCCGCACCCATGCCGCCACCGATACACATGGTGACCATGCCCAATCCACCACCGCGGCTGCCGAGTTCGTGCACCAATTGCGTGACGAGTTTTGCGCCCGTGGCACCAAGCGGATGACCAAGTGCGATTGCGCCACCGTTCACGTTCACGCGTGACATGTCGAACTCCAGCTCCCTGATCACAGCCAGCGCCTGCGCCGCGAACGCTTCGTTGAATTCAATGAGTTTGATGTCACTCAAAGAAACACCCGCGCGCGCCAGTGCTTTCGGAACCGCTTTGATTGGTCCGACACCCATCACATCAGGTTCAACACCCGCCGTCGCAAAACTCACGAAGCGCGCAAGCGGCTTGAGACCGAGTTCGTCGGCTTTCTGCTTGCTCATCACCAGCACTGCGGCCGAACCATCCGAATACGGACTCGCATTTCCGGCCGTCACAGTTCCAGCGGCCGAAAAAGCCGGCCGAAGTTTGGTCAGTCCTTCCAGCGTTGTTTCAGGACGCGGACATTCGTCCGTATCAACGATGCGTTCAGTGACGGTTTTCTCCGCCCCCTTCCACGCGTATTTCTTGACAGAGAGTGGCAGAATTTGCGATTTGAATTTCCCCGCACTGATCGCAGCTGCCGCCTTCATCTGACTGTCATACGAAAATGCGTCCTGATCGGCACGCGAAATACCCCAGCGCTTTGATACGCGTTCGGCGGTGAATCCCATGCCGATGTAACTCTCGGTGATTTCCGGTGCGAGTCGCGTGAAGTAACCGGACATCGGCACCTGGCTCATCATCTCAATGCCACCACACATCACGGCGTCGCCCATGCCCGCAATGATGGCCTGCGCGCCGTACGCAACACTCTGCAACCCCGACGAGCAGAAACGATTGATGGTCGCGGCCGATGTCGCGACGGGCAACCCCGCGCGCAACCACGACAAACGCGCGACGTTCAACCCTTGCGACGCTTCGGGCATCGCGCAGCCCCACTGCACATCTTCGATCATGTTCGCATCAACCCCGCCGCGTTTGAGCGCTTCATTCATTACGGCGGCGGACACTTCAACGGGATGCAAACTCGCGATCGCACCATCGGCCTTGCCCCGGCCAACTGCGGTGCGTACCGCGCTCACAATCACGACTTCGTTCATCTGTATCGCTCCAGTGAAGCGTGAGGCGGGAACCGTCTCACTTTAGTTACGCAGCGGTTTGCCGGTCTTTAGCGTGAACGCGATACGCTCCTGAGTCTCTTTGGTGCCCAGGAGGCTCAGAAATTGTTCACGTTCGAGATCGAGTAAATCCTGTTCCGTGACATCGCGCGGCGTGCCATCGCCACCGCATAACACGTACGCCGCGGCGCGACCAACACGCACATCGTGCGCGGATGCCTGACCGGCTTCTTTCGCGGACCACAGCGCGTATTCAAGATTGCCCAACCCTTCGCGCCCCAACGCGCGCACCGTGCGTTCGATGGGCGGTAAATAACCCGGTGCCAAATCGAGCACGCGCTGCTTCGCGTCCGCCAACTGATGATCGCGATTGAAGCTGATTCGATCACTGTCGCGAAGGAAGCCCAGGACCTGTGCTTCGGGCGCTGACGTACTGGTGGTTGCAAACGCAATCAGTTTGAACGCGCGTTTGATGGCGGCGAAGTAATCCACTTCTTCGTAGTTGCTGAGTTCCGATGTGAAACGCATCAACAATTCCTTCGTGCCTCCGCCACCCGGAATCAAACCAACACCCGCTTCCACCAATCCCATATACAACTCGGCATGCGCCTGCACGCGATCGGCGTGCAATGTGAATTCCGCGCCGCCACCCAGCGTCATACCCGCCGGAGCGACCACCACGGGAAACGGCGCGCGACGAATACTCATCACCGCGTCCTGAAATCCTTTGACGGACACCGCAATGTCCTCCCACGCGCCGGCGGACACTGCAAATGCGACCAGCGAAAGATCGGCACCCGCGCTAAACGTGCGCGGATCTTCGTTGCCGATTACCAATCCCGCGTAACCGCCGCGCGAGATCTTGTTGATCGCGCTGTCCAATCCTTTCAACAGGCCTTCGCCCAACGTGTTCATCTTCGAGCGGAATTCGAAGCACAGCACGCCGTCGCCCATGTCGATGAGGCGCGACAAACCAGAATCTTCGACAATGCGCCCCGCCTTTGACAAACCCGCGAGTGAAATGCGACCAGGAATGTCAGGCACCGGCTCGTACATGCCGTCAAAGGTCAGATACGTGTCATCCTTGTAGAACGAACCGCTCGCGCGTTCAAGCAGCGCAGGCATCGGCAAACCGCGAGCATCAAACTCCTGCGAGAGCCAGTCGAGACCCAACGCATCCATCACATGGAATGGTCCGGACTCCCATCCGTATCCCCATTCCATGGCACGGTCAATCGAGACAATGTCGTAGGCGAGTTTGTCCGCAAGTTCGAGCGTGTAATGGGCAACATCTACCAGGTGATCGCGCAGAAATTCGCCCTGTTTTCCCGGCAACGCGCGTGCCGTTGGAATGCGTTGCGCCAACGGCATTCGAATGGCCGCACCAATGTCACCACCTTCCAATCGCTGTTGCGGTACGTAAGCCTTGGTTTGCCAATCGTACGTCTGCACGCCTTCTTTTGTCTTCTGATAGAAACCCGCGCCCGTTTTATCGCCAAGTTTTCCGGCTTTGACAAGGTCGAGTACCCACTCGGGCAGCTTAAGATCTTCGCCCGTTGCCTCGGCAATTCCTTTCGTGACGTGCGCAAAAACATCGAGTCCCGAGAGATCGCCCGTGCGATACGTGGCACTCCGAGCGCGACCAATCAGTGAACCCGTGAGACCATCCACTTCATCGATCGTGAGCCCATGTTCTTCCATGCGATGCATGGCGGTCACGCTGCCGAAGATGCCCAGGCGATTCGCAATAAATCCCGGCACATCCTTCGCAATGACAATCCCTTTGCCCAACGTACGCTCGGCAAACTGCCGAATTGCGCCAATCACTGCGGGATCGGTTTCTGGTGTTGGAATGATCTCCAGCAAATGCATGTAGCGCGGCGGATTGAAAAAGTGCGTGCCAAGGAAACGTCGGCGAAATTTGTCCGTGCGACCTTCCAACAACGTCGCCATCGGAATTCCCGACGTGTTCGACGTTACAATTGCGGACGGCTTCATCAACGCTTCGACGCGCTTGAACAACTCCTGCTTGGGCGCCGCGAGTTCGATGATCGCTTCGCAAATCCAATCGCAGTCGGCCAACAATCCGAAATGAT
>JBDUBA010000285.1:0-2973 GCA_040004335.1 Gemmatimonas sp.
GGCGCCAGCGTACGCGTGGCATCCACCCACGCCACCCATCCGCCTTCGGCCAGCACCCGGGCCACCAGTTGCCGCACCAGCGACGTTTTGCCCGCGCCCAGTGGCCCAACCACTTCCGTCACTCGTCCTCGCGGCACACCACCTCCAAGCGCCGCATCCAACTCGGCCACTCCGGTTGGCCAGGCTGGTCCTGCGCCCCGACCACCCGCCACCACCAACGCGACTTCGGCCTTGAGTGCATCAAGCCCCAATGGAGAGCCATCGGGCTGTCCAATGCGCAAACCTTTTTTGAGTGCCTCCAACCGACGCGCCTTTTCCTCTGCTGCCGTTACGGTCGCTACTTCCTCGCGCTCCTCTCCCCATTCGGCATCACCCGAATCGAGGGCAGGGAATTGGAGAGCAACTGCGGCAGGGGACATGAAATGCGGGAGCTTGGGTGAAGTCGTTTCCCGAATAAATACCGAAGATCCAGATTAAGGCTAGAGGACAGAATTACTGAACCGGCAACATTGTGATAACGCAGAATGGGCAAAAATGGCTACTCTCTGAGAGCGGGCACACGCTTTCGTGCCGTATTCATCACTGACCTCGCGTTCACGCTTGTTCACCAACAACCAAATAGGTTCCATTATGGTTCTATTTCAGCAACCTCGCGAAAAACATCTTTATGCCAACCATCACGCTTAAAGGACTACCGGATGCTCTCCACGAGCGCCTCAAACAACAGGCGGCCGCCAATCGGCGAAGCCTGAACAGCGAAGTCATTGTGTGTCTTGAGCGGGCGGTTGCCACGCACGGCATGGATCCCGCCAGCATTCTGGCCCGCATTGATGCCATGCACACGAGTCTCACGATGCAACCCACCACCGACGCAGCAATCACGTTGGCCAAAAATAGTGGGCGACTATGATCCCGGTATCCACCTCCATGATTGGGGTGGATACGAACGTCGTGGTCTACCTGCTGTTGCCCAATGAATACAGCGAAGTCGCGCGGCCGACACTCGGGAAAAACTCTCAATGGGCAGCGCCGCAGCTCTAGCGAAGTGAGTTGCGCCAGGCGCTCACGCGATAGGTGAAAGACCGGCATAGTTGCAGTTTGCAGTTGCAGCTTGCCACCCCACTCGCTGCTTCCTGCTTTCCGCGTTTACGACTTGCTCCCCCACGGCGTATCCGCACTCGGTCCGTAAATCTGCGGCAGCTTCACGTCCAGCAACCGTTCGTACACACTGAGCTGGCCACGATGATGCACGAGATGACTCAAATGTTGTCGCGCCGCTTCTCCGCGCGGTAATGTCATCAGCACGGCGTCGCCACGTTTGAGGGACCAATCCTCGTTCAGCTTGTCGCCTGTAATTGTTTGCAGGGCTTCGCGCGCCTGGTGCACATTCTTGTCAAACATCTGCAGAATATCTCTGGTCGTGATGGCGTCCGGTTTTTTACCTTCACCAAGATCGATGGCATCAGTACGCAACGTCTGATCAATCCAGCCCGGGATTGCCGCCACCAGGAACGTGAGATACCCAAACTCCATGGATCTTTCGTGCGGCTTGAAATGTGGCTGATCGTCCGGCACGCGCTCCAACATTTTGCGCGTTGTTTCCATTTCGTGATCGAACTCCTTGAGCGGAATGATCGGGGCGTTGTTTGAAGCCGGCATTGAATCTCCATGAAAAAGTGAACATCGGCCACGTGTACCCGGCTGCGTTGCGGAGGTTCTCGTGGTACTGCGAGTGGTGAGTATTCTCACACTCTGAAAGGTTTCCATATCACAATGCCAACACCAATTGTGCCTCAAGCGGCTGGTGCGCGAGATCGACTGCCGGCAGCGCATCCTTGTTCGAATCGGCCACCAGCTCTTCGCCATCATACTTGTACGCCCGCGTACTCAACCCGTGTTTGTCGCACAGTTTGTGCATGTATTCACTGAGGCCGGTTTTGTAACTCGTCTTGATATGCTGGCCATCACTGTACGCGGCGAGATAACGTTGCGTGAGTTCCGGAAACGACTCACGCATCAGCATGAGGTAACGACGCTTGGCTGACGGTTTGAGACGCAGCGATGCCGTCGCAATGTGACTCGCGCCCGATTCGGCCACCCGTTTGACGAGATCCGCCAGTGCCTGTGGATGATCGGTGATACCAGGTAATACCGGCATACAATTCACGCCCACATCGATGCCCGCGTCGGTCAGTCGACGCACGGCACGCAAACGCGAATCGGGCGTTGGAGCGCGTGGTTCAATACGACGTGCCAGATCGCGATCGAGCGTGATGAGCGACATGTGCACCGTCACGCGATTTCGCACACACAAACGCGCGAGCAGGGCGACATCACGCGTCACCAGCGGACTCTTGGTGATGATAGTGATACTCAACCCGCGCACATCGCCAAGTGCTTCCAACACACTGCGCGTGATACTCAGATGACGCTCGGCCGGTTGATACGGATCGGTGGCCGTGCCGATGACGAGTTTGTCGCCAGGTTTCGGCGCACGTGTTGAGCGCAGCGCTTCGCGAACTTTGGCGGCGGCGTTTTCTTTGACGAGAATGCGACGTTCAAACGCCAGCCACGCCGGCATTGACTCGGCCACGCGTGCACCGTCGGCGCCTGCACGTTCCAGCTGCCATCGATGCGTATCGCGCGCGTAGCAATACGCACACCCAAACGCGCAGCCCACGTATGGATTGAGGGACCAGAAACCCATTCCCGTTGCGCTGGGCGGATTAAAAATCGCGCTGACGGGTGACGACAGGTATTGCAGATCGGCCTGCGTTCCAACAACGGCAAGTGCGGGTGCATGCACTTCAAGCGACGCGTTCGCGTTTTTTAGCGACGCATCCGCGCCCGGAGCACGTTTACGCGCCGCACTGTAGGCAGTACTGGCTTTGATGGAAATACCGTGTGCGGACTGCGGATCGTTTCGGGGCACGCTTGGAGTTACCGAACATATGCCGAACACGCAAGGGCCCC
>JBDUBA010000295.1:0-9972 GCA_040004335.1 Gemmatimonas sp.
GAGATGCCGACGTTGGAGACGGAGAGCAGGGTCACGCTGAGTGGGGAGAGGACGGGGACATGGCCGCGATCGCGCAGGGTGCAACGCGCTGGCGGAAAGGTAAGCGCGGGGCGTGATTGAACTTTGGGACCGTCGTCGGTCACGCCCAAGCTGCTGAATTCAACTGCCGCACGCGCGGCGGCAGCAGGCGGGGCTTACCGGGGTTCCGTCCATTGCGTCGCGAGTAACCACGCCGCTTCGATGCCTGGCGCCACCACCTCGCGCTCGAGCATTGCGCGATCAATCGGCACAAGGGCCCGATTGAGAATGCGGCGAATATCGCGGAGGTGGCGGTCGCCGCCGCCGGACGCCGATACGCGTTCGCCCATTGATCGCGCAAATTCTCAGTGCCTCAGATCATACGACTGCTACATATTTGGACAGCGATCAGACACGTGTTCGAGCCGCAGCAGTACGGAATTCGACACGACAACCAATTGAGAGGTCCAGATAACATGCGGATGCTGCGTGGTCTCCCGAGTAGTACGGCGGTCGCAATACTGCTGGTGTTCGGCCCGAATACCTCGCCGGCGCAGTCACTGGTCGCGGCGTCCGGGCCATCCAATCATTCTGAAAACCGCCCGGAGTTTCGCGCGGTGACACTTGCAAAATCGCCTGACGGGTTAGCAAACCCGTTCGCTTCTGCATTCAATGCTCCATTGCCGCCACCGCCACAACTCAGCCGAAAGAAAGCGATCGTGCTGGGCGTCGTAATTGGCGGTGTGGTGGGTGCGACGGCGGGTTACTTCATCGCGCACGATTCGTGCAACAGTTGTGATGACTCGGGTTCTCTCGTTGCCGCGTCGTCGCTGGGTGCCGTTGCTGGAGCAACGCTTGGCGGATTCGTTGCCGCACAGAACTCACCGCCCGATGTTTCGCGATCTGCGCTTCGTGCTGGGCCGGCGCTGTTGACGCAACGGCCACATCCTATCGTTCAGTACCACGCGACACTGTTTCGATAGCGTAATAGGCCAGTGCGTGGTCCCCCGTCTTGTGCGCCCTTTCCGCTGCAGCACGCGAACGCATTCGATCGATTCGGAGTATCGTCCTTCGATGTCCTGAAGATCTATTCGGCATATGGCGCATCGTGAAAACGTGGTTCGTATTACGTAACCGCAATCGTTTGCATCATCGATGCGCCGCGAGCAGGGGCATGCCGTACTCGAGGATGATTGGCAGCAGCTGATCAGGCGTCATAGGCCGGCCGAAGAGGAAGCCCTGCATGACGGCACATCCTTTTTTAATCAGCATGTCACGTTGCGCTTCATTCTCGATGCCCTCGGCCACAGGCTCAATGCCCAAGCTGTGAGCGAGATCGATCATGGCGCCAACAATTGCCAGCTCGCGCGTACCGCTCACGAGATCGCTCACAAATGACTGGTCGATCTTGAGCGTGTCCAGCGCGAAGCGTCGCAGATGGCTCAGCGACGAAAATCCGACGCCGAAATCGTCGAGCGCGATGCGAAATCCACGTGCGCGAAGCGTACAAAGAATCTGCTCCGCCCCAGCTGGATCATCGAGCAGTGCCGTTTCAGTGATTTCCAGTTCAACCGACCGCGGGGACACCTGACACGCCTCGGGAATCATGCTCAACCGCGCGATCTCCGGTTCCTGGCGAAACAGCTGTGCGGATAGATTCACCGCCATGCGCAGCTCAGTGGCGCCGAGCAGTTGCCACAGACGGAGCTGCTCGCATGCACGCGTCATGACGAACTCCGTGATATGCGCAATGAAGCCGATGCGTTCGGCCAGTGGAATGAACACCGCGGGACTTACGGAACCCAATTCCGGATGCGTCCAACGCAACAAGGCTTCTACCGCGACCAGACGGCCGCTCACGACATCGAACTGCGGCTGATAGTGCACGACCATCTCATCGCGCTCGAGGCTTCGCCGGAGTGCGTTTTCCAGTTGGAGCCGGTGCCTGGACGCATCATTCATTGACGCATTGAAAAACGACGACGTGTTCCGCCCCGCGTCTTTCGCGTGATAGAGCGCCACATCGGCATTCTTGAACAACTCTTCGAAATCCCAACCATCGTCGGGGTACACGCTGATGCCAATGCTCGCGGACACAAAGAGTTCGTTGCAATCGATCATCATGGGCGCGCGCAGTGCATCGAGCAGCCGCGTTCCGATCGCCGTTGCTTCTTCGCCCAAGGTCAGGTCGACCGCGGCAACCAGGAATTCATCGCCGCCAAGCCGAGCGACCTGATACAAACTTTCTTCGATGACATCCTGCGAAACCGTGTCATATCCGCGCACCACCGCGCGAATACGCGCACCTACCTCACGCAGCACTTTGTCACCCGCGCTGTGGCCCAGCGTGTCATTGATCCCCTTGAAGTTATCAAGATCGATAAGCAACAGCGCCAGCTTCCGTTGGTTGCGGCGTGCCATTGCCATGGCCATGCGAACGCGCTCCATGAACATGACCCGATTGGGCAGTTCGGTGAGTGCATCGAAATACGCAAGGCTCCTGATGCGGTTTTCGGCGTTCGTCCGTTCTGTGATATCCTGCAACGTTCCCGCCACACGGACGTCCAGACGCCCGGTGTGCTGGCGCGCCAGTTGGCCGAGTACGTGCACGTGTCGCTCTCGGTCGCCGGGGAGCACAATGCGAAATGCAAGATCGAGTGTTCGCTCATTGATCAGCAGAAGTTCCAGCGCTTCCTCCAGGCGCGCGACATCGGTCCGGGACGTCATGGCGAGAATGTCTGCCATCGTGCACCCGGTTACCAGCCGGTCAAAACCAAGCACTGCAAACATTTCGGGCGAGCCCGATACTTCTCCAGTCGCGACATTCCATTCCCAATTACCAAGCCGCGCCAGTCGTTGTGCGTCGGCGAGGCGAGTTTCACTGTGACGCAAGTCGCGCATTGTATCCAGTGACCGGAGCATGAATCGCACGCGATGCGCGAGCAGGGGCGCGGTGAGCGGTTTCGTGGCGAAGTCAGTGGCACCAATTTCGAATGCGCGGCGGATTGCATCACTGTCTTCGCGGCCCGTGAGCACAAGAACCGGCATCTCCGAAATTTCCGCATCGCTGCGAACGATTTCGCACACCTGGAACCCGTCCATCCCGGGCATCTCGATGTCGAGCACCAGCATCGCCGGTTCGTGTGCTCGAGCCATCGCGAGTGCCTGCTCGCCATTTTCGGCTTCGAGTGTGGCGTAGCCGCTTTCGCGCAGCACGGCACACACGATGCTCCGCATGATGATGTCGTCGTCAGCAACGAGAACGGTGCGTCTGATCTGATCGTTCATCGTTCCGACATTTCGAGCAAGGCGAGTTGTCGATCACCACCGTCAAATGCACACTGCGCTTCGGAGAAGAGCGTATCGAGGGATGGTCGGGACAGGTCGCGCGACTCCCGTTCAATGGTACGAAGCACGTCTGCAAGTGTACTCATGCCCAGCATCGCACTGCTCGATTTGAGAGTGTGTGCAGCGCGATGCACCGTGTCGCGATCGTCCTCTGCAATTGCCGCTTGGAGTTGCGCGAGTTGCGCGGGCGCATTCCTCCGAAAGATCCCGATGGTCTCGATCAGAATCCCAATGCCGCCGGGAAATTCGCGGAAATTGTCAAGCGCTTTTTGATCCAGCAGGAACGCGGATGGCACCGCGTCGTGGGCATCGCCTGCAACCACGTTCACCGCGCTCGATACGGTGGGCTGTGTCCACCGCTCGATCACCGTAGCGAGATCCGCAATGCGAAATGGTTTGGACAGATAGTCGTCCATGCCGGCCGCAATTGTTCGATCGCGTTCTCCGTCCATCGCCGACGCGGTCAGTGCGACAATTGGCACACGGGGCGCGCCCGGCCTGGCAGAAGCGCGGATGGCGCGCGTTGCGGCGAATCCGTCCATTTCCGGCATCATACAATCCATCAGCACAATATCGAACGGCTGTGATGCAGCTGCTCGCACGGCGTCCGCACCGTTGTGCGCCTCGACCACGAGACAGCCAAATGCCTCCAGCGCTCCGAGCGCCACCAGACGGTTGACGGAGTTGTCTTCGGCGAGCAGCACGCGAATACCTGGAAAGGTTGCCGTGATTTGCGTGAGCACTTTCTTTTCCGGCATCGTGTTCGCAACCGCGTGTGGCGCCGTTGCAGTATGAAACGCCGCGTGCGGTGTGCCCTGCACGAGTTGCGTCAGGCGCTCAGCCAGCTCGCGCTGACGAACGGGCTTGGTAAGGATGGCATCAACCGGCGCGTTCAACTCGGTTGCCTGCGAAACGCCGCCGACAGAACTCAACAGCAGAATTGGGAGATGCCTGAGCGAAGGTTGTTCTCGCACCGCGCGAGCAAATGCGCCGCCATCCATTGCGGGCATGTTGAAGTCAAGGATGATTGCGTCATACTGTTTGTGCTTGTCACAGGCCGCCAGGAGCTCAAGCGCGCGCGCACCTCCCTCGGCTTCATCGCACGACGCGTTCCAGGCAGCGAGTTGCTCGCGCAGAACTTCGCGATTGATCGCGTTGTCATCGATCACGAGTATGCGCCGCCCGGCCAGTGCCAAATGCGGATCGCGCACGGTGCGTTCACCAACGGGGCGCGTTTGCAGCGGCAAGGTGACGGAAAAGACGGACCCGGCGCCGAACGTCGACTCCACTGATATTTCGCCACCCATCAGTTCAACGAGTTGTTTTGCAATGGCGAGTCCGAGACCGGTTCCGCCAAACTCGCGTGTCGTCGAGGGGTCGGCTTGCACGAATTGACCGAACAGCAGCGCCAGATTCTCCTCGGTGATGCCAATGCCGGAATCGAGAACGGAGATGCGCACCAACTGTTCCGAGTCCGATTGCTGCACGACGGACAGTTGCACCTGCACCTGACCCGCGGCCGTGAACTTGATCGCGTTGCCGACGAGGTTTACCAGCACCTGTCTGATGCGCAGCAGATCGCCGCCAACCTCGCGGTGCAGATCCGGTGAAATTCGCAGAATGAGGTCAACACCTTTCTCGTGCGCGCGCGGTGCGAGCATTTCGCAGACATCCTCAAGTGCCTGTTGCAGATCGAACGTCGTGCATTCAATTGCGAGATGGCCAGCTTCGATCTTTGAGAAGTCAAGAATGTCATTGATCAACTCCAACAATGACTCCGCGGACCCAAGCGCCGTATCGGCGAACCGGCGTTGACGCGCGCTGAGGTTGGTGCTGCCCAGTAGCTCGATCATGCCCATGATGCCGTTCATTGGCGTGCGGATTTCATGGCTCATATTCGCCAGGAACTGCGACTTGGCGCGATTGGCGTTATCGGCGCGCGACGCCTGTTCTTCGGCCGCCAGTCGCGCCTGCACAAGTGCGCCGGTACGGCTCACGACCGTTGCTTCCAGCATTTGCTGATGTTCCTCAAGCGCATCGCGCGACGCACTCAGCCGAGTCACCATGAGATCGAACGCGCGCGCCAGTGTCCCAATTTCATCGGTGCCGCGAATGGCAGCACTTCGTTCGTAGCGCCCGTCACCGATCGCTTCCGTGTCCTTGACCAACGCACGCACAGGCCCCGTGATGCGACGCGTGAACAGATGCGTGAGCGGAATAGCGGTCAACAACAGCAGGAGCGTAGCGAGCGCAACTTGTTGCAGGGCCAGCTTCTGCTGCTGTTCCAACGGTTCGAGCGACACGCCAAGATGCACCGCGCCGAGGATGCGTGATTTGTGCAGCGCGTTCGGTGTTGGCAACCCGGCGCCCAATGAGGCTGGATCGGCGCCAACGATAATCGGAACGGCAATGTCGACCACGTGGGTACCGCGCACGAGCAATTCGCGAACGGTCACAGAATCAACGGCACCAGCGTCAGCGCCCGACGGCAGAGTTGCCCCGATGGCAACGCTGTCCAGTCGTCGGTCCAGCACAAGCTCGCCCGATGCGCGCACCATGCGGAGGTACGCCACGTAGTTCGTTTCATCGAGCCGCACCAGCATCGACGTGAGCGCGTCGGTGTTGCCCGTATACATGGTGAACTCGCCGTTACCGGCAATCAGCTGCGCCATCACCAATACACGCGTTACCAGCTCGACCTTGTCCTGACGCTGCTCGTGCCACACGAGCAGCCCCACGCTGCCGCCCATGGTAATAGAAATGGCGCTAAACACCAGCAGCGACAGCTTGAGCGCGAGGTTCGGGTAGCGCCATCGGCGCCAGAGGGTAGTCCATACGTCATTACGCCAACGCGACCATGCACGCGGCAATCCCGCGCGCGCGATTTTTTCCCGCGTCATCGCACCACCTCGCTGGCGCCACGCAGCAGGTCGGCACTGAGTGACACGTTGACCAGTGCTGCGGTGCGCGCATTCAACACGTAGGTCACCTTACGCGGCCGCACCACACCAATGGCGCGGGGTGATGTGCCATCGAGTATGCGTATTGCAATATCGGCCGACTGCGCACCAAGGTCGGCGTAGTCACGCTCGAGCGCGTATAACGCGCCTGCTCGTACCCACTGCGCCGACAGCCCTACAAACGGAACGCGATTGCGCAACGAAGCCAGGAGCACCGCCTTCGCTGTTTCCGTTGTGAGTACGATGTCATCGGGTATGCCCCACAACACATCTGCCCCGCTGGCGAGCGCAGCAAGCGCGGCTGGGATCTCAGCGGGACTCGTGACGCGCCGTGCGACGATTTCAAACCCAAGTGCCTTGCCGACATCGCGCGCTTGCGCGACACGCACCGCGTTCGCATCGGTGCTGTAGAGAATGCCGATGCGACGAACCCCCGGCAGCACACGATGCAGCCACTCCAACTCCACGTCGAGTGGGAACTCCAGGGTGATGCGCGCAATATCCTTGTCTTGTGCCGAGTTCTCGCCCGCCAGCAACGCACCAATGACGGGAGCGTCCGTGTGTGCATCGCGCACCGCTTCGACCGCGCGCGAGCCGAGCGCGAGAACAAGGCTGGGTGGCGCAAGCGCAGTTGCGATATGCGTGATTGCGAGTGTGCCATCATTCGTGACCGTCCTGATTTCCGCCGTGCGACCAGCCTGCTCCAGGCGACGCCGAAATCCGTCCAGAAACTCCTGCGCCGCAACGGTGGGCGCGCCCTGCACAACCACCACTCTGACGCGTTCCCCTTGGGCCGAAGCCACATGTCTATCGAGAACGAACGGCGCGATGAGCAGCATGAGCTTCCACAACCGCATGCTGCGGCTAGAAAACATACCCAACGTTCAACCGCAACGACCGTCCGTCCTGCGCAATCACACGCTGCACAAATTGTGGTCCGGCGGGGTCGCTGAACTTCGCGTTGAAGACGTTGAACACGCCGAAGGAGAATTGCGCGTTCCGGATGACGTGTTTCCCGCTGAGCACCGCATTGGACACCAGGTGCGCAGGCACCAGGTCGCCGCGCACAGTGCGACGGCTGCTCATGCCCTGCAACTCAATACCCAAACGGGCGCGTTCGGCAACGATAGGAACGATTGCGTTCAACGCGGCCACGTGCTGAGGCGAATTGGAAATCTGAGTAGAAGCCGGAGGACTCCACGCTTGCTGAATTGCGTAACTGGCGCGACCCGTGATGCGGCTGTAGTCAACCTCCGCCTCGGCCTCAATTCCTTCGCCGTTTACCCGACCGACGTTCTGGTATCGCAACATGCCGTCGGTGGTATCAATCGAAACATCAATCAGGTCGCGCGCCTGATAGCGATACATCGATGCTGTCAGCTTCAGGTGTGGTGAAACCAGTTGCTCCGCCAGCAGCTCGAGGGTGTTGACATGTTCCGGAGTCAGTGCGGTGTTGCTCTTCTGCGTGATTCCGTCATCGTAATACTGCTCGAAGCTGTTCGGAGCGCGAAAGGCATTGCCGTACAACACTTTGAGCGCCGACCCTTCAGCCGTCTTGAAAATGAAGGCGCCTCTCGGTGTCCAGCTGTCGCCCGTGGAGGGCGTATGATCGTATCGCAATCCGCCATTTAAGATGATGCGCCTGCCAAGCCGGAATTCACCGAGCGTGTACAGCGCGCGCGTGTCGTCGTTGCGATTGTCGAGCAGCGTTACCGGCGGAAGCCCGCCCAAGGCCAGCAACTCCTCCAGTTTCCAGTTGTGCGTGAACGACCCACCAATCACGATGCGGTGAAGTCCCGCCAGCTGACGCGCATACTGCGCTTCGCCAACACCCCACTGCCCGTGCGCCGATTGCACGATTGAAAAGTCAGCCCATGGTACTCGCGCAACGAAGTCGTAGCGACTGACGGACAAGGACGCGCTCAAATTCGACGTCTCGTTCCCATCGGGTTGATAGCGAACGGCCACGTTTGCGAGATGATCGCTCACTTGCATGCGATCCTCGTTGAACTTGCTGCCGTAACTCGCCGTGGGGATCGTCTTTTCGCGCTGATTGATCGCGCCTTCAATGGCCACCGCTGAACGTTGCAGCTTCCCGAAAAATGTGTTGCGCACTTCCTTGTCGCGACTCACCGCCATTCCGTGATTACTGGCCGGCGTATCAAACTCGGCAAAGTACAAGTCCTGGCCTTTCGAGTCGTAACGCGTTGCCGTGCCCAGATACTCAATGCGGTCGCGTGTTCGCCCCGCAGCTTTCAGTGTTGCACCGACAGCGCCAAAACTGCCGGCTTGAATGCTGGCATTGACGCCCGGGTGTGCGCGCCCGCGTTGCATGATGACGTTGATGATGCCGAAGAATGCATTGGTTCCGTACAGCGACGAGGCGGGTCCACGAATGATTTCGACGCGTTCCACGGCCGACAGATCAACAAGTCCATCCATCGCGATTGCGGCGGCACCAAATACGTTCTCATTGAGTCGAACGCCGTCCCTTAAAAGCAGCACGCGGGAGTTATAATCACCAGCGCGCGCAAACCCACGCGTGCCGAGCGACGCGTAGCTGCGATCATAGGTTGTATAGAACCCGCGCACCGAACGAAGAAGGTCACTCAGCGTCTGCCAACCGTAGGCCGCAATTTCGTCAGCGGTAATCACGCTGACGGCGGCAGGGGCTTCGGTTACCGCCTGATCAAAGCGCGATGCACCGAACACCGATGGCAGGGCGCCGAGTAGGAGCGTTTCCTCATTGGTCTGGCTGCCTGCCTGCGCAAGCAATTGCGCGGGAAGTACGAGCAGCGCTACGACGGCGGCAGCCAGCGCCCGTTGGAACGAGGTATTCGTCGTGCCCATCGGTGTCCTGTGCATTGGGAACAATAGAGGCAGCCTTCTCTAGCGAGTGTCGACCTGGGAAGAGTCGACTGAAGCAGATGTGTTGCGCGAGCATTACAAGCACACGATCCAGTCGCGTGACAGCGCGCGCGTGCCAGACGATAGGAAAGTGCCTGACGTGATCCGGCAATCGCGCCGTTCCCGCGTTTGTGCCAGGGGCTGGAACTCCGCCGCGGCGGGTGCACGCGTTCGTCCTCGGCAAAACAACTGGTCACGTCACATGTCACTCGCCGATTCTGAACTTCAGAAATCCCGCTCGCTCCTTCGGCGGCGCGGTCTATCGCCGGTGCGCGGGAGTCGTGGATTGGGCCATGAGCTGTTTTGAGCTGAATTGGGGTGATGGCTTGAGAGGGGACGCGTCGTCCCCGTGCACGCCCTCATCTCGATCTGGGAGTCAGTTATGCCGCGTATGCCCCGTATTGTTTCGTCGGTCCTCACCATCGTCGCAGCTGGTTTGATCCTCACGTCCGCTGCCGACGCACAACAGCGCTTGGTCACCGTTACCGTCAACAACCTCGCTCCCACCAATAGCATCAGCTTCGCGCCAACGCATCTGGGATTCCACAACGGCACGTTTGACGCGTTCAACAACGGCACGACGGCGGGCCCTGGCATCGTTTCTATTGCCGAAGGGGGGCTCGGTGACGTGTGGCAATCAAACTTCGCGGCCGCCGACCCGACAGCCACGCGCGGTACGATTGGCATGGCCCTGACGCCGGGACAGTCGCGCAGCATGAGTTTCCTGGTGAACACCGGG
>JBDUBA010000141.1:0-9958 GCA_040004335.1 Gemmatimonas sp.
CATCGGTTGATTTGTCCACGACAACCGTGGACCTCACGCCAAACGGCTCGTTGCAATTGTCGGCGACCGCACGCGAGTCATCCGGCGCTGCGTTAACCGGTCGAACATTTTCGTGGAACAGTGCGTCGCCGGCCATCGCGAGCGTGTCGGGTTCCGGACTCGTAACCGGTGTCGCCGACGGTACGACAACGGTCACCGTTACTTCCGAAGGAAAGAGTGCTACTGCCACAGTAACGGTCAAAACTCCCATTGCGGCGGTTACGGTGACGCCGCCCACGGCCCAGGTTACCGTTGGTGGTTCGACAGCGCAACTGACGGCGGTTGCACGCGACGCGAATGGTGCGGCATTGAACGGGCGCGCGATTTCGTGGAGTACTTCGAGCTCGGCTATTGCAACAGTTTCGCAAGCCGGTGTTGTCACGGCGGTGGCCGGCGGATCGGCTACCATTACTGCGACCGCAGAGGGCCGGAGCGGCACAGCCGCGATTACGGTATTGACGCCCGACCCATGCCTGACGGTTCGCAACATTGCTGTTGGACAAACGTTTGCTGGCGCGCTGGTCGCCGCCGACTGCCGCTTGATGGACAATTCCGCACTGCAAACTTTTACCTTTACGTTGGCCGCCGAGACGGTTCTTGAAGTTGAAATGACAAGTGTGGATGTGGATGCCTACTTAGTTGTCCTCGACGCGAATTTCAATACGCTGGTTGAGGATGATGACGGCGGACCCACCGGCAGAAACGCGCGCGTCGTGCGGTCGTTTCCGGCCGGCAAATATTACGTACTCGCCAATGCGTACGATGCCAACTCATTTGGCGCGTACCAACTCTCGGTCAAACTGGCGCCGGCGGCATGCGCCGTTGGACGCCCCACCACGTTGCCGTCCACCATCAACACTTCGCTCACCGTCGCCAGTGCGTGTCGGTTGAACGACGACAGTTATCTCGATCGCTACGATTTGACCGTGGCGGCGCGCACAACCGTACGCATGGACATGACCAGTTCCGCGCTCGATTCGTACCTTCTCCTGCTGGACGCGAATGGAAAGTTGATCGCGCAGGATGATGACGCCGGTGTTGGTGTCAACGCGCACATCGAAGTGCAACTTGAAGCCGGTCGGTACAATTTGCTGGCGAATGCGTTGCCAGGTCAAACGGGCGCATATCGACTGGACGTGGCCGCGGCGGTCGATCCGTGCGCGGTCACGCGTACGATTGCCGTGGGCCAAACGCTGAACAGCACGTTGACCACATCCGATTGTGCCGTAAGCACTGACGGACCGATTCCCTACACCCAACGTTACCTTCTGACTGTCGCGACGGCCGGACCGCTGCAAATTGACATGACCAGTACGGCAGTCGATGCATACCTCGTGCTGCAAAATGCAGCCACCGGCGCAATTTTGGCCGAAAACGATGATGCGACGGTGAGCACAACCAATGCACGCATCGCCGGAAATTTTGCGGTGGGGCAATACATCGTTGACGCGTTGACGTATGACTTCAATCAGGTTGGCAACTACACGCTGTCGGTTCTGCCGATCGTTACGCAAAATCCGGTCACGGTTGTCCTCAATCAGACCACGCTGTCGCTCACATCGGGTGCGTTGCAACAATTAACCGCAACGGTCTTCGGTTCGGCGAACCCGACGGTTACGTGGCTGTCGTCGAACACGGCGGTTGCCACGGTCACCGATGTTGGACTGGTGCGTGCAATCACGCCCGGAACGGCAACGATCACCGTGAGGTCATCCGCCGATCCTTCGAAAACCGCCACCGCGACCGTCACTGTCACGCAGCAGCAGTCGGGCACGCCAAATATTGACATCGGCGCGATGTATCTCATTCAGTCCGTGCAACTTCCGGACGGATCGGTCAAGTTGGTGGCGAACCGTGACGCCGTCGCGCGTGTGTATGTGCGCGGTAGCCGCACCGGCATTGGCAACACTGTCGTGCGCGTGCGCGCCTTCCAGGGCAACACCTTGCTGCAGTCGTTCGAAGCCACCGTCACTCCCTCACTCACCTTCGACGAAAGCTGCTGCTCGGCCAACATTAGCATTCCGGGAAGTCTTATCCGAACCGGAGTTTCGCTCCTCGCCGATGCTGATCCGGCAAACCTCATTGTCGAATCCAACGAAACTGACAATCTGTTTCCGCTGAATGGAACGCCAATGGCACTGGCGCCCGTGACCGTTCCGGAATTCAACGTGCGATTGGTTCCAATTCGTCAAAACCGCACCGGACAAACAGGCGCAACAAACGGCAACAACACCGTGGTGAACACACTGAAGTCGGTGTGGCCACTGGCTACGGTCAACATCTCCACGCGCAGCACGCTCGCCATGGACTACACACTCATCAGCACATCGTTCGACGAGTGGAGCTTGATGGTCCGTGACCTCGAACTCGTTCGGCGTTTGGAAAGCAGTAACATGTACTACTACGGTCTCGTGCGCGTGAGCTACACGTCGGGAGTGCTTGGATTGGCCGGCGGAATTCCCGCGTTGGCGGCCGTTGGTGTTGATGAGGGTTCATCCTTCGGCGCGACCGAAGCAAAATTCACGCTCGCGCATGAGATGGGGCACACCATCGGTTTGCGTCATGCACCGTGCGGTGGGGCTGCCGGACCCGACCCCGCGTTTCCATTCAGCGACGGACGCTCGGGTGCGTTTGGGATGGACGTCGCCTCCGGCAACGTTGTCAAACTGCCCAGTGGAACCGATATCATGGGGTACTGCAGCAACCAATGGGTGAGCGTGTACAACTATCGCAACGTGTTCGACTTGCGCGCTCGCAATCCGAACGGCACGCCCGCCGCACTGGCTGCAACCAGCGCGCCGACTTCCGTTCTCATGATCACCGGTTCGGTCGATACACAACAGGCCAACATCGATGGTTCATTTGCACTGACGGCCGCCGCCAACAAGAGCGATCCAACCGGTCGGTTTGTAGTCGAGGGATTCGCCGAAAACGGCAAGTTGTTATTCTCGCACCGCTTTTCGCCATTCGCGGTGTCCGATGGCAAGCCCGATGAGGAGGCCTTCGTTGTTGGCGTGCCTGTGAGCGACGTCGTTCGGGCGCAAGTATCGCGACTGGCAGTGCGCGAGGTGAGCGGCACGCGTTCCGATTCACGCACAAAAACTGCGCGGATCGCCGCCGACAATTCATCCAGCAACTCCTTGTTCTCGACCAAACGGTCAACCACCGGACAACTTCGGTTGCAATGGTCGAAGTTGGCCGCGCCTTTGGTCATGATTCGGAATCCGACGACCAACGAAATTCTGGGCATCGGTCGCACGGGCGATCTGGACCTCTCGCAGTTCAATTCCATTCCGAACGTCGAACTACTCATCACCGACGGCGTGGGCAGCATTCGTCGCTCGGCCAATACGAAAACCGGAGTGATCCGTCAATGATGCGCGCTTCGGGTGTTGGATTGGCGGCATTGATGTTGACGGTCGCAAGCGCGGGCTGCAAAAAGTCTGCGAGCGTAGATGCAGTACCGGTAGACTCATCGTTGGTTGCAAGTCTCGAGCGAGGACCGTGTCACGGTACATGCCCCGTGTACCGCGTGGAGATTTATGGCGACGGCAAAGTGCGGTTTGAAGGGAAACAGCATGTTGGTGACATGGGGATTCGAAACGGCACCACCACCACAGCGGCCATTCAGAGTTTCATGCGTTCAGTTGCCGCCACAGCGTTTTCGTCGGCCGACACGTCGTTCATCATGGAGAGTGCCGGTTGTGGCGCCTATGCAACCGATTTGCCAACGGCCGTGCTTTCGATCAAAGTTGGTGCACGTATGAAAACCATTCAACACGATTTTGGCTGCCGCAACGCACCACCATTTCTGCGCACGCTCGAAGCGCAACTCGATACCGCCGCGCGCACCGCGCCCTGGATAGCTGGAACTGGAGAAAAGAAATGAACCTGACACGATTCATCGCCGTGGCCGTTCTTGGGTGTGTTGCATCGACGGGCACCAACGCGCAGCCGACCAGATCGCTGGTTGTCGATTCCGTCAACAAGCAGATGCAACGGGGCGCCAAACCAGCTAAGAACGTTGTTGCGCCAGCGTCAATCATGAGCAGTACTGCTGCTTCAAAATCGACGAGTGGCACAACAACGAAACCGGCGCGCGTTGTGCCCATACTGGCCATTACGTCGCCGTCCGTGCCGACCAAAACGGTGAGGGTGGCGGCGCCGGCTGATTCAACGAAGGTTGCGCCGCCTGTTCGTCGCACTCCGATAGTTGCCAAAAACAAACCGCCCGCGATGTAGTCAACGCTGGCCGTGTGTGTTGCAACGAAAAACCGAAATTCAGGGTCGCTTGTCGTGCGCCGTTACGGTGAACGTTGTCGCGCCAGTCAATTTTCGCCCGAACGTGTCGCGCATTGTTGAATCGATCGTGACCGTGTACTTCTGCGACGGTTTCAGTTTGTCCGCAATCTGATAGATCGTTTTGGCGGCAACGGTGCTGGTAATGCGCGGCAGCTCGGGCGAGAAGTGTACATGTTGCAAAAACTCTTCCGTCGCGACTTCGGTTGAGAAAACAATACTCACGCCATCCGACTCACAGTCGCGCGACGCGGCAATGGACGCCATCAAACACGGATGCAGTCCCGTCACCAGAAACGGCGGCGCGGTTCTTACGCCGTAAAGCCACGCGTCGGATGGGCGCGTTGGGTCGAACGACGCGACATGCCACATACCCAGGCAGTTCGGCGTCAATGAATCACTCGGTTCGAAATCCACGACCCGACGAAAACGATCGGCCATGGTATCTCGCGCTGCACCGCCTGCGAGTTCGATGGGGCGACCTTCACCCTTCCGCACTGCGCGCTGTCTGAGCGGTTTCAGAACAATTGTGTCACCACAGCCGGCAGGGAATACGAGCCGCGTTTTGTGTGCGACGGAATCGAGATCAACAATCGTACTATAGAGCACACGAAATGTTGGAAATGGCCCGGCCGCCCAGTCCGTGTTTGCCAGATGATCGCCAACCATCATTGCCAATGGGCGCGCGCCGTTAAACCGCACGGGCAGTTCGAAGCGCACACCGCGGCGTGCGCCAGCCGACGCGATGGCGGCAGTATCAAGTGAAACCGAAACGATCGTTCCCGGTTTGAACGGTTCGCGCGGAATGAATCGGATGGTTGATGCGTCGCGCCACTCGTACACGCCTTCCACCTGCGGAGTGAGCGCCATGACTTGTTGCGGAATCATATCGCGTTCCGGCGGTCCCCAAACAGCACGGTCGAACGTCACTGCAATGATGCTGCTGGGTGTGCCGCTATCCGATGGCGTGTAGCGCACAATTTTGAGATTTGTTGGCGGCTCGGGCACGCGGCGCACCCCGGCGTCCTGTGCGTATGCGAAGTGCGATGGTGCGCACAGCACGAGTGTGCACAACACACCCAACCATCGACAACTTCGCGAAGCGCGTGCAAACCAACGGAGTTCGCATGCAATTCGATTTTGCACTGCTGCGTCGTGCCGAGTGTACATGTGCGGAGGACAGAAGAGGGCGGAAGTGAACGTGCGCAACTATTCGTTCGGAGTATCGGGAGTTTTCCTGCGAGACTTCGATTCGAGATACATCGCCTCAACCTTTGCGCGCGCCCACGGCGTTCGGCGGAGAAACTTGAGGCTGGACGACACGCTGGGGTCGGAGATGAAACACGCGATTTTCACCCGTTTCCCCATCCGCTCCCATCCAACGTGCAGCACGAGCTCATGGAGCATCTGCTCGAGCGTGATGCCGTGCAAGGGGTTATTGTCGTGGCCGGGCGGGGACGTCATTTTGACAATATACTGTTTGGGTCCCGTTCAGTGACTGGGGCCCGATCACGTTCGTTGCGAATTTTGGGTTCAGGACTTTTGGCGGGTGTGTGTCAAGGTTTTCAATGGTGCGGCGTCTTACGGCGGAGAAACGGTTCCAAGCGCCCCAATCTCATTTCCGTTCCCGGTGTGTGATGTCCCATCCGTCAACTGTGCTCAGGCCAATAGCAGCGTTCAGCGTCGCGATCCTGATCGCATTGTTGCCGCAGCTGACGGTCGCGCAGTCCGTATCGTCATCGTTGCGCACCGGCCAACCCTACGTATTCGACGTGCGTTTTCCCGACGCGAAACCAATCGCCCGTCTGATTGTTAGGAAGGACTACAACAACGGCGTCGGACCGCTGCCCAGGTTGAGTGTCTGCTATAGCGCTCCCGGCAATCTCGATTCGTTGGCGCGCGTGTCCCGACTCGAATTTTCAGGCAATTGCAAACGCACGGTGAAGTTGCGACCAGTGCAACAGCGAAAGCCGACCGCGAACGATCCAACGCCATATCGGCTCAACAACATCGATCGGGACACCGTTGCCGATCGTTTTCGTCGGATCGTTGATGGTAGTTGAGCGTTGGTACGAAAATGTTCAGACGGGTGCACCATTCGCTCAAGCGACTGAAGGAGACTTGGTTCGCGTTCGTCTTCGCTTGACTGTGCGGCGGTGCAGGGGCGGAGCGATGGCGAGGCACTTGTGGTGCGGGAGAAGCGCAACTGATTATCCATGGTTGCTACGTCTCACCGTAACATTCCTCAGATTGTCCACGCCCGAATGCGCCTGCTCGCTACGTGTCACCGGCAACGTCCTGAAGTTGTCCGCGCCCGAATTCGCCTGCCCGCTACATCTCAACGACAACGTCTCTAAGGTCGTCCGCACCAGAATTCGCATACTCTCATCTACTATATTGACTTGTATTATATAAACATGTACAATAAAACCATGCGCCGACCTTGGTTCTATATCCTGCTCTCGCTGGCCGCACACGATCGGCACGGCTCGGGCATTATGCGCGACGTCCTCCACCTGACCGACGGCGATCTCAAGCTCTGGCCCGTCACGCTGTACGGCTCACTCGACGAGTTGGTGGAAGAAGGGTTCATCAAGGCGCTCGATGCCGCGCCATCAACCGCCGACGACAAGAGCGATCGCCTTCGATGGTTTCACATCACGGCCGACGGACGCCGAACACTCGCGGCCGAGGTTGCGCGGATGAACGCAACGGTGCGCGTCGCTGAACAGAGACTGGCACAGGTCAAATCACGCTGATGCGCACGCTCTACCGGCTGCTTCTCGCGCTGTTCCTGCCGCGAACGTTGCGCAAGGCGCATGGACGCGACATGCAGGCGCTCTTCTCTGAAACGATCACCGAAGCACGAGTTCGCGGGCGCGCCGCTGAGTTGAAGGCGGCATTGGCCGGCATGCTGGACATCGCAAGCCGAGCTCCGCGCGAACACTGGTTGAGAAGCGGGCCAGCTCATACGCAACACCAGGAGCACCCAGTGCAATCGTTTCTCATAGATGTTCGTCACGCATTTCGTTCGTTCACACGTCATCCAGGCGCAACCGCGTTGGTACTGTCCACACTGACATTGGCAGTTGGCGCGAACATCGCGGTGTTCACGTTGCTCGACGGTGTGTTTCGTCGACCGTTTCCATTTCCCGCGTCGGATCGCCTCGTATATCTCAACGAGCGCGCGCCAAAATGGAATCTCGATTATACGAACATAAACTTTGCCGATTTTGTTGCGTGGCGCGAACGCGCGAACGCGTTCGAAGGGATGGCGTTGTTCCAGTCTGCGAGCCGGAACATTGGAAACGGTGATCGCGCGGAACGTGTGCTCGGGCTGCGAGTTACACATGATTTCGCTTCGGTACTACGAGTACCGCTGGTCCTCGGCCGTATGTTCTCGGCGGCGGAAGATCTCCCCAACGGCCCACCGGTTGTCGTGATCAGTGTGTCCACGTGGAAGAATCAGTTTGGCGGAACCAACGATGTCCTGGGTAAGACGCTGCGTATCAACAGCGTTCCGCACACAATTGTCGGAATACTGCCGGCCGAGGCGGGCTTTCCAATTCAATGTGCGTTTTGGCTTCCCATTGGTGGCGATCCAGCCGACCAGCATCAGAGTTACAGCTTTGACGGGATCGGCCGGCTCAAACCCAAGATTACGCTTGCGCAAGCGACACAGAGCCTGTTTGATGCACAAGCCAACATCTGGGCTGTACGAGACACGGCGCGCGTTGTTTCACCACTGGTGCTGTCGCTACGCGAACGACTTGTTGGAAACTATCGTGCTACGGGTACGACATTGGCATTGGCTGCCGCGCTGGTGTTTTGTATTGCATGTGCAAACGTGGCTGGTACAATGCTGGCCCGTTCAATTGCTCGTCAAAGCGAAGTGGGCATTCGCGTAGCACTGGGCGCCAGCAGCCGGCGAATTGTCAGTCAGTTGCTCACGGAGAGCTTCGTGCTCTCCGCTGCCGCTGGGTTGCTTGGAGCAATTCTCGCAAAAACCGGAATTGCGTTACTCGTCAGGAACGCAGATGAATTGTTGCCACCGTGGGCACTCCCGGAAATTGATGCAACTTCTGTCCTCTTCTCGGCCGCAATAGTCGCTGTCGCAGCTTTGTTATTTGGTCTTGCGCCCGCGCTACAATTACGCAAACACGTAGCCAAGGCCAGCAGCGTTGGAGGAACGCGCTCTACCAGCGCGCTGCCCGAACGTCGTTTGTTAAACGCGCTCGTAGTCAGTGAGGTCGCACTCGCTACCTGTCTTTTAATTACTGGCGGTTTGTTGTTCAAGAGTTACGATGCCGTGCGCAATATCCAACCAGGCTTCCAATCCGATGGCGTCGCGACATTTCAGCTTTCGCTACCGCATTCCGTTTATCCGAATGCCACGCAGCAGGTGGCGGTTTTCCATCGGGTGCAGGAACGTCTGAGTGCACTGCCGGGAGTTGATCATGTCGGTCTGGTTAATTGCCTGCCACTGTCATGTCGCAACGGAAATTTCTATCGAGCGGAGGGGGAGGCACCACGATCGTCCGGCGACATCGATCCCGTCGTGAATACCCGATACGCTACATCCGACTATTTCGCGGCTATGGGAATTCAGCTCAAAAGCGGCCGATTCTTTCGTGATGGCGAAGGAAGCAGTAAACTTCGAAAACGAGTTGCGGTTATCAATGAGCAATTCGCCGAGCATTTGTGGCCCGGCGCGCTTGCCGAAGGCAAACGGTTTACTTCTCGCGACAACACCGCGGACAATTGGATCACTGTCGTTGGCGTAGTGCGGGATGTCCGCCACGGCGGGTTGCTGGAGCCTATCATTCCAGATTTTTACATGTCAACCACGGCGCTCGACAGCACGGACGAGTTTTCATCGGTTGGGGTGGCGGTACATACTCGTGCAAGTGCTGATGAGCTGCTGCCAGTACTTCGTCGCGTTGCGCGCGAAATCATTCCGGATATTCCGTTGTTCGAGGTGCGAACAATGCGTGACGTGCTCGATCGGTCAATGACACAGCAACGCCTGGTTGCATTTTCGCTCGCGGCATTGGCCGCAATTGCAATGTGCCTCTCAATGGGCGGCATCTACGCGGTGCTCTCGTACGTTGTTGGACGCAGGCGTCGCGAAATTGCAATCCGTATGGCTGTCGGTGCGCAGCGTGGCCAAGTTGTACGGATGGTGTTGCGTCAGGGAGCTGCAATTACGGCAGCCGGACTTCTGATCGGCGTTCCGCTGGCAGCGGCAGGTGCACGCGCATTGTCAGCAACTCTGGTGGGCGTGTCCCCGTCTGATCCCGCGGTGTACGCGTTTGCCGTTGTGCTTCTGGCAGTGGTTGCAACGGTTGCCGCTGTCATCCCGGCACTTCGCGCCGCGCGCTTCGAACCGAAGTCGGTGTTGTCAGCAAGTGTCTGACCCCCTTACCAAAAACCCTCGGTACCAAATGCGCGCCGCGGTTTTTGGGTAACGGGGTCAGAGCCGTCACAATGACCGCAATTGTTTGGTAAACGGCTCTGACCCCAGTACCGAAACGACTCTGACCCCAGTACCGAAACGACTCTGACCCCAGGACCGTGGGTAACGGGGTCAGAGCAGTCACAATGACCGCAATTGTTTGGT
>JBDUBA010000271.1:0-2965 GCA_040004335.1 Gemmatimonas sp.
TTGCGTGGCTTGAGACGGGGCAGGGTACTCATCTGCGCGCGACTCTCAATCTGAAACACACCAACCGTATCGGCAGCACACATGGTGTCATACACTGCCTGATTCGTCATCTCAAGTTGTCCAAGATCAATGGCCAAACCACGCGTGCGCCGAATGTACGCCAGGCAATCCTGCAGCACCGTGAGCATGCCCAATCCCAGCAAATCAATCTTGACGAGTTTCGCACCATCGAGATCGTCCTTCTCCCACTGAATGACCGTGCGATCTGCCATCGACGCAGGTTCAATGGGCACCACTTCGCCCAACGGTTGCGCCGTGAGGATGAAACCACCCACGTGAATGGAGCGATGACGCGGCAAGCCGTGTAATCCCGCCACCACATCAGCCAGCAGGCGCACGCGAATGTCGTCGGGGTCGAACCCCGCTTGCCTGAACAGCTCACGCCCACTCGTGACCGGGCGAATGGATGTAGTCGGGTCGCGACGTTCGGTGTGTGAACTCTTGTGCGAGTCGAGCGCATACCGGTCCTGCCAATGCCGTTCGCCCGATTCGCGCGCGGTCTCGTACCGTTTGTTCAGAATCACTTCATCTTTTTCTTCGCCGATGCGTAGTGTGTCCGCGGTGGACTTGGCGCTGAAACGATCGCTGAACGTGGCAAGAATGTCGCTCTGCTCGGTGGAGAACCCCAGCACACGCGCCGCATCACGCACCGCACTCCGCCCGCGCCATGTGATGTGTTCGCACACCATCGCCGCATGCGCGCGTCCGTATTTGTTGTACACGTATTGCAACACGCGCTCACGCTCGCGATGCGCAAAATCAATGTCAATATCCGGATATTCCACGCGATCGCCACTCAGAAATCGCTCAAACAACAACGTCATCCCAATGGGATCAACGGCCGTGATGTACAGGCAGTAACATACCGCTGAATTCGCGGCCGACCCACGTCCCTGGCACAAAATGCCTTCGCGACGCGCAAAGTTGACGATATCCACCACGGTGAGAAAGAAACCGGCGAATCCCATGCTGCCAATCATGTCGAGCTCGTGGTCAATTTGCGTGAAATGCTGCGGTGTCATTTTGCCGGCGTACCGCACCGCTGCCCCCTCGTACACCATCTTCCTCAGATATTGCTCGGCCGTCATTCCATTGGGTACTTGATAGGCCTCCGGCAGTGACGGCTGCAAATGCGCCAGCCGAAACGTGCAACGCTCCGCAATGGCTACCGTTTCCCGCACACCTTCCTCAGCGCCGCTCCATCGTTTGTAAATCAAGCCTTCGTCCTTGATGGCCCATTCGGCATTGGGACGCAATCGTGTGCCCATTTCATCAAGCGTGAGATTATGCCGCAACGCACACAACACGTCGTGAATGAGACGTTGATCGGCGGTCGCGTAGTGTACGTTGTTCGTGACGGCGCACGCCACGCCCAGTTTCTTTGCGAGCGGTTGCAGTTCGCGGACAATGACACGTTCCTCGTGCAAACGATGATCCCAGCATTCAATGGCAAGATGTTCGCCAAACACGTCGCGCATGATGCCGGCGGCCATGTACGCGTCGTCCAGGTTGCCAGCGTTGATGAGTCGAGGAATCCAGCCGCGTGGGCAACCGGTGAGCACGGTCAATCCGTTGGCGCGTTCGGTGAGTAGTGACCACGGCACGGCCGGCTCGCCGCGCGAGGTGTTCATGCGCGCGTGCGTGATGAGCTGCGACAGGTTGTGGTACCCTTCGCGTGTTTCGGCCAGTACGGTGAGGTGCGTGCGCGTGGTTTGTTCGGTGTTGTGCAACTCCCGCACGTTGGCTGGTACATCAACTGTGAGTTCCGATCCAATGATGCCACCCATTGTGTTGAACTCGCACGCGCCCGCAAATCGAACCACGCCACCCAGATCGTTGTGGTCGGTAATGGCGAGTGCGCGGTAGCCGAGTGTGTGGGCGCGTGTTACGAGGGCTTCGGGGGTGGAGGCGCCGTCCAGCAGCGAGAACGCGGAGTGGCAGTGCAGCTCGACGTAGTCGATGAGACGGCGCGGCTTGTCGTCGCTGGTTGTCGCGGTCTCGTGATTCGGGTTGGGCGCGGTCATGGATGAGGAAATCGAAGCGGAATGGAATTGAAAATCGGAGCTCGTTACGTCTGAGATTCAGCAGGGAAGACGCGAAGCGGTCGGAGCGTGCGTTCTCGCTGTAATTGGGGAAAGCCTTGCACGCGGAGTGACGTTCTCGCGTGTAATTGGGAAAAGTCTTGCACGCGGAGGCGCGGAGGAACACAGAGGCGCGGAGAACTGCGTACCGTAGACATAGTTCAGGCTGACAGGTTTTTCATTTTCTTGAGACTGTTCACACGTCTCGAACCGAGTGCAATAGTCAAGAAAGTCCATCCAACCTTCGACGCGGTCGTCAGTTGCCAAACGATCAGTTCTCCGCGCCTCGGCGCCTCCGCGTGAAAAATGGAATCTTCAGAATGCGTCGAGACTTCCTGAACACACGTGTTGTTCTCCGCGTCTCGCCGTTCTCTCCGCGCCTCCGCGTGAGAGGCTTGTGCTTTGCGTTCGCGAGGATCGTGGTCTTCGCAAGACCTGCTACGTCCGCGACAATCCCGATACGAGCGAACCATTCTCGTTCTGCCGCGTTCGCAAAATTCATACATAATCAGTCATACCACCCTTGCAAAAACCACCCGACCGCGTCTCGATAGATCAGCAGATCGCCCTCACCAGCCACCGTGCAGCGCCAGTAGTCGCGGGCGAATCCGTCGGCGCGCCACCAGTCGCCGCTCAATCGCTCCGGGCCGTGTGTCGAGACAAACTGCAGTCGTCGATCGCGCCAGTTCACAACGCGTGGTTCGCTGTTCATCGATTGTACGACGACCGGTTCTGGTTTCTCTAGCAGGCGGAGTGCTGCATCCTGGATGTTTGGTGAACCGTTGGTGTTTGGGTTGTTGGTGTTTGGGTTGTTGTTGCTGTTG
>JBDUBA010000199.1:0-2938 GCA_040004335.1 Gemmatimonas sp.
CAGAGCACTCGACTGTTAATCGAGCGGTTGGTGGTTCGACTCCACCCGCCCCAGTAAAAAACAGATTACGACAAGCCCCCCCACCCCTCACAGCATCGGGTGCGGGGTTTTTCGCATTCCCTGATGTCGCACTACGGCACCTTGTAGGCCACAACCGTCATCACATCGAACGAATCCCGTTCAACCACCCACAACAATCCGCGCGCTCCGTCTTCCAGACGCGCTGCTACCGGTAGTTGCACCATTCGACGCGGTTTGAGTTGTGCATCCAACGTCAGCCAACGTTGCAGGCCGCTTACGTCATCGATACGCAGCCACACACTGCCGTCGCGCATCGTACGTGCGTCATGTACAACAGGATAGAACTCCCGGATGTGCAACACACTCTTGATGAGTTGTGCGGGATCAGTCACGGTTCTCTTGATTTCCGGTAGCTGCGTAATGAGACGATTGAGCGACGCTGTCGCTTTCGCGTAGATCGAATCCCTTACGCTGGTCGGCACGGGTGTTGTTGCCCCTTCACCCAAAATTCTTTGCAAGACACGTCTTCCGTGCGAATCCCACTGTTGCACACTCACCGTTGCAACCTGCCGCTCGACATCGGTACTGGACTGAGTCACCAGCGTAACGCCATTTCCGAATGCGTCATAGGCGAGGACGGTAGGCACGGGAATTCCTGTGACACGCAACGTTCCAGCATTGGGAATCGGAACGACTCCACGCCAGGCCGAACGCAGGGCGAGTGTGTCGAGTCTTCGTGAAGCTCGTCCCGACGTGTCGCGTTGCCGCTCGAAACGTGTCGTGTCTTCGTGATTCACCGATCGACTGCTCACTGGTGCCATCACAATTGGTCCCAGCGCCGTTGAAGATAGTGTCAACGCCGGCTCATTCGTTTCATACAGGGCACCGCCGCGCATGTACGTAAGCGGCAACTGCGCTCCCGGAAAACGGTCGCGGTCGATTTCAATCGTATCGACAGTTTGTTTGAGGTATTCTCCATTCTGCGCGAACCAGTTTGTGCGTTGTTTGATCCAGTCTTCAATCCAAATGGTGTCGCCAATGAATCCAATGCGCTGAATTGGTCCTTCAAATTCTCCTGGACCCGATCCTTTGTTGCCGATGCGACGTACAAACGCGCCCGCCGGACTGAACACCGTGACCCATGTTCGATCCGCATCCAACACATACACGTTGCTGTCAGGGCCAAGCAGCACACGAGTGACCCGAGTAAACAACGTTTGTTCACTCGAGGTCAGCGCAACTTCGCGAATGGCAGTGACGGTATCGGCCACATTCGTGAAACGTGACTCCGGCAACGGCGCCGGCGGATTGGAAGTGCAGGCGGCAGCGACCGCCGCGCCGACCAAGGCGCTGCAAAGGTTTGGGCGGGAATTGCGATACATTGGCGTCGAACTTGATGCGCGGGGAGGACGAATATGACTGACCGTTCTACTCGCTCCGATACGAGATTACTTTGTTCGGATCCAACGGCGCGTCTACGGATAACTCCGTAGTATTGAACCGCCGCCGAATCCTGTCAACTGGTTTTCCAGTAATTCGGGCAGACGGTTAGCGCGATTTCAAACGGCGTACTGCCACCATCCGCCTTGCTCCCATTTTACGCCCTACCTACCTTCCCAGTCCCGCTCCGTCCTCGCTCCCAGCATCCGCTTCATGCCGCTCTCCCTGCTAGCCAGCCACGCCGCCCCGGCGTCCGTCGATACCGCGCTGCTCGTTGTTATCCTGGGCGCCGACCCAGTGCTCACGCCCGCACTGGTCTCTATTGACGCCTCGGTAGGCGGCGCGCTGTCGCGGACGTTCACCCGACGCGACTTTCGCGGGGGCAAAGACGAGACGCTGTTGCTTGTTGGACAGGACACGGGCATTCGACGCATAATGCTGGTCGGACGGGGCGCCGGTGCGCCCACACGCGGAACCGCCCGCCGCGCGGCCGCCGTTGCGACCCGCCAAGCGCGAAAACTGGGAGTCGCGGACATGCACGTGTTGCTCGAAGATGCGAGCACAGTTGCCATTGAAGGTATTGTCACCGGCATTGCCGCGGGCGCGTGGGAATACGCCGAACTCAAACAGGCCGTTCCCGCCAGTGAGCAGCGTGAAACGCTCGCGAGTGCAATTGTGTTCATGACCGATTCGGATGAAACGCGTAACGCATTGGCGTTTGGTGTCGCACTCAGCGAGGGCCAAGCGCTCGCGAAACGCCTGGGCATGATGCCGGGCAACCTCTGCACGCCCGACTATCTCGCACAAACCGGACGCGAAATTGGTGCGCGCCACAATTTGAAAGTGCTCGTGATGGGCCGCGAAGAAATGTTGCACGAAGGCATGGGTTCCTTCATGGCGGTGGCGCAGGGAACGCCGCAGGAACCACGACTCGTTTGCATCGAATACCAAGGCGGCGGGTCGGTTGACGATCCCATTGTGCTCATGGGGAAAGGCGTCTGCTTCGATACCGGCGGTATTTCCATCAAACCTGCTCCGGAAATGGAGTGGATGAAGTTCGACATGTGTGGTGCGGCCGGCGTGTTGGGCGCGATGGAAACAATTGCGCGCCTCAAACTCAAGGTGAACGTTGTCGGAATTATCGGCGCAGTGACGAACATGCCCTCCGGAACGGCCGTGAACCCGGGCGATGTGGTGCGCGCCTCAAACGGTAAAACGATCGAAATCATTAACACCGATGCCGAAGGTCGTTTGGTGCTCGCCGACCTCCTCGTGTTTGCCAAACGTTTCCGTCCGGCGGTTGTGGTTGATGCCGCCACGCTGACGGGCGCGATTGTCGTCGGCCTTGGGCACAACGCGATGGGAATTTTTGGCCCTGACGCCGCCGTCGTGGAAGAAGTTCGTCAAGCCGGCGAGCGCGCAGCGGAACCCGGCTGGCCAATGCCGGTATGGGATGACTACAAGGAGCAAATCCGCT
>JBDUBA010000142.1:0-2934 GCA_040004335.1 Gemmatimonas sp.
CAAACTCCGGATCCGTCATGATCGTGGCCGGATTCGAATTCACGAGAATGACTTCATATCCCTCTTCGCGCAGCGCCTTGATGGCCTGCGTTCCGGAATAATCAAATTCAGCGGCCTGACCGATTACGATCGGCCCTGAGCCAATCACGAGAATTCGGTGCAGGTCAGTACGTCGCGGCATGCGTGCGATGGTATGCGAGAAGGTCGTCGAGGATAATGTCAAAACCGCGCGTGGGTTTCCAACCGGTGTCGGCGGATAAACGCGTGGCATCTCCAACAAGAACGGGTACATCAACCGCGCGAACGAGCGCGGGATCTTCTTTCAGTTCGGCCTGCACACCGACGCGCTGCAGCACGCGTGCAATCACCTCGCGCACCGACAATCCGGCCCCGCTGGCCACGTTGTACGCAGTGCCCGGACGCCCGTGGTGTAGCATTGCAATATACGCAGCAACCACGTCGCTCACGTGAAGAAAATCGCGGATCGGTGTCTGGTTGCCGGTCATCATCGGAGCGCCGCTCGCCGAGTGGCGGAGCGCTTCGGCGCGTGCGATCATGGCGGGTAGCACGAAGCGCGCCTCCTGCCCGGGACCGGTGTGCGGAAATGGGCGGGCCGCGATCACGCGGAGCCCCGCCGACCGAAACATTTGCAAACCAGCAATTTCCTGCGCTGCTTTGGTCGCGCCGTACACCGTGAGCGGCAGCTGTGGCACGTCTTCACGAAGTGGCATGGCCTCCGCTGGCTGACGCCCGTACTGCTCCGCACTGCCAATGAGCAACACCACCGGGTCGCCCGCGCCCGATTCGCGGAGCGTGCGGGCCGCATTCAGGAGCTGCACGGAAGCCATCAGATTCACGTCCCATGCCAGTGTCGGACTTACGGAAGCGTGCTGCACGTGCGACACGGCCGCGAGATGCACAACAGCATCGGGCGATTGCGCGAATAGTTGCTCAATAAATGCCGCGTCCCGAAGATCGCCGATCTTCCATTGCACGGTTTCGAGCGAACCCCACGGTCCCGCAGCTCGGGCAGCCTCCACGTCAGCTGCCGTATGCGCGCAACCAACAACCGCCCATCCGTCCTGCACCAGCGCCGCGCACAACCACTTCCCAACAAAGCCGGCGGCGCCGGTCACCAGCGCACGTTTCATGTCAACGTTGCTTGCTGTAACGGTCGATATCGGCTTCAACCATCATGCGCACAAGCGTTTCGAATGACACCTGCGGCTTCCACCCGAGCTCCGCTTCGGCCTTCGATGCGTCGGCGACCAACAGATCGACCTCCGCGGGGCGAAAAAAGCGCTCGTCCTGGACGACGTGTTTCTGCCAATCGAGATCGACGGTACTAAACGCCGCTTCGCAGAAATCCCGCACGGAAAACGTATGTCCGGTGCCGATGACAAAATCATCGGGCGCATCGAGCTGCAACATGCGCCACATGGCGTCGACGTAGTCGCCGGCGAATCCCCAATCGCGACGCGCGTCGAGGTTGCCCAGTCGTAACTCGTTTTGAAGACCGAGTTTGATGCGCGCCACGCCATCAGTGATTTTGCGCGTGACAAATTCGAGACCGCGACGCGGTGATTCGTGATTGAACAGAATGCCGGACACCGCATAGAGATTGAAACTCTCGCGGTAATTCACGGTGATCCAGTGTCCGTACACTTTCGCCACGCCGTACGGTGAACGCGGATAAAACGGCGTGCTTTCGCGCTGCGGCGTTTCGACCACCTTGCCAAACTGTTCGCTGCTGGACGCTTGATAAAACCGCGCTTCGGGAGCGGCCTTCCTGAGCGCTTCCAGCATACGCGTTACACCCAGCGCGGTGAATTCGCCGGTGAGCACCGGCTGCGTCCACGACGTCTGCACAAAACTCTGTGCGGCAAGGTTGTACACCTCGTCGGGTTTGGTCGCGCTCAGCGCGTCGGTGAGCGACGTCTGGTCAAGCAAATCGGCCGACACCAATTCGACGCGGTCGACGAGATGGGCGATCCGTTCGTAGGGCGTCGTCGAGGATCGCCGCACAATACCAACAACACGGTATCCTTTGCTGAGCAACAATTCAGCGAGATAGGAACCATCTTGTCCGGTGATGCCGGTGATGAGAGCGGTTGGCATGAATCGAGAGTTAACGAAAAACTGCGGCGGCGAAATTACTGGAGCGTTGGCGCGTAACAAACACGCGCTGATCGCGTAACCCGCACGAAATTGTTTTCGACACTGCGCGCGCTCAGTAATCGTCTATTGGATTGAGGCACGCAACGCCAAGTGGTGATATACAAAGCGGGGAGCCCACGAGAGCTCCCCACCTTGGACGTGATGCGCATTGCAGCGGGAGGTGACGACTACTTAAGCCGCAGCAACCACTCCGCGAGGCGCGCGCTGAATCTTGCCAGCGGCGAGGCAACGCGTGCACACCTTGATCTTGATGATCTTGGCGCCCGGCTTGTTGTTCTCAAGAATGCGAGCAACCTGGAGATTGGGTCTCCATGTGCGGCGTGTCTTGTTGTTCGCGTGTGAAACGTTGTTACCGAACGCCACGCCCTTGTCGCAGACGTAGCAACGATGCCGATCGATGGCCATGTGGCTAATCCCCGGTTAGTTGAGGATGAGTTCAATGCGCGCCATTTCAGCACCGTCACCTTTGCGGTGGCCGGTCTTGAGAATGCGCGTGTAGCCACCGGGACGCGTGGCGAAAGCGGGTCCCACTTCCTTGAACAGTTTGTCGGCGGTTTCACGCTTCTGCACGTGTTTACCGGCGAGACGGCGCGCGTGCAGCGTGCCGCTACGGGCCTTCGTGATCAACTTCTCCACGAATGGACGCAGTTCCTTGGCTTTCGCCTCGGTGGTTTCAATGGCACCCTGCTCGATGAGCGAGGACGCGAGGCTGCGAAGCAGCGCGAGGCGCTGTTCGCTGGTGCGTCGAAGCTGGCG
>JBDUBA010000193.1:0-2932 GCA_040004335.1 Gemmatimonas sp.
GCGCCACCGCTGGCTGAAGGGCCGTGACTCACCGGTCGATCTCTCCCATCACGATGTCGATGCTGGCGTTGATGGCAATCACGTCGGACAACAGGTGGCCCTCGACCATCTTTGGAATCGCGCTCAAGTTCACAAATGATGGTGGGCGAATGCGCCACCGCACCGGCTTTGCGGATCCATCACTCACCATGTAGTACCCTTTCTCGCCCTTCGGGCTTTCCGTCGCGACGTAACACTCACCCGCCGGCGGACGCGGACCTTCCATCACGAGTTTGAAGTGATGGATCATACTCTCCATTTCGCTGGTCGCCTTGTGTTTGGGCGGCAGAATAACGCGGGGATCGTTTACGTTGATCGGTCCATTTGGCAAACGCGCAATGGCCTGCTCGAGAATGCGGCACGACTGCCGCATTTCCTCCATGCGCACGAGATAGCGATCGTACACGTCGCCGTGTCGGCCCACAGGCACGTCAAAGTCGTACGTTTCGTAATCGAGATACGGAAAGTCTTTGCGCACGTCGTACGCAACCGCTGATGCGCGCAACATCGGGCCCGACATTCCGGCGTTCATCGCGTCGGCCGGCCCAAGCACACCCAAACCAACGGTGCGTCCGCTCCAGATGGCGTTTTTCGTGAGCATCTTGTCGGTTTCGTCGAGCGTCTTGTAGAAGCCCTGCACGAATGACTTGAGCCCTTCTATCCAACCGTCGGGAATGTCGGCCGCCATACCACCGACCCGTGTGCCCGAGGTTGTTAAACGCGCCCCAACCCAACCTTCCAACAGATTGTAGATGTTTTCCCGCTCCTGGAAAATCCACAGAAACGGTGTGAACGCGCCGATATCAACGGCGGTCGTTCCCACCCACACCACGTGTGACATGATCCGCGACAGCTCCATCGCAATCACGCGCAGCACGGTGCAACGCGGCGTGATCTCAATGCCGAACAACCGTTCGCAGCCCAGCACGAACGACACGTTGTTGCCCATCGAGTTGAGATAATCTTCGCGATCGGTCCACGGGATGATCTGATTGTATTGACGATATTCGCCAATTTTCTCGAAGCCGCAGTGCAAATAGCCAATGTGCGGAATGCAGCGTACCACGGTTTCGCCGTCGAGTTCGAGCACCAGTCGCAGCACGCCATGTGTTGCGGGATGTTGCGGTCCGATGTTGATCAACATGTGATCGGACTCGAGTCCGGGTTCGGCGAGCGACGCGCTGCCCAATTGTGATGAATCGCCCGTGAGCGCTCCACCGTTTTCTGCCACCACCAAAGGCGCGCGCACAACGTTGCCGAGTGCGTCGAGCTGTGTGGTTTGGAGTTCGACCTCCACGGTGCGCGTGCTCATTCGCCGAACGCCTCCGTGCCCGCCACTTTGTCGGCCGCGAGTCGACGCTTCATATCCTCCGGCAACGAATTGAACGCTTCGGCGATGGTGAGTTCTTCCATGCTGTACCGCGCTTCGGGATCGGCCGCGAGTGCCTGCTTGAGCTGTTCCGCGCGAGAAAACCGGCCGCGCAACGGAAAATCTTTTCTGAGCGGAAATCCTTCGCGATAACTCTCCCAGAGGAGAATGCGCCGCAAGTCGGGATGTCCTTCGAACTTGATGCCGAACATGTCCCAGCATTCGCGCTCGAGCCAATCGGCGCCGCTGTAGATGTCCATGACGCTGGGCACCACGAGTGGGCCACGCGTGGGCAGTTCGACCTTCAGTCGCAAGAATCGTAGGAAACTCAGTGAACGCAAATGCCACACCACTTCGAGCGGTCGTTGCGCATCGCGATACTCGACGGCCGTGATGTCCACGAGATATTCGTAACGCTGTCCGTGATCCTCATGCAGCCACTGGATGACGTCGTGAATAGCCTCCAGTGTGACGATCACATTGGTTTCGCCACAATTCACCCAGGTGCGCACAATCCGGTCACCAAATTTTGCGACCAGCGCCACAGCACTCGGGTTGGGTTCGCCGCCACGATTCGGAACGTTTTTGGGAGTCGCGGGCGCAACGGAGGTCTGCGTTCCCGCGGGAATCAGCGCGAACTGCCCAATGGAATAATCGCTCACGGCGCAGACCGCGTTTGATTGACCGAATTACCAAATGGCTCGGACAATTCATCGATACGCGACGGAGGAATGTAAAGCTGACTGGCGGGGTCCGGGACAATTTCTTCGCGGATTGTTCCATCACGCAGACGTTCCTGCATGACTTTTTTCTGCAACATCATGATGCCGTACATCAAGGCTTCCGGACGCGGCGGACAACCCGGCACGTACACATCGACCGGAATGATGGTGTCGATGCCCTGCACGACCGCGTAGTTGTCAAACATGCCGCCGGTTGATGCACACGCGCCCATGGAAATCACCCATTTTGGCTGTGGCATCTGCTGATAAATGCGACGAATAACCGGCGCGAGTTTGAGCGGCACTCGTCCCGCGCACAACAACACGTCGGCCTGTCGCGGCGAATAACTCAATCGCTCCATCCCGAAGCGCGACAGGTCAAAGCGCGACGCTGCGGTCGCCATGAATTCAATGGCGCAACACGCGGTGCCAAAGGGCATCGGCCACAGCGAATGGGCGCGCCCCCAGTTGACGAGAAAATCGAGGCGCGTGGTGACCCAGCTGTCTGTGTTCGACGGGTCAATCTGCACCGTACTGCGTATGCCTTCGGGTATCGGGCCGCTTATTCCCATGACAACGCCCCCTTTTTCAGGACGTACCAGTAGCCGACGATTAGAATGGCCGCAAACACCAGCATCTCACCGAGTCCGAAGAACTGCACCTGTCCAGCGGGACACGCGTTGTCGGCCATCGCGACCGCGCACGACAGCTGTCGAAAATGTACGCCCCACGGGATCATGAACACCGTTTCGATATCGAACACGATGAACAACATGGCCACGAGATAAAACTTGACGGAAAA
>JBDUBA010000176.1:0-9831 GCA_040004335.1 Gemmatimonas sp.
CGACCAGTGAAGTTTTTATCCCGCCGCGCGGGCGTTCGAACATGAAGTTCAGTTTCGATTTTCCTGAGCCGGCGGTGGTGGTTGGTGACCATCGGTTTGGATTTCTCATTTTCACCGACGAGAACACGTACAGCTGCGATCGTTCGCGCATGAAGGCGAGTGGCACGGGCGATGCGTTGCAGGTTACGTGTGACAGTTTTGTGTG
This sequence comes from Gemmatimonas sp., assembly GCA_040004335.1. Classification (GTDB taxonomy): domain Bacteria; phylum Gemmatimonadota; class Gemmatimonadetes; order Gemmatimonadales; family Gemmatimonadaceae; genus Gemmatimonas. Next base: position 206 of record JBDUBA010000176.1, read on the forward strand.
GGCGGGCGGTCAGGAAAAAGTTGCGGGCAAACTCACGGCAACTTTCAGGAAAACTGGTCGCAACTTGGAATGGGACATTGTTGCAGAGATGCCCAAACCCATCAAGAACGTCACGACCGTGGTGCGCGATGTGCCGCGCGGCAAGGTGTCGGTTGGTGGTGGTGCGTTGGCCGATTTGCGCGACGGTGATTTGTTATCGGGGTACACGTTTGGTGCGGGCGATTTGCACGGAGAGGGAACGCCAACGAGCATGAACACGCCGGTCGCGGTGGTGCAGGTGTCGGATAACGACTTCCTGTATTTCACTACGACCGACAACAAGGTGCGGCCCAAGCGGTACTATTTTCAGAACGGCGAGAAGGCGTTTCGTGTGGAGGTGGCGTACGAACATGACGCGTGGCGCAAGGACTTGAAGGTCACGGTTCCAACGTGGCGCCTGGGACACACCGCGACGTTCGATGAAGCCATCGACATTCACATGAACCACATCGAGAGCGCGTTCAAGTTGCAGTCGTGGGAAACGCGCACTGATGTGCCGGCGTGGATGCGCGAGACCGCGATGGTGGTGACCATGCACGGCATGCACTACACCGGATTCATGTTCAACGACTACGCGAAGCAGCTGGAAATTCTGCGCTGGATTTCAACGCAGATGCCGGCTAATCGCGTGTTGATCTTTCTGGCGTCGTGGGATGGGCGGTACTACTGGGATTATCCCAACTACCAAGTGCCAGCGCGCATGGGCGGTGAGGCGGGCTTCCGGAGGCTCATCTCGGAAGGGCAGAAGATGGGATTCAAGATGATGCCGATGTACGGCACGAATTCCGCCAATCGCAAGCAACCAATTTTCAGCAAGTTTGCGAACAGCGTCACGCAGAAGATTGATGGCGACGTGTACAATCTCAACTGGGTTGATTGGAATAACGATCGGCATCAGGATGGATGGTTGGCGTATATGAATCTGGGGTCAGACCCGTGGCGCTTGCATATGGAAGGGCGCATTTCGGAGATGATCGAACAGTTTGGTGTTGATGCGTATTTCCTGGACATTGTGGGTGGCCACGTTAACAGCACCAACGGTGACATGCACGAAGGCACGCGAAAACTCATCATGAACTTGCGTGCGAAGTATCCGAAGGTTGTGGGAGTTGGTGAGATGCCGTACGACGCATTGTTTGAATTCATCCCCATGTTTCATGCAGGCGGTGGTGGGCGCTGGAATAAGTATGCGAAGTTCTATTCGCACTTGAGCGCACCAGCGGCCGGTCGCGGTAGTTCGGGCGTGCATGAATCGGGATTTGGCCAATTCAATACCCAGACACTCGGTCTCAGGCCAAACACCATACCAACGATGCAGGTGGTTGACGACACTTTCACGAAGTATCGCGATGTTATGACGCAGATTATCGCAGCCGCGAAGACTCGGGCCGGGATTACCTGATCATGCACGCATCGCGAGAGTTGCGGGAAGAAGTGTGTCGTGCGAACATCGAACTGTCCAAGCGCGGACTGGCACCGTTCACGTTTGGGAACGCGAGCGCGGTTGATCGCATGCGAGGGTTGATTGTCATCAAACCAAGTGGTGTGCCGTATGAGCAACTCACTGCTCATCTGATGGTGGTGACGGATCTCGCCGGGAAGGTAGTCGAGGGAGATTTACGCCCGTCGTCGGATTTGCCAACACACGCCGTGTTGTACCGCGAGTTTGATGGCATTGGCGGTGTGGTGCACACTCATTCGCACTTTGGTACGGCGTGGGCACAAGCGGGCAAGGACATTCCGTGTTTTGGCACCACGCATGCGGACTATTTCCATGGGTCCATTCCGTGCACGCGTTCGATGACAGAAACGGAAATTCGCGACGAGTACGAAGCGAACACAGGCCACGTGATTGTGCAGCGATTTGCGGGTATTGATCCGATGCGGGTGCCGGCAGTTTTAGTGTCGGGGCATGCAAGTTTTGCGTGGGGAGCAACGGTGACTGCTGCGGTCGAAACGATGAGTGTGATGGAGGAGGTGGCGAAGCTTGCGTACCACACCATCACCTTGAATGCGGCGGCAACATCGATTGCCACGGCACTACATGACAAGCACTTTTTGCGAAAGCACGGGCCGGCGGCGTATTACGGGCAAACTGAAGCCGAACGGCCGAACAACTAACTGCAGCCGAACGGCCGAACGAAACTACTGCACCACCAACTCCCCACGCAGTCTGATATCCCGACTCGACGCGCCAATCATCACGCGAAACGTTCCCGGCTCCACAATCCAGTGCATGTCGCGATCGAGCATCTGTAGCTGATCGCGACCAATCGCAAAACTTAGCTCGCGCGATTCGCCGGGCTTGAGCTGAATTCGCGAAAATCCTTCCAGTTGCATGACCGGACGCGCGACCGACGCCAACACATCCTTGATGTAGAGCTGCACCACTTCATCACCGACGCGATTGCCCGTGTTCTTGACGGTGCACCGCACGCGCACGCTACCACTCGGATTGATTGTGGGCGGATCGATCACCAACCCCGAATATTCGAACGACGTGTAGCTCAAACCAAATCCAAATGGGAACAGCGGTTGGCCGGTGAGATCGAGATAATCATCACCACGCCCCGTCGGTTTGTGATTGTAATACAGCGGCAACTGCCCCTCGGCCATTGGAAACGTGACGGGCAATCGGCCGGCCGGATTGTAATCGCCAAAGAGAACATCTGCGATAGCACGCCCGCCTTGCTCACCTGCGTACCACGCATCAACCACAGCGCCAACACTGTTAATCCAGCGCGACATCGTGATCGCGCTGCCGCCCGACAATACGACCACAACCGGCTTTCCGGTTGCGGCGACACGTTGAATCAACTCTTCCTGACGGCCTGGAAGAGCGAGTGACGAGCGATCGCGAAATTCGCCCTCTTCAATTCCTGCAACTACGACCGCAACATCACTCAAACGCGCGAGTGCCACAGCGCTATCAATTTTGCGAGACCAATCGCGCGGCACTCCAGCGTCCCACACCAGCTTTACACGCGCGTTACCAGTGCTTTCGAGAAACTCAACCTTGATGTCGTGCACCGACGCGCGTGTTACCGTGATTGGCGCAAGTTGCACACTGTACGACTTCTTGCGCCAGTTGTCGACGACGAGTTTGCCGTCGAGATAGAGGCGATAACCGTCGTTGCCTTCAACACCAATTCGTGTTGGTAGCGACCCCCTCGCTGGAATTTGCAGACGTCCAGTCCAACGCACCGAATACCAGTCAAACGGAATTCCGCGCGCCGGTGAGTTGAGCGTCCAGCCAAAATCAATGCGCGCGTCAGTGCGCACGAGCTTCGGGGCACCTTCCAGTCGATTGTTGTCCCAGTATTCGCCCTGCAATCCGGTCACGCGTTTTGCATCGAGCGTAGAACTTAAAAATTCCGCAGGAACCACCACATGTTCACGCGGCAACCGCTCGGTACCCAGTGCGTAACGAACCACCGTCGCTTTCCCAACCGCTTCGCGAATTCCGTTGAACACCGAGATACCGTTGGCACCTTCGGCTGAGTATCCGCCGAGTCGCATTTCGGCAGCGTCGGGCCCGATGACTGCAATAGACTTTAAGTTGGCGCGGACGATTGGTAGTGTTTGCCGCTCGTTGCGCAGCAACACGATCGATTTGCGCGCGGCCTCGCGAGCGAGTGTTGCATGTTCCGCGCTGCGGTTGATTTTGTCTGCGCTATCGACGTTGGCGTATGGATTTTCGAAAAGACCGAGTTCGAATTTGGCGCGCAACACGCGCGAGACGGATGCGTTCAGTACGGAGTCGCTTACCGCACCCCGCTGAAAAGCGGCGAGATATGGCCGATGCTGCTCCCACGTGGATTGGAACACAACATCCAACCCCGCCTCGTACGCATCTTTCGTTGCGGTTGCGGTGCTGGCTTCCGTCATATGCAGAACCGTAGCACCACCCGTGGCGGCCGCATCTGAAATGACGAAGCCGGTAAAGCCCCACTCGCCTTTCAGTTTGCCGTTTATCAATGCGCGATTCTGCGTCGCTGGTTGGCCATCAATAGAATTGTATGACGTCATCACCGAGCGCGCGTGCGCTTGCGTGATCAACTCCTTGAATGGTGGAAAATGTATCTCGTCCAGAAAACGCGGACTTAAATCGATGGGATAACTGTCCCGACCACCTTCGCCAACATTCGCAATGAAGTGTTTGGGTGTCGTGATGATTCCCGAACGCTCGAACGCTTCGACGAATGCGCGCCCCATTTGCGATGTGAGCACAGGGTCTTCGCCGTACGTTTCTTCCACCCGCCCCCAGCGCACGTCGCTGGCAATGTTAATCACCGGCGACAACACGTCGCGAATGCCGCGGCTGCGCGCCTCCGAAGCAATGGCGCGTGCCACCTGCGACATCGTTGCGGTGTCCCAGGTGGCTGCCAACCCGATCGCCTGAGGAAATGTGGTGGCGCCTTCGCGCGCGAGGCCGTGCACCGCTTCCTCTACCGGCAAGACGGGAATGCCCAATCGCGTGGAATCGACGAAGTAGTGCTGAATGGCGTTGATGCGCGACGCATGAACTCGCGCGGCACTCACGCCGGCGGGAATTGGCTGACTACCAAGCGTGACCTGCAGACCGAACGCACCATGCGAATAATCGTGCGCGGGATTGTCACGGTCGCCCGGCGACAGGTACAATTGCCAGAATTTTTCGTCGGGCGTCATGCGCGATACGAGATCGCGAACGCGAGTTTCAACGGGCAGACGCGCATCGCGATACGGAGCGTTTGCCGTGGCTTGTGCCGCTGTCGATTGTGCCGAGGCGGTGGCGCTCGTAGCAAGCAACAGGAGAGTTAAACGCAACAGGACTTTTCGCATACGGGAAAGTGCCGCGCCGGAGCCGCGTCGTCAATTTCGCGGCAGAGAAACTTCAATTACCTGTGCGGAATCACGTTCTTGAGCTTGGCGACCGCCGAATCCTGAATTTTCTGTTTGCGTTCTGCGGTATCGACAGTGTCCTTCGCCAGCACGGCGAGCGTCCGTTTGGCCGCTTCGACCATACGCGCTGTGTCGCCGGCCGCGAAATACACATCACCCAGACCATCATACGTGTCAGGTGAATTTGGATAAGCGATTGTGTTGAGTTTCATGATTTCAATTGCTCCCGCGAAATCCTTGGCCAGCATGTGATCATATCCCAACTGATTGACGTAATACTCCGGAAACAGCTGCACTGCGGCATTCTGTTTCCGCGCGGCCATCAGAGTCTCGGCTACGCGCGCTGCGCCGCCCGGTCGGTCAACATCACGCAAGACTTGCAAAACCTCAACGCGCATGGTGTGACCGTTCGTGGTCGGCAGTTGGTCAGCGTTCCCTCTGAGAACGGCCGAAAACCATTTCGTGATTGTGTCGGCAAAATCGGGATGGGCGCGAAAGACAATTGCGGCGTGACCGCCGTTCGGATATTCGATGACGCGCGTTTGTTTGTTGGAAGAAAGTGCCGAGTACCAGCTCTGAATGTCGACAAAATTTGCGTATTTGTCGTCGGCCGCCGCGCCAAGGAATATTGGTGGAGCGCTGTCTTTTGAGATGAACGAGCGGCCACGTTGATCGATTGGGCCGGCCAACAACGCGAGTGCACGAATGTCGTGCCAACGTTCGGCCAATTGCAGCGCGACTTGCACGCCACAACTCGCGCCGGCCGCGCCAATCTGACTGGGTTCAACACCGGGTTCTCGCAGTAGAACCTTGAATGCGGAGTCAACGTCAATGGGCCACTGATTATCTGTCTGCGCGTTGAATTCGTCAGGCGTCAACTTGTCGTGCGCCATTCCTCCACTTTCGCCATAGCCGCGATAGTCAATCGACATCGCGGTCATACCGGCGCGCGCCAACTTCATCCCCAACGAGTCCCACACGTTCCGCTGTTCGTCGCACTGATGCAGAAGCAGCACGGCGGGTCCGGGTTTCCCTGCCGAAAACACGGTTGCCTTGAGAATTACTCCGTCAGACGTCTGTACATCGATCACGCGCGGCGCCGGCAGCGATTGAGAACATCCGCATGCGACGATCACTGCCGCCAGCACGCACGCGCGAACAATCACGGTTTGGCGGGCGCTGCAACGGCGAGCGGTTGACCCTTTTCGATGAGATACGTACTCACGCCTTTCCAGACAACTTTGCCAGTGTTCCGAACCAGATGTGGCGTGTTGGGCGGTACGAAGAACACATCACCGGCTTTCACCGTGCGCGGCGGTTGCCCTTCCATTTCGACAATGCCGGTGCCTTGCACGACATATCCGATCTCTTCACCGGTGTGAATGTGCCGCGGTGCGGTGCCACCAACTTCCAGTTCGGCGAGTGCCGTGATGGCCTCACGTGCGGGCTGCGTCACCAACGAGTGTGTCTGCAAAATGGTGCGCTTGAGTGGTGATGGCGCGGCCGCTGCGGCCGGAGCTGGTGCGGCGGGTTTGCCTTGGGCGCAAAGTGAAGCCGGCACCGTAACGAGTAGTGCCAGAACGAGAGCTTGCATTCGCATCGAGAACTCCGAGAGGGGGGAATAACGGTTGCCGCGCGGTGCAATAACGATTGCGGGAATACGTTATGACTGCGGAGATACTACTTCACTACGCCCGCTGATGACAGCGAATACATCACGACGGTTTCAACTCCGTCGCTGTCGCGGGCGATGCCGATCACATAGTTGACGCCAATATCGGTTGGCAGAAAGCTGGCGGGCATTGTTACGTCACCCGGCCACGTTCCCGCACCGCAGGGAGCGAGTTCATTGGAATTTCGGCCCGCGTCGAAGGGAATTCGCCATCACAACTCCAGAGGCGTCGCGCTTATGCTACGTGTCACTCGCCCCCCGCGATAGTCCTGGGATCACCGATCCGCCAATTGGCCCATGTTGCACCGCGATGGGAGGTCGCTAACGTTGAGTTACCATGACCAAACAACGTCGTATCCTTTTTATCGTGGTCGCACTGAGCGCAGCCGCCGCCATCGCGACGGTCGTTATTCGCGGTCGTAATCGGCCCCTGGTGCTCATTGGCGTTGTTGACGCGAACGACATTGTTGTCACCCCTCGCGTGCAAGGACGGCTTGACAGTTTGCTGGTGGATGAAGGCAGCGAAGTTACGGCCGGACAACTGGTAGCGAAACTCGAGTCGTCCGAGCTTGCCGCGCAAGCCGCGTCAATGTCGGCCGTGACGTCCGGCGCGGTCGCGCAACTTGGCGAATCGCGATCGACCGTGCTGCAACTGTCGGGCAGTAATGCCGCCACGCTCAACGCGTCCAAGGCGCGCGTTGCATCGGCCAAGGCGGCGCTCGAACGCGAAAGCGCGCAACTCGCGCAGGACAGTGCCGACGCGAGCCGCGCCACGAAGATGAACGGCGCTGGCGCCATTTCCGTGACGGAACTCGAGCGCGCGAATACAACGTATCGCTCGCAGATATCGGTTGTGGCAGCGCGCGTGCAGGAAGTGCGTGCGGCCGAAGCCGACCTCGCGAATGCGGAGGCCGGCAGTCACGCGGTGGCCGCCGCACAGAGTTCGGTCGCGAACATTGCGGCGCGCGTGCGCGGCGCTCAAGCGGATTCGATGGCAGCTGCGACCCGATTGAACTACACCGCACTCACCGCACCTGCGTCGGGCATTGTTCAAGTGGTTACGGCGCGCCGCGGCGAACTCGTGGGACCGGGTGCGCCGGTGATGGTGATTGTTGATCCTGATCACTTGTGGGTGCGCGTGGCGGCTCCCGAAACGAATGCAGGAACGGTGGCCGTGGGTGATTCGCTTGATGTACTGCTGGAGTCAGGCCAAACGCTTCGCGGTCGCGTGATCAGCAAGGGCGCAGAGGGAGAGTTTGCCACACAACATGAAGTGAGCGCCGCGAAACGCGACATTCGCGCGATCGCATTGCGAATTGCGATTCCCAATCCGCGCCGCGTGTTGGTACCAGGCATGACGGTGCAGGTTCTGCTGCCGCAAAAGCCATGAGCAACACACGTGCACAGCTGGGCGAGCGATCGCAAACCGACGCACAAAAGTCCGAGCCGGCTATTCGTATTGAACATGCCGTGAAGCAGTATGGCAACATCACTGCGGTAAACGACGTATCGTTTTCGGTTGCAAACGGCGAGACGCTTGGACTGCTCGGCCCCAACGGCGCTGGTAAAAGCACGTTGATTCGAATGATAACCACGCTGGTTCCAATCACGAGTGGTCGGATTGTGTTGCACGGTGTCGACGTAACGAAGGATCCCGATAGCGCGCGCTTGTCAATCGGAGTGATCCCGCAGGCAATGACGAGCGACACCGATCTCTCCATTGAAGAGAACCTGAGTATCTATGCGAAACTGTACGGCGTGTCGCGCGAGCAGCGTCGGAAGGTTATTCCGGAGCTGCTTGAATTGGTCAATCTCGCGGATCGCAGGAAATCGCTGGTTGCGACGTTGTCGGGCGGCATGCGCAGGCGCGTTGAGATCGCACGCGGCCTGGTGCACAGCCCGCTCATTCTCGTATTGGACGAACCAACCACCGGTCTCGATCCAGTCTCGCGCGTGGATGTGTGGGAAATGCTCACGAAGATCAAACGCGAACGGCAACTCACGATTCTGGTAACCACGCATTACATGGACGAAGCCGATCGTTTGTGTGATCGCATCGCAATTGTCGATCGCGGGCGATTGGTTGCGCTGGATACGCCCCGCGCACTCAAGGCATCCGTACCCGGCGCAAGTTCCATCGAAGCGCAGTTTGGCGACGAACCCGTAGAATGGGAAACGCAGTTGCGCGCGTTGCCGAGTACGCTGACGGTTCAGGCGTTGGGTGGCGACAGTTGGCGCATTGTGACCGATGACGCCGGACAAACAACGATGGCGCTGGCTGAACTCGCGTTGGCGGCAAAAGTTGCGATTCGGTCGCTGGCCGTTTCAAGCACGACGCTGGATGATGTGTTCGTGTATTACACGGGTCACGGACTCAAGGACAGCAGTGCTGCGGCAAAGTCACCTGTTTCGCCACGTGCGGCTTAGCCGATGAACCGCGCGCTGGCAATCGTCGAACGAGAGCTGCGAAAGTTCATTCGCACACCGGCCCTGCTGGTCATGACGCTGATCATGCCCGTGCTCAACCTGGTGGTGCTGGGCAACGCGTTTGGCGGGCGCGTGCGACATTTGAACGTGGCCGTGGTTGACGAAGATGCTGGACCAGCAGCGCGTCGCGTGCGGGAAGCCTTGTTGTCGCTGCAGATGAACGGCGACGTGATTCGCCCAATCAACTACGACAACGAACGCTCGGCGGCGCGCGACGTACGCGATGGCGTGGTGCAAGGCGCCGTCATTCTCCCGCCCGGATTTTCGCGACGCGTGTATGCGGGCGAACAGCCGCGCGCAGGGTTGTTGTTGGACAACACCGATGCCGTGGTGGCGGGAGCGTTGCGCGGGTTGATTGGCGGTGCAGTACAGCAAGCGGCACGCAACGAACCCGCGCCGCGATATGTGAAGGCAGTGACGCTTGATGCGGTCGAGTTATTCCCGTTCGTGCCGTACATGCGCTACATGCTTCCGGGTGTGATCAGCCTGGGCATGTTCATGACGGTGATGATTGGCGGCGGCATGTCGTATCTCGACGACAAAC
>JBDUBA010000056.1:0-9819 GCA_040004335.1 Gemmatimonas sp.
ACCACCGCCACCGCCGCCACCGCCGCCACCACCACCACCGCGACCACCGCGACAGCCACCGCCGGGCACTGACAAACCGATTATCTGAAACACCTTGGCAATGTTTTCCGGACTTGGACCCGCCGCACCACGACCGCCACCAGTTGCCGCAAGTTCACCGGCTGCCGCATTGCCGCCGCGTCCCCCACCGCCGGCCGTCACCGCGCCCTCGCCCGGACGCGCGCAGAACACATCCCATTGCGTCATTGGCCGTTCGCAGGCGCCACCCGCGCCACGCCCGCCACCACCGCCACCGCGACCTGCGAATCCGCCTTGCTGCGCGCCCGCCGCTGGTGGATTCAACAAATTCTGCGCGGCCGCAATAGTTGCACTGTCAAAACGCGCTTTCTTGAGTGAGTCGAACACCATCGGTGCGCGAACGGCGCGCAAAATGCTGTCACGACGTTCGCTGGGCGAAAGTGGAATTGGCGGAGCCGCCGCAACTGCACGCGTGCCGTTGTACGCCCACGTTACCGTGTGCAATCCCGGGCCTCCCGGTCCCTGAATCGTCTGAATGGTATCACCCAGCGCATCCACAATGCTGATGCGGGCGTTCGCACCACCAGCGCCCGTTACGCGATAGGAAATGTTTGCACCGTAGGTCGGATTTTGTGTCGCAAAGAAATTCTGTGCGTTGCCGTTGCCCGACGACGCGCGCGTCGGAGCCTCACCCCAATGAAACGCAGGTTTCGGCTCGAATAGATTGACGCTCGTTGCAAGCACAGCGGACGTGGCCTGCTGCAGTGGCGCGATGTCAACAATCCAGATGCCGCGACCATGCGTGGCCGCAATCAGTTCGCGATCGCGCGGATGAATCTGCAAATCATACACCGGCACACTGGGTAGTCCGGCCGAAAACTTCGACCACGTCCGGCCGCGGTCGAGCGATGCGTACACCGCAATCGACGAACCCACAAACAACAGATCACGATTGCGATTGTCCTCGCGAATCACGTGCAGGTGATCCCCCGGTCCACCAACGGGAAGATTGTTCGTGAGCGATCTGAAACTGCGTCCGCCATCAGTCGTGACAAACAGATACGGCTTGAAATCACCCCAGCGATGATTGTCGTACGTGACGTACAACGTGGACGAATCAAACGCCGACGCTTCAATGCGCGACACATACACTTCACCGCCGTTTGGCAGCATCGGAATAAGTTTCGGTGTGAGGTTCTCCCACGTGGCCCCGTCATTCACCGTCTTCCACAGCGCACCATCATCCGTGCCAGCGAACAACATGCCGGCCTTCATCGGACTCTCCTCGAGCGCCACAATCGTTCCGTACGTCTCCGCACCGGTTGCATCCAGCGTGATGCCACCCGTCAAACGAATGGAGGTGTCAATCTTGGCCGCAAGATTCTTGGAGAGATCGGGCGAAATGAGATTGAAGTCTTCGCCCCGTTTGTTCGACTTGAGCAGGCGATTGCCACCGAAATAGATCACCGCGGGATTATGCGGTGAAATTATGAACGGCGAATTCCAATTGAAGCGCAGCGTGAGATCGACGGAATCTTTCTTTTGCTTCGCGCGCAGCACTGTAATCTGCGCATTGACGTCTTTGGACGCAGGCACGAGCGGATCACCGCGCAACGTGGCCATGGAGTCTTCCCACACTCGATACGTTGCCTGCCAACTGGGCTTGTTGAAGCTCTGACGTTCGCCCGTTTGCAGATTCAGTCGCGCGGCACTTCCCCCTTGTGATTCGCCGTACACGATGTTCGGATCCGTCGGATCCTGTGCCGCGTAGAAGCCATCGCCACCGGCAATCGTAAACCAATAACCACTTGGCGTAGAGCCAGCGCGACGACGACTCGGCCCACACCACGTGCCGTTGTCCTGCGCACCCGTACAAATGTTGTACGGCACGGCCATGTCGTAACTCACTTCGTAGAACTGACCGATGGGGAGATTTTGCCCCTGCTGGAAATTGCCGCCCTTGTCGAATGTGATGGCCACACCACCATCATTCGCGAGAAACCAGCGTTCCGGATCGTTCGGATCAATCCAGATGCCGTGATCATCCACATGCACGTCCTGCGCGGCGGGGCGCGCGGTGCGACCACCGTCATCAGACACCTGCAGCTGCGTTGATGAGTAGTACACGCGATCACGATTCTTCGGATCGACACGCACCTGCGAGTAATAAAACGGGCGCACATTCGTTCCGTTCATCTTCGCCCACGTCGCGCCACCATCCGTCGAACGCCACAATCCGTTGTCGCGCGGTGTGTTCGTCGGGGTGAATTTGCCGTTCGCGCTCGCAACCGTCCCCTCAACAAGCGCATAGATGTAGTTCGCATCGCTGCGTGCAATGTCGAGACCAATGCGTCCCTTCACGCCGTCCGGAAATCCGCCACCCTTTACTTCCGTCCATGTCACGCCGGCATCGGTGCTTTTCCAAAGCGCTGAGCCAGGACCACCACTTTTGAGTGAGTACGGAGTGCGCAACCGTTCCCAACTTGCGGCAAACAACGTATTCGGATCGCGCGGACTCATCGCGATGTCAACAAAACCCGCCTTGTCGCTGATAAACTTGACGAGTTGCCACGTTGTACCACCGTCAGTGGTTTTGTAGACGCCTCGCTCCGGATTGGATTTCCACGTCGCGCCCAATGCAGCGACGAACACAATGTTCGGGTTGGTCGGATGCACCACGATGCGTCCAATCGCTTCCGTTTTTTCGAGACCCTTGAGCGTCCACGTAATACCACCGTCCGTGGATTTGTAAATGCCCGCTCCAGGCTCGATCGAATTACGAGAGTTCGGTTCACCCGTGCCGGCCCACACCTGCTGCGTATCAGATGGCGCGATTGCCAACACACCCATCGAAATCACACGCTTGTCATCAAAGACCGGGCGCCACGTAATTCCGTTGTTCATCGTCTTCCAGATGCCCCCACCGGCGGCCGCTACAAAGACGGTCTTGGAAGGGCCGGGAATACCGACAACGTCAGAGAGCCGTCCTTCGAACGTGGCGGGTCCGATGGTGCGCCATCGAAGTCCGGCGGCGGTTGCCGAGTCGAGAGTTTGGGCGAACGCGCTGCTCGATAACATCAGCAGTGCGGTGCCGGCGAGCATAGGCATGCGCCGGGACAATGCACGCGGCATTGTCGAAATCGTGTGCGACATGAGCTTTTCCAATTTCAGGGTACGCTGCGGGATGCATACGTTCACGCAACATACGGACTTTCCCCGATTGCGGGCAAGACAAGGTGTGAAATGTCACGCGCACAACACACCTCACCAATCAACAGCCGGTGAAATTGGAAGATGAAAGACGCGCTGTCATTGCTGCGATGGTGCAACTCGCGACTCGTCACTGGTGCATTTCGCCACAGTCTGAAGTCACAATGGGTCGACGCTGTTACGAAGCGCCTCGTCTTGAGGTAGAATTCGGGACCCGCTCCTGGATGAATTCCGCCGCATGACTCGCGTTCGGCTGGCGTTCATCAATCACGTTTCGGAGAATAGAAAAATTGAGAATTTCATTCGGCGCCGCACTCTGTGCGGGCGGTCGCCTCGTGGCACGTCATCGTGTGCCGACCGGCGCAATAATACAGACCTCACGAACCCATCGTAAAAAGCGCTTTATCTGCGCAGCGATTGCCTCGGCACTCGCAGTTGCGGCTCTGTCAAGCACACCCAGTCACGCACAAAAACAGACGGCGCGCGACTCGGCCGCCGCCGACTCCGCGCAGAAATTGCGGGGAATTACCGTAACTGCCACGCGAAACGCCGCCTCAATTCTGACCGCGCCGCTGGCCGTCACCAAAATCTCCAACAGCGAACTGCAAACGTACAACGGCTTCGGACTCGACGAAGCGTTGTCACGCGTTCCCGGCGTAATTGCGCGATCACGATTCGGCACCAGTGACGTGCAACTGATGATTCGCGGATTTGGTGCGCGTGGTGCTGGCGATCGATCAAATTCCGGGACCACGCGCGGCGTGCGCGTGCTGATTGACGGATTTCCCGAAACAGAACCGGATGGCCGCACGCCACTCGATCAGGTCGATCTCTCGATGGCAGAAGCCATTGAAGTCGTCCGCTCGAACGCGTCGTCGGCGTGGGGTAACGCCTCTGGTGGCATCGTGAACATTCTCACAGCGCCAACCGGAGCGCTCGGCCCGGTGCTGGAATTTCAGCCCATCGTTGGCGCGTTCGGACTGCAGCGCTTTGTGGCGAACGCTTCAATGCCACTCAATGGCGGATCTGCCTGGATCAATTTTTCGAACACAAACTTCGACGGATGGCGCGTGCATTCATCGGCGAAGCGCGCCCTCGTGAATGCAGGCGTAGTTGGAACCATCGGCCACGCGACACGCGTTGGCATGTATTTCACCGGCACGAACAATCTCATTCACGTGCCCGGACCACTCACGCAAACACAGGTGGATGCCGACCCACGCCAGGCCAACGCCACGTACCTCACGCGCGACGAACGTCGTTACAACCGGGCCGGTCGTCTTGGCGTGACGGCCGAACATCAGATTGATCCAACGACCTCAATTTCTACGATGGTGTTCGTGAATCCGAAATACCTGCAGCGTTCGGAGCGCAACACCTACCGCGATTTTACGCGTTATCATTTTGGCGGCAATCTCATGGCGCGGAAGGAAATCAACACGGCCAACGTACGCTCGAAACTCATGGCCGGTGTTGACGAAGCGTACCAGGACGGCGCCATTCTGTTCTACAACTTGTCGGCCACGCAGGGTCGCGGTACAACACTCTCCGACAATAAGGGTGAAGGGGCGCAGAATTTTGGCATCTTCGCGCAGGACGAGCTCACGATCAGGAATCGTCTCACGCTCTTGCTGGGCGCCCGCTACGACCGGCTGTCCTACAACTATCACAGTTACGTTGCAGCACCACCCGTTCGCGCGGACAGCAAGGACTTTTCGCGCGTTTCGCCAAAACTGGGCGCAAGTTTCTTGCTTGACGCGTCACACAGCGTATACGCGAATATTGGTGGTGGCATTGAAATCCCAGCCGCAAACGAAACCGATCCAACGCCCGGTTCACCACCGGCGCTATTGAATCCGCTGCTCGATCCAATTCTCTCAACTTCGTACGAAGTGGGGTTCAAGGGTGCGCCGTCACTAACGGGCGGCGGTCAGGTGAGTCTCAACTACGACGTCGCGCTGTACAACGTCGAGATCAAAAACGAAGTGGTGCCGTACAACGGCGGTCGCTACTACCTCACGGCCGCCAAAGCGCGTCGTCAGGGAGCGGAAATCGGATTCGGCGCAACTACAGTTGTTGGCGTGTTCGCAAACGCTGCCATCACGCTGTCGAAGAATCACTACCTCAACTACGTGGTCGATTCTGCGGTAATCTTTCCAACTGATCCCACCAAAGTCGGCAAACGCGCCGACTACAGCAACCATGAAGTTGTTGGTGTGCCAGGCGCCGTCGCGAACGTCGAAGTGGGCACGTCAATTCCGGGCTTCCGCGCTTTACGCGTGAAAGGCGGTGTTGAACACTCCGGCGAATATTTTGCTGATGATGCCAATGCCGTGCGCGTACCGGCGTACACGCTGTTGAACTTGACCGCCGAACTGCGTAATCCAATCGTGAGCGCCAACGGCTGGGGCGTGCGCGGATTCGTTTCGGTACGCAACCTCACCGACCGGAAGTTCATCGGCGCCTCATTTCTGAATCCCGACTTAGTGGGAACCGAACGCGCCGCATTCGAACCCGGCATGCCGCGTTCGGTGACACTCTCGTTGAGTGTGGGCAGGCTGCGCTAGCGGCCTTGCTTGTTACTCTCTCGGGCAGGCTGCGTGAGCAGCCCTGCTTTTGTTACTCTCTCCGGCAGGATGCGTGAGCAGCCCTGCCAGAGCGAGCGCATCGCCACCTGTAAAAGTCTGGTAGCTGAAAGCTGGAAAGCTCGCCGCTGGCACCTTTCGTTGCAGTTAGGCTTTTAGGCTCGCAGTGCAAGCCGGTGGTTGTCGCACATGCGCCCCCATCGTCATCCCCGTAACAAACCCTGCCACCCCTGTAACAGCCATCCGGTATCCGCCTGCGTACGCCCTGCGGTAATTCGGTGACGCGCTAGTGCAGCGCCGAGTCCATATAGGACTTGCCACTCTCCCAGGATGCCATGACGGACACGCGCCAGCCCATCGATCCTCTCTTCATCGCGTTCCAGTCCGCACTGGCCGGTCGCTACTCCATCGATCGCGAACTTGGTCGAGGCGGCATGGGCGTGGTGTATCTCGCGCGCGAAGTGCAACTCGATCGATTCGTCGCCATCAAACTCCTGCCCCCCGAACTCTCGGCGCGGCCGGAGCTGCGCGAACGATTTCTGCGCGAAGCACAGCTGGCCGCGAAACTTTCGCACCCCAACATCATCCCGATTCATTCGGTCGAACAAACCGAAGAATTCGTGTATTTCGTGATGGCGTACGTTGACGGGGAAACGCTCGCACAACGCGTGCAATCGCGCGGGCCTTTGTCAACGAGTGATGGAATTCGTCTCCTGCGCGAAGTCGCGTGGGCACTTGGATACGCACATGGCCAGGGCGTAGTGCACCGTGACGTCAAACCCGACAACATTCTGATTGAAGTCGCAACGGGACGCGCATTGGTTGCCGATTTCGGAATCGCGGCGGTAAGCGGTGAGGTATCGCGCGAGAGCGTGAGCGGTACGCCGGAGTTCATGAGTCCCGAACAGGCACTTGGCGAAGACATTGACGCACGGAGTGATTTGTATTCGTTGGGCGCGACTGCGTTTTATGCGCTGTCCGGACGATTGCCGTTTGAAGGAAAAACCGCAGCGCAAACGCTCGCGCAACAAGTCACGTCAGACGCGCCGTCGCTGGCCACCGCAGGAGCGCATGTTCCGCGCAAACTTGCGCAGTTGGTTGACCGTTGTTTGGCGAAGGAACCAGGCAGAAGGCCATCCAGCGCGCAGTCGTTAGCGGATGAACTGGGATTGGCGATCGAAAAACGGCGCGAATTGCCCGCCGCATTACGCGCATTCGTGAAACGCAGCGGCCGCATGGATGGTGGTGGCACGTTGCTCAGTCTGATGGGTGCACTCGCGTCGTCCGTTGGAACGGCCGCAGTGTTCGGTCCGACCTCAGGCGTTCTGGTGCTGGCTGCAAGTGCTGTGGTCATTCCCGTTGCCTTCGGCATCATCGCGGCGCGGCAGTTGCTCAATCTGGGTTTCACGCAGGACGATTTGCGGCCCGCATTTCGCGCGGAGCAGGAGAGCAGTCGCGAAGAACGAAGCGTGCAGCAGCGCCGCGGTTTCTCGTGGCGGTCATTGGTGGAAGGAACGCTCAAAAAAATTGCGCGCATGTCGGGTGCTGCCGGAGTTGCGTTGCTTCCGATCGCGTTGTTCTCCAACAACTCGCACAACTTTTCGCTGATCAGTTCTGTAATTGTCGCAGCACTTGGGGCGGCCGCGCTCTCGACGATTGGATATCTCGTGCTCATGCAACTTCGGCGCGACGTTGACATTGAATTCTGGTCGACGGTGTGGACTGGGCGATTCGGAGGTGTGGCATTCTCGGTTGCGCGAAAGTTGCGTGGCGCGAAACCACTCGCGCCTGCGATGACACATCGTGCGACAGAACTCTCGCTTGGCCTGGCAGCTGAAGGGCTCTTCGAGAGTCTGCCCAAGGCCGCGCGAGAATCATTGGGCGATGTGCCGCAGTTGCTGCAGCGCTTGCAGCGTGACGCGAACACGTTGCGCACTCGTCAGAACGCGTTGCAGGATGCGTTGGCACAAGCGGGTCCCCACGCGGACGGCGACGAGTACGCCACCATTCGCACAGAACGCGACGAGATACAGTTTCGTCTTCGTGAAACAGTGGGCGCGCTTGAGACTACGCGATTGGGCTTGCTGCGCTTGCACGCGGGTTCGATCACGCTTGAGGGACTCACAACGCATGTTGGACTCGCGGTTGACATGACGTCGCATCTCGAGCGCATGTTTGCGGCGCAAAAAGAAGTGAACGAACTGCTGAGCCTTCCAAAGTCATTTGGCAACACACTCGAACTCACACCGGTGTAATCGAATGCAACAGATACGACTTGATTCGAAGGACGGACTCGCCAACGGTTGGGCCGGAGCGGGTGTGAGCGACGCGCGTAACTTGCCTGAGCGCGCGCGTGCGAAGTCGGCTCCTGCGGCCAACGTGCATGAAGCGGCGGACGAACAAACCACCAAGCGCTCATGGGTAAGTGCGACGTTTCGTTTTGCTCGAAACGCGATGGCGGGACTACTACTACTGACAGCAGTACCGGTTGCGATCGTTGGGTGGCGGTCGCAGCATCTGCGCTATTATGACCACACGTTCAGCGATCAGCGGATCGAGCTCGTTGAGCGCTTACGGCCACTGATGGCGGCGAAAGATGCGTCGATCACTCCAATGCAGGCGGGCCTGGCGTTTCACGCGCTGCAGGGCACGCCCAAGAGCGACGAATTCCCTATGGTCGCCAGTAGTCCATCGGCCGAATGGCCGTGGCGCACGCATAAACCCTCGGCCGACATGTTCAAGTCGACCGGAGCTCCAATGCGTCTGTTCAACGGCCCGTCGCCGGAGCACATCATCGAACGCGTTTCAGCTGGGTTCTCCGCAAACGAACTAGCGTATCTTCGTGAAATCGCTGAAGCGCCCGTCTGGAAAGATTTTGATCTGGTCGCGTCGGCCAATGCCGTCGACATCATCGGAGGGCAATATCAGCTTCCGTTCAAGGAGAGTGCATTTCTCCCCGCAATGCCAAGCTGGCGCTTCGCCGGCACCAAGGAACTGGCATACGCCAGCACGTCGCGCGCCGCGTACTATCTGGCCATTGGTCAACCCGCCAAAGCCGAAACGGTGTTGCGATCAACGATCTCGTTTGGCTTCGCGATGATCGACAACGCGAGCAGCACAATGGATGGATTAATTGGCGCAGTTGTCGCGAACATCGGACGCGGTGGTCTCGCTCAGTTGTATGATGCGACACATGTGACCAACGCACTGGTTGCGGACGTGCCGATGCCAACCAGGCAATCATCTGACCCGCTGCGCTTTGGCCAGAAGCTCAGCGTTGCCGAGTTGCAGCAGCGTTACCTGCTGGAGGCAGGTGATCCGGCACTACCGCGCGCAGTGCGCATGGAGCAACTCAGCCAAGCGTCGTATTCGTCGTGCCGCAGCATTCCAGGAATGATCTTCGGCCCGAATGCCGCAACGCGGACAGCGTTTGACAACGCCAGCAAAACGCTTGCGCGCTTCCCATCCGAGCAAGCGCTGCTCGACCTGATGCTCGAAGCAACCAACCGCGTGCCAGACAAGGAGATCATCAACGTTGCACCCGAGCGGTTCGTCATGGGCGCGGCGCTCATCGCATCGAAGATCACGAACAACCCACGATTCTCGACGTGCACGAGGCTTGCAATCAGCTACTGGTAACGCTACGGCAACTGCAAGCCGAACGGCCAACTACAAGCCGAACGGCCAGCTGCAAGCCGAACGGCCAACTACCACTAGAGGTGCGAGCTGCCAGCTAATCAGCTGCCAGCTGTCAGACCTTTGCAAGATTTGGTTGGGTCGGGGCCGCAGGGAGAGCCGATCTCACTGAGAACGCAGTGACCAAAAGAAGTGTCAAGCTGGCGGCGGTTCCGTTGTGCGCGCGCACGAACAGCCGTAAAGGTCTGGCAGCTGGAAGCTGATTAGCTGGCAGCTCGCACCTTTCGTTACAGTCGTACCTTTAGCTCTTTCGGCTTGCAGTTGCAGTTGCAGTTGCAGTTGCAGTTGCAGTTGCAGTTGCAGTTGCAGT
>JBDUBA010000117.1:0-2923 GCA_040004335.1 Gemmatimonas sp.
TTGATCTGTTTCCATTTGCTATGCCCTGCCATGCTTCACCTCGTAGTTCCGTTCACGGCCATGAGTGCGGTTCGATGGCCTTTCGTTGACGCAATATAACGGCTCTCAGCCCCCGGTTTCGAGCACGTCCTCGAATCGCAGCCATTGGGGATAGAAATAGAGATCCACATACCCGGGGCCGCCATCGCGACGCTTGAGCACCAGCAGTTCGGCCGCGCCCTCCACGGCCATGTCGGCCATGTAGATCTCTTCGCGATACAGTCCGAGCACGGTATCCGCGTGTACGGTGACACTGCCATTCACGCCAAAATCGTCGAGGCGCGGGCGGCGGTCGTTGCGCTGCCGGTCGAGCCGTGGAAGATGTGTTACCAACAACACGGCCACCTGCGCTACTACGGCCAGTCGCTTGAGCGACAACAGTGCAAACGACATCTGATCATCACGATTGATGGGATCCGTGATGAGTGCTTCCAATCCGTCGACCACCACGAGACGCACGTTGGGTAATTCACCAACGGCCTTTGCCACTTCGGTGGTGCCGCCGCCCTGCAACGTTCGCACAACCGGGGCGAGATAACGAAGTCGCGTCGCGGCAGCGGCCACGTTTTCTTCATCTTCGGCGCTCAGCATCGACGAACGAATGTCACTCAACAACACGCGCGCCTCCATCGCCAACGCACGTTCGGCCACGCGATCGCTCGACATTTCGCTTGTCATGAACAAACTGCCCGCGACGCCGGCCTTGAGCGCAATGGCCAACGACAACGCCGATGTGCCACTGCCGGCGTCCCCTCCAAGCACGATCAGGTCACCCATGCGGAGACCGCCGCCCAATGTTTTGTCGAGGCTGGGGAACGCGGTGGGAATTGCGGACGGATCACTCACTGCAGAATTCCGTTACACCGCACTGGCCAACTTTCGCGCAAGGCGATCGAGTTCCTGACTGGCCGGGCCATCGAGGTTCGCGTTAATCACCGTGAGCAAACTGCGAACGGTTCCGGCGGCGCCAATTGGTGTGCTGGCCGTCGATTCGAAGCAACGCGTGAATGGTGCGCGCATCGCCGCGGGAAGAGCGAGTGAGGCAAGCCAGGTGCGGGCTGCGGCCGCTCGCGCTGTACGATCGGCCGGAGGTAGCGGATCGGGTTCCAGCATCGCGGCCGCGAGTCGGGCAGCCGTAAGTGCGGCGAGCGCGATTTCGCGTCCTCCTCCCAAGGGAAGACGGCCCGCCAGCGCTGCCAGCGCCGGGAACGGGAAATCGAGCGGTCGGAGACTATAGGGAGGATGGTCGACGTTCACGTGGCGAATCTAATATCTTCCTCCGGATATGGCGCCGCCGGTAAAAACGATTTTGTGGGTCGATGACGAAGCGGAGCTCCTGGAGCCCCACCGCATCCTGCTCACCGAGAAGGGTTACGACGTGCACACAGCCACCAACGCCGACGACGCGCTGGAGCTGTTGCGGCGTCGCGCGTACGACTTGTTGTTGCTCGATGAACAGATGCCTGGCATTCGCGGGCTGGCGGCCATCAGGGACATTCGCGAACTCGCGCCAACCATGCCGGTCGTGATGGTCACCAAGAGCGAAGAGGATACCACGCTCAAGGAAGCCATCGGCGTGAACGTGCGCGATTATCTCGTGAAACCCGTAACGCCGCGGGGCGTGTTCTCGGTGATTTCGCGCATTCTGGATGGACCGCTCATTCGTTCGCAGGCGCTCGCGCGCGCCTTTGTCGAGCGCTTTCGCGCCATCGAGGCCGATCGCTTCAGGGGGCTCGATTGGCGTGGTTGGATTGATCGATTTGTCGAGTTGATGCAGTGGGACGTTGATCTGGCGGATGCGGGTGAGATGGGGCTGCACGAATCGTTGCACGGATTGTACTCCGACATGCAGCGTGAGTTTGCGCAGTTCATGATGGCCGAATATCCGGGCTGGTTGCGTGACCTGGAAGGTGACCGTCCACCGTTGTCGGTTGACGTCGTGAGCGAATTCCTCATGCCGCTGCTCGAACGCGAGAAGAAAGCGATTCTCATTGTGGTCGACTGCTTGCGCGTTGATCAGTGGAAAGTGATTGAGCCCCTGCTTGCGCCGCTTTTCGATGTGGAGACTACGTACTACTTCTCGATCTTACCCACTGCCACGCCGTACGCGCGCAATGCGTTGTTCAGCGGTTTGTTTCCGGGCGAGATCGCAGCGAAATATCCGCAGTGGTGGGGCGATAGTGATGACGAGTCGCTCAATGCGCATGAGCGCGATTTGCTCGCGGCGCAGCTGGCCGGGCTTGGTGTGACGTCGCCGGTGCGATATCAGAAACTCACCAGCGCGGCCGATTCGGACGACCTCAATCGTCGGTTGCCGTCGGCCATCGCGGGTGAAGGGGTGCATTCGTTTGTTTTCAACTTTGTCGACCTGCTTACGCACGGACGCAGCGAAAGTATGGTGTTGTACGAAGTCGCGCGTGATGAAATTGCCTTTCGCGCACTCACCAAGCAGTGGTTCGAACGATCAGCGTTGGCGAAGTTGTTGCAGGAGGCCTCGCGCCGGAATATCCCGGTGTTGGTGACCAGCGACCACGGGTCGATTCACTGCAATACGCCGGCCACGGTGTTTGCGAAACGTGATGCGACCGCCAACTTGCGCTACAAGTTTGGTGAAGATCTGCGGGCTGAAAATTCGTCGCAGGCGTTGCTGTTTCCCGATGCAACGACGCTTAAACTGCCGCCGCGTCCAGGGAGCAACACGTTGTTGGCAGCGGGCGACACGTTCTTTGTGTATCCGACGAAACTGCGCGAGTATCAGGGGCGGTATCGTGGATCGTTTCTGCACGGTGGTGTGACGCCCGAGGAGTGCATTTTGCCGATCGCCCTGTTGACGCCGCGCAAGTGAGACGATTCGAGCGACAGGTGGTGGATAACGCGAACGGAT
>JBDUBA010000488.1:0-9803 GCA_040004335.1 Gemmatimonas sp.
AGCTGGCAGCTGCCAGCGGGCACCTTCGGTTGCAGTTCCCCAATTCCTGACCGTTACGCTCCGACCCCTCCATCCCAAGCCGCCCCTCCGCCCGGTTACGTTTCTGCGTCCTTTCCCCCGAACCAATCCAGATGCTCCGCTTCACCACTGCCGGCGAATCCCACGGCCCCGCTTTGATCTCCGTCCTCGAGGGCATGCCGGCCGGCCTGCCGTTGCTGGCCGAACACGTCAACGAGGAGTTGGCGCGCCGTCAGCAGGGGTACGGACGCGGGCGTCGCATGCAGATCGAAACCGATCGCATGGAATTTCTTTCAGGCGTGCGCGCGGGCGAAACACTCGGTTCCCCAATTTCCATGATCGTGCGGAACGCCGATTGGAAAAACTGGGTCGACATCATGGATCCCGCGCCGCGTGAAAGCGACGCCACGACTCCGCGAAAACGCGTCGTGACGCGCGTGCGTCCCGGTCACGCCGATCTTACCGGCATTCTGAAATACGATCGGAGCGATGCACGCGACATTCTCGAACGCGCGTCGGCGCGTGAAACAACGGCTCGTGTCGCCGCGGGCGCGATCTGCAAACGTCTGTTGTCAGAACTCGGCATCACCATCGGTTCGCATCTCATCCATCTCGGTGGCATTGATGCAAAACCAATCATGCCGCTGCCCGACAACATCAACGCAGTGGCGGATGAATCACAGCTGCGCACTCTCGATGCCGACGCCGAAGCGCGCATGATCACGCTCATCGATGCAACCAAGCGTGCCGGCAACACCCTCGGCGGCATTTGCGAGGTGGTCGTCACCGGTTTACCGGTGGGTCTCGGTTCGCACGTGTCGTGGGATCGCAAACTGGATGGTCGACTGGCGCAAGCCATGATGTCGATCCCCGCAGTGAAAGGTGTCGAGTTTGGAATGGGATTTGACACCGCGCGGAACACCGGCGCCGATGTACACGACGAAATCGCACCCGCGCCCGGGCGCACGCGCGCCGGTCACGTGCAGCGGAAGACGAATCGGGCCGGTGGAACCGAGGGGGGTATGAGTACTGGTGAGCCACTCGTGATTCGCGTGGCGATGAAACCCATCTCCACCCTGATGCGGCCGTTGGGCACGGTCGATGTGGCAACGGGCCAGGCTGCGCAGGCAGTCGCCGAACGCAGCGATGTCACGGCCGTCCCCGCGATGGGAGTGATCGCCGAGGCCATGGCAGCATTTGTGCTCGCGCAGGCGGTCCTGGAGAAGTTTGGTGGCGATTCCTTCGAGGAAGTGGAACGCAATTTCAACGCGTACCTCGCGCGTCTGGACGAGCGGCAGGTCTGAACGTGTTCATCGGGCATCTCGTGCTCGTCGGGTTGCCCGGCGCAGGAAAATCCACTGTCGGTCGTGCGGTGGCGCGCAAGCTGCGGCGGCGATTTGTTGATTTCGATACCGAGCTCGAGCTTCGCGAAGGAAAAACGGTGCCCGAACTATTTGCCGAACGTGGCGAACCGGCGTTTCGGGCGCTCGAGGTAGCGTTGACGCGCGAACTCGCCAACACCGAGCCCTCGGTATTTTCGCCGGGAGGCGGTTGGATTACAAACCCCCACGTGGTTGAACTGATCAGGCCGCCTGGGCGTATCATTCATTTGCGGGTCAGTCCGGCGGCTGCATTGAAGCGATTAGGCAGCGCGCGCGTGTCACGTCCATTACTAATGGAGAGCGATCCTGCGGCCGTTTTGGACCGTCTTTGGGCCCTCCGCGAGCGGCTGTACGCCTCGGCTGATGGCGAGGTTGACACGGAAGTTGTTGATTTTCAACATGTTGCGGACAAGGTCGTGCTTCTTGCTCAGGCCCTTGACGCCGGACTAGCTTAAAAAATGGACGAACGCTGGGGCTCTTTGCTGGAAGAACTAAAAACCCGATTTAGCTGCGACGCCGACGTCGTGGAGGTCGAGGCGTACCTTTCCTCGCAAGGGTATGACCGAGGTCAGATCGGCGAAATTCTCGAACTTCTCTTCAGCAACGTCGATGCAGAGCACCCGCTATCGGCGTCGGTTTTGGAAGATCGTCCAATGCCGTTGCGAGTGCAGGGGCCGCACGAACGCGGTCGTTTTTCAGCCGAGGCCTGGGGTTACCTGATCATGCTGGGTGGCTCTGGACTCGTTTCACAGCACGATTTCGAGCAGCTGGTCGAACGGGCGCTAATGCATGTGGAAGGGCGCATTGGACTGTCGGAAATCCGCGCAATTGCGGAAGACGGGGGGTTTGATGATGCCGTCACGCTGAGCGACCGTTCCCAGGTGCATTAGTGGTCTATTAGCCAGATGCCAATCAAGAAGTCTCCTAAGAAGGCAGCAGCACCCGTTGCCAAGAGCGCGGCTAAAACAGCGCCAACAGCGGTGAAAACAGCAGCAAAAAAAGTGGCGACCAAAAAAGCGGCAACCAAAAAAGCGGCAACCAAAAAAGCGGCCGCCAAAAAAGTTGCGCCGGCGAAGGTTTCGCTTGGCGTAGCCGCGTCCAAAGTCACAACACCGGTTGCATCACAAGCGGTTTCGAAAGTGCCGACGAAGGTTGCGCCAAAAACCGCCAGCAAAGTCGCCACCAAAACCGCGGCAAAAAAATCGGCCACAAAATCATCAGCCACACCAGGGCGCCCCCGCTCACGGTATGTGATTGAGGACGAAGGTCCAGCGCCTGAAGGCGGAACGACCTTAGTCGTGGTCGAGTCGCCAACGAAAGCGAAAAACATCGGCAAATATCTGGGACGTGCGTATACCGTGCGAGCCACCGTCGGACACGTTCGCGATTTGCCCGCCAAGAAACTCGGCATCGATGTCGACCACGGATTCGCTCCGGAATACGTCACGATCGAAGGGAAAGAAGACATCCTCAACGATTTAAAACGAATTGCGAAAGGCGCCCGCGAAGTGTTCATCGCAACCGACGCCGATCGAGAAGGGGAAGCGATTGGCTGGCACGTCGAGCAGTACTTCACGCATCCGGCGCGCAATGCAGTAACGGCGCCCATTCGTCGCGTCCTGTTTCACGAAGTCACCAAGGACGCAGTACAAAAAGCCATCGCCAAGCCGCAGAAAATAGACGGCGACAAGGTGGATGCGCAGCAGGCGCGCCGCGTGCTCGATCGGCTGGTCGGTTACAAGGCCAGTCCGGTGCTCTGGAAGACCGTCAAAAAAGGGTTGTCGGCTGGACGTGTGCAGACCGTCGCGCTTCGCATCATTGTCGAACGCGAACGCGAAATTCGTGCATTCAAGCCGGTCGAGTACTGGTCTGTTTCGGCCGATCTGCAAAAGGGTGCGCAGGCATTCGTTGCCAAGTTGCATCAGATTGACGGCAAGAAACCGGAAATCCACAACAGCCACGAAGCGCAATCAATTCTCGATGCCCTCAAGGGCGTCAAGACATTTCCGGTAACCGAAGTCAAGCGTCGTGAAAAGCGAAAGAATCCATCGGCGCCATTCACGACCAGCACCCTGCAACAGGAAGCCGCAAAGAAGCTGGGCTTTGGTTCCAAGCGCACGATGCGTCTCGCGCAGGATCTGTACGAAGGCATCGACATTGGTGGCGAAGACGGCGCGCAAGGTCTCATCACGTACATGCGTACCGACTCAACGCGCATTTCCGAAGACTCCGCCGCTCAGGCGCGCGAACTCTTGCTTGCGGAATATGGCGCCGACCATCTGGCGGCTACCGCTCAGTTGTATCCAAGCGGAAAAGCCAACGCGCAGGATGCACACGAAGGCGTGCGTCCAACGTTCCCTCATGTGAAGCCCGACGCATTTCTGCAAAAGAAACTCACCGCCGATCAGTTCAAACTTTATCAACTCATCTGGCAGCGCTTCATGTCGTCGCAGATGGCGCCAGCGGTGTTCGACACCACGACCGTCGACTTCGATATCAAAACCGCGTCACGCGAGTTTCAGTTTCGTGCAACCGGGTCGGTCATCAAGTTCAACGGCTTCCTTGCGCTGTATCGCGAGGCGAAGGAAGAAGGTGACTCAAAGGCGCTCGAGGACGAGCAGGCGCTGCCGCTGCTCGAGCTCAAGGATCAGGTGCCCTGTAAAGGCATCAATCCCAAACAACATTTCACCGAGCCGCCACCACGTTTTTCCGAGGCCTCACTGGTCAAGGAACTGGAACGACTTGGCATTGGTCGTCCGTCAACGTATTCGTCGATCATCTCGGTGTTGGCCGATCGTCGTTACGTCGAGTTGCAACAGCGTCGATTCTTTCCAACGGAGCTGGGCGAAACCGTCGAGAAGGTCATGGTGAAGAAATTCCCCGACATCTTCAACGTTGGTTTCACGGCCGAGATGGAAACGGACCTCGACAAGGTTGAAGAAGGCAAGATGAAGTGGCAGGCGGCGCTCAAGGATTTCTGGACGCCGTTCCAGAAAACGTTGAACGACAACGATCTCGACGCGCTGATTGCCGTAGCGCACGATTTGTCCGCACTCGAAACCGAACGCTGCCCAGTGTGTCGCGAAGAGCGGCATATTGAAAGTCGTCTGGTTGCCAAAGGCGGATTCTTCGGGCCGTTTGTCGCGTGTGAATTGCATCCGAAGGGGTGTACGTATACGCGTCCCATTAAAGGCGAACGCAAACCGGCCGAACTCACCTCGCACATGTGCCAGGAGTGCGGCGCACCAATGGTCGTGCGTCATGGGCGCGGCGGTGACTTCCTCGGCTGCAGCCGTTTTCCGAAGTGTCGTGGCACGCGGTCCATGCCAACCGGCGTCAAATGTCCAAAGGACGGTGGCGAAATTTCAGAGCGTCGCAGCAAGAAACGCGGCAAGGCGTTTTACGGGTGCGAGAATTACCCCAATTGCGATTTCGTCGTGTGGGATAAGCCCGTGGCCGAGACGTGTCCGGAGTGTGGGTATGTAGGCGCCGAGATGAAAAGCAACAAGACACGCGGCAGTTATCGCCGCTGTCTCAAGTGTCAGAACGAGTGGGATGTCGCATCGGCCGAGGACGACCAAGCAGCCGAAGTCGCCGAAATCGCGGGCGTCGCATAGCACACTAAGGCCCGTCAGATAGTTGTACCACTGCCGCTGCGGGAACGACCCATTCGTTCTCGCAGCGGTCTTGGCTTCAGAGTATCTTGCGACATGACGTCAGATATTCACACCAGCGCCAGCTTGCCCGTCCACGTGGTTGGCGGCGGTTTGGCAGGATCGGAAGCTGCATACCAACTGGCCGAGCGCGGGCATCGGGTTGTGTTGCACGAAATGCGGCCCGTTCGCGGCACCGCCGCACACAAAACCGACCGACTGGCCGAACTGGTGTGTTCGAATACGTTCAAGAGCACCGACACCACGAATGCGCACGGGTTGCTCAAGGCCGAGATGCGCGAGTTGGGGTCGATGATATTGGAGTGCGCTGATGCGGCGCGCGTTCCCGGCGGAACCGCACTCACCGTCGATCGCGACGTCTTCTCGGCAGGGGTTGATGCGCGGGTACGGGCGCACGCGAACATCACAGTCGTGAACGAAGAAGTCAGCGAATTGCCAACGGTAGGCGTCGTGGCAACAGGACCGCTTACGTCGGACGCGCTGTCGGCCACAATTCGCGCGCGGTTGGGCGTTGAGAATCTCGCGTTCTATGATGCAATTGCCCCCATCGTTTCCGTTGACAGCATCGATCACGACATTGCGTTTCGTGCGTCGCGCTGGAACAAGGAAACCATGGAAGGCGCCAGTGACGAAGGGGCGTATCTCAACTGCGCGATGTCGCGCGAAGAGTACGATGCATTTCTGGACGCGCTTACAACAGCCGATCAGTTCACGGCGCACGAGTTTGACAAGGTGCCGTATTTCGAAGGGTGTATGCCCGTCGAAGAAATGGCGCGCCGTGGCCGTGAAAGTTTGCGCTTCGGGCCGATGAAACCCATCGGGTTGCGCGATCCGCGTAGCGACAAACGTCCGCATGCCGTGGTGCAGTTGCGTCAGGAAGATCGTGGCGGGCGCATGTGGAATCTGGTGGGATTTCAAACTCGCCTTCGCATTCCCGAACAGCAACGCGTGTTTCGCATGATTCCGGCGTTGGCCAACGCAGAGTTTCTGCGTTTTGGCAGCATTCATCGCAACGCGTATCTCAACGCGCCGGCAACGTTGTCGCCGCATCTCGCGCTTCGTGACGCGCCCATGACGATGTTTGCCGGTCAGCTCACGGGTGTTGAGGGATACACGGAAAGTACGGCCACTGGATTGTTGTCCGGCATCAATCTCTCTCGCATGATTAGCGGCTTGGAGCCGCTGGTTCCACCCGTGAACAGCATGATGGGCGCGTTGTATCGGTATATGCGCGAAGCCGACCCGAAACACTTTCAGCCAATGAACGCGAACTTCGGTTTGTTGGATGATCTCGAAAACACGCCGCGCGACAAAGCCGTGAAGCGTGAGATGTTTGCCGAGCGTGCGTTGGCGTCACTGCGTGAGTGGCGTGATCGGGAGTTGGGCGTGATCGCGTTGAAACTTCAGTGACTGACAGTCCCGTCGAACGCCCGCTCCCGGAAGAAGTGCGCGAGTTTCTCACGCACCTTGAAAAGGAGCGCGACGTATCGCCGAATACGTTGATGGCGTACGAGCGTGACTTGCGCGCGTTCTCGACGTATCTCGCGCAGTCGCGGGGCGTAGACCGATGGGAGTGGGGGGAACTGGGGCGCCTCGACATTCGCGGATGGATGGCGCACCTCACGCGCCAGGGTCTCGCGAAGCGCTCGATTGCACGCGGGCTGTCGGCGGTGCGGAGTTTCTTTCGCTGGATGCACCGCGACGAACGCGTGGACGTGAATCCGGCGCGGGCCGTGGGTTCGCCACGGTTGCCGCGCACGTTGCCCGGCTATCTCGATCGCACGCAGGCCGACACGTTGCTGGCGCTGGCCGTAACGCGTTCACAAAGCGGCAACTTCACCGACGTGCGCAATCTCGCGATGTTGGAAGTGTTTTATTCGTGCGGGTTGCGCTTGTCGGAGCTGCAGGGAATTGATCTGGCCGATCTCGACCTGGTCACGCAGCAGGTGAAGGTGCGCGGCAAGGGGCGGAAGGAGCGTATTGTGCCCGTGGGTGATCACGCGCAACGCGCGGTCCGCAACTATCTCGTGAAGCGCGATGCTTTGATTGCGAAGCTCGGCTCCGACAACAAAGCGGCGCGCACGCAGGCGGCCGCGGACACGGCGTCTCCTCGCAAACCCGTGCGTCTGGGGCGCGGCGCGTTGTTTCTGAGTGAACGCGGCACTCGTGCAAGTACACGGGCAGTGCAACATGCTATTGTTGGGTTACTAAGCGCTGTGGATGAAGGCGCGGGATTGAGTACCCATTCGTTGCGGCACACGTTTGCCACACATTTGGTCGACGCGGGCGCGGATTTGCGCGCCGTGCAGGAGTTGTTGGGCCACGCAAGTATCAGCACGACGCAGATCTACACGCATACGAGTGTGGAACGTCTCAAAAAAGTGTATCGCCAGGCGCATCCGCGCGCGTGACCGCCGTCTTTTCGGTGGTGGTCTTCGCTGATTCCGCGGCCGCCGCCGGGGCGCGCGTAGACGACGTCTCAGATTTAGCGAAGGTGGTGTACGCTTTCCTTCCGCGAGCAACGATGGCGCATTTCATATCGCGCCAGACAAAATTTGTACGGCCATTTCCGAACTCAGGTTGCCGCCGCTCAGCACTATCGCAACGGTCTCACCTTCCAGCGCCGGTGCCATTGCACGCAGCCCCGCAAATCCGGCCGCCCCCGCGCCTTCGACGAGATTGTGCGTCACGCGCCACAGATCGCGCACGGCCTGTGCAATTTCACGATCGGTGACTGTGCCAAAGCCTGCCAGCCCTTCGCGCATTCCATCAAACGTCATTTCGTACGCCACCGCGGTCGCGATGCCTTCGGCAATGGTGCGCGACGCTATTGGAGCCAATCGCGCACCGGCTTTCCACGATTCGTATTGCGCGGGCGCTTCACAGCTCTGCACACCGTACACACGCAGTGACGGTTTGAGTGCGCTGGCCGCGGTGATGGCGCCCATCACTTGCGAACCGCCGCCAACCGCAATCACCATTGCACTCACCTCTGGCGCCTGCTCCAGCAGCTCGAGCGACAGTGTTCCCGCACCGGCCAGTACATCGCGATTGTTGGTTGAGTGCAGCACCGTCAACCCTTCGCGTTCGGCAAGTTCGGCGCAGGCCTGAACCGAGGCATCATAGTTCGCGCCCTGTTCAACCAACCGTGCGCCCAGCGCGCGAATGGCTTCGTTTTTCTCCGGGTTGTTGCCCACCGGAACACAAATGGTTACGGGAATTCCCATCTTGTTTCCTGCGAACGCGACGCCCTGTCCATGATTGCCCGTACTGGCCGCCGCGACGCCGCGAGCGGCGAGGTTCAAGGGGAGCCCAGTGACGGCCGCCAATCCATTGCGGACCTTGAAGCTGTTGACCGGATGGTGATTTTCGTGCTTGACCAACACGCGAATGCCGTGCCCGACCAGTTTGTCCAGGAGCGGATAGTGACGCACTGGCGTGGGGTTGAGCCACGGCGCTATGCGCTCACGAGCAGCGATGATGTCAGTCAGGGTCAGGTTGACAGCAGTAGTCATGTCGATATGTTGGGAAGTAGTTGGGGAACCAGTAATGTTAACCGCATAACTTGAGCATTGCGGAAGATGGTGTCGCAACTCATGCTCGGATGAGCGGTGTGATGTCCACTGCGAAGCCGTGCATCAATCTCTTGCGATCGCCAGCGTGCAAGCATTGCAGGCGCACTTGAAACGAGGGCCGTGATGGCAGGTTTGTTGACGCGAATCAGCACACGTTGGCCGGTGGCCGGTCCCTATTGTATAGGGCTCATCGCAACGCTCCTGGTGGCGTATGTTCGCTACGCGCTCGACCCCACGCTGGGCGCCGACTATCCGAATATCCTGTTCCTGTTCGCGGTACTGCTCACCGCCCGCCTGGGAGGGTGGAAACCTGCAGTCGTCGTGTTGCTGGTCAGTTATTTCGTGGCCGGTTATCTGTTTTCAGAGCCGCGGTATCAGTTCGGGATTTCCGGGCTCGAACGGCAACTGGGTGCGATCATTTTTCTGTCGATCGGTTCTGCCGGAATATTCCTGTCGCAAAGCGAGCGTCAAATTCGAACGCGGGTGGAGGAGTCGAAGCGCGAGTTGGTGGCCAATTATTCGCAGCTCGAACTCGGACAGGCCCGTTACGAATCCATGGTCAAGGCGCTGGGTGAAATTGTCACAATCAATGATCTGAATGGCGAAATTACCAGCAATCAGAACTGGACCGAAATTACCGGGCAGAGTTACGAGGATGCAATCAAGGACGGATGGGCGAACATTATTCATCCCGATGACGCCGCCCGTGTCCAACACCGATGGGCACATGGGCGTCAAACGTTGGAACCGGTCAATAACGAATTCCGTTTGCGGCGCGCCGACGGACAGTGGCGGCGGATGCATTCACGAGCGGTGCCCGTTCGTGACAAAGCAGGCACGGTTGTTGAATGGGTGTGCGTGATCAAGGACGAAACGGAACGTCGTCAGGTTGACGATCTGCTGCGATCAGTGCTCGACAACGCGTTGGATGTCATTGTAAGTGTCAGTGGCGCTGGGAACGTGGAGTCATTCAACACAGCGGGAGAGCGTCTCTTCGGTTATCGGGCCGATGAAGTGATTGGGCGAAGTGTCACCATGCTCATTCCCGATCCCAAGGCCAGCATCGAGGCGGGTGACCTCCCCTGGTATTTGAATGCCATGCGAGGCAGTGTGACGACCTTCGAACGGCAGGTGGTGGGTCGACGCAAGGATGG